>NZ_AXCD01000001.1:0-206464 GCF_000475335.1 Acinetobacter sp. COS3
TATCATTTTTTAAATCACAAAGTAATGAAATGAATTATCTTGAGAATACACTTAAAATGATAGAGCTTTATCAAACTAAAGATTATTTTAGAAAAGAATTGTTTTCAAAGTCTGAAATTGAACAATTTAAATTTTCAGAGCAAGGTAGGAGCTTTAATATTAAGAAAAATATTATTTTGTCTGACCCAAAAAATCCTTTTTATAACAAATCCATAGATTAAAAGAAAAAGTAGTATACGTTAGCTCATTTAAAATAAATGAGCTAAGTAGCTAACGTTGTTATCATCTATAACTAACAAAAGATTATTTACTGATATAATAAAAAATAAGTATTTTTTTTGATTTTTAAACATATCTCATCTTTTTTTTAATTAATTTGTTAAAGTCAATTTCCGATTAGTTGTATTGCTGACCCTCTGCAACTATTTTTAAATCTATTTTCTAATTGGAAATAATATGGGAATTCTAAACAAATATGTCATAGTTATTGAATCTGATGCACCTCCACAAGTTTTTCTAAACGATACTATTCCAAAAGTCGGGAAAGTCATTGAACTTAAAACAGAACAACTACCCAAACGTGTAGATGCAGCGTGGTTACAAGAAAGATTCAGTATCTCGCGGAAAACACTTATTGAAAAATTACGAATCTTTAATAAGGGTACTGATACCAAACATCTTTACGATCCGACAGAAGTCATACCAATTTTAGAGAATCTTAATGTCACCAGCAGACGTGGTGCACATCGAAAAAAATAAGGGAGCAATTGCTCCCTTATTTCTTTGAAAATGCATTCATCATTTTAGCAATGTCAGAAGCGGTCGGATTATAGTAAGTATTAATCAGAGTTTTAATATCCCTATGTCCTGTAACTTTAGCCAAGATTTCCACAGGTAATTTGCGTTTATTAACAAATCGAGTAATAGCTTCATGCCGTGTATCATGAAAGTGAATTACATTATTCAATTCTGTTTTCCCAATTGCCCTTTGCCAAATTAATCTAAATGAATTGGAATTATGGGGTATTAATTTTTCTCTATCCATGTAAGGGATAAGGTTTAGAAGATCACGGGCTTCTTTAGATAAGGGAACATCACGAGCATCACCATTTTTTGTGATTGGCAAATGTATGTAGTCAGGATAGATATTGTTACACGTAATCCCTAGAATCTCCCCTTTTCTCATAGCAGTTTCAATCGCAAAAAGAAAAGTCCATGCAACATACTGTCTTGGTGTTTGTGGCTTTGTTCCAATTTTATAATTAAGCGCCTTAAGTATGATTTCAATTTCACTATGACTTATTAGTCGATTACGGGCGGGAGGCTTAGTTGGCTTAGTGACCTGTGCGAATGGATTGTCTTCAATCAAGAAAAGTTCATTTTTGGCGTAATTAAAAACTGATGTGTATAAACACATTTGTCGATGTACTGTCCCAGGTGCGACTTTCTCTAAACGTTTATCTCGCCATTTTTTTACGTCAATAGGTTTAATTTCATAAATTGACTTTTCAGCAAGTTCACCAAAATAATTTTTAAATGTTTCTCTTTTTATTTGTTGCTTTATGAAGGATTTACCTCTTTTCTTATATCCAACTTCATCATAATATTTCTGACAAAGGACAAAGAATGAAAAATATGGTTTTTGCATCTGAGTTATTTTAGGATCATACTCAGCTTTCATTTCAAGTAAACGAATAGCAGCCCATTGTTCACACTCTCGTGCAGTATCACGTGTGACACTGTCTCTAAGATTTTTATAGCGTACTTGAATACGCCAAGCATTGCCGCGCTTCACTGGTTTTTGCATAAATCCACCTTGGTGTCGTAGCAGCACCAAACACAAAACCCAAGTGTAAACTTGGGGGCGTTTTGGTGCTAAAACGGAAATAATAAGGTGTTTTTGACGCAGATTTTGACGATTTTAAACCATCAAGCTGACCAATTTAGCATTAAAAACTCTTAAATTACCTTAATTTTAGCGACTTAACTAATTGATAATTAAGTATAAAATTTTGGTAGGTATATCCAGACTCGAACTGGAGACCTCTACGATGTCAACGTAGCGCTCTAACCAACTGAGCTATACACCTAGAATGTAAAGCATCATATTCATTTTTCAGAAGGTTCACAAGTTTTTTTGAGATCGTTTTATCTCAATCGCACAGTCTTTAAGCAACTTCTTAAACAATTGCTTATCACTTGGACTGTCACACTCCATAAAAACAATTTTTTGATATAACACAATTACTTGCTCGAATGATTTATGATCTTCAACAAAATTCATTAAACGTTGCACCCATGTTTGGAAGGTTTCAGCTTGGCGCTTATGCATCGGCGTAGGTAACTGTTTTTGAAACTTAAAAATTAAACGCTGGTATTCTACTAGTTGTTGGCGTTGTCTCCACCAATAAAAACCTACATAGAACAATAGCACACCACCAATACCAACGATTAGAATGATGACATATCCATATGTGGAATCTAAACCCAAACGAGATAACCAACTCTTTTGTTTTTCCGCATCATAACCGACAACTTTACTCTGCCATTGATAACTTAAATAATCGCTCCAAATCCGAACATTTTTTAGAAATTTGAACTGCTGCAATCGCCATCCTTGTGCTCTCTCATCTCCCCAAACCGTCTGGTCTTGAGCGAGATAATCTTGCATCCCTGTATCAATCCTTTGTGGAGCAATCATGGCTGTTGGATCAATTCTTTTCCATTTGCCATCGATATAAACTTCGCTCCATGCATGCGCATCGAGTTGACGTACCTCCCAACTCTGCCCATCGATCGCAAGCTGCCCCCCTTGATAACCAGTTACAACGCGAGCAGGGATGCCAACAAAACGCATCAACATTACAAAACTTGAAGCATAGTGCTCGCAAAAACCCTTACGGCTATAAAATAAAAATTGATCAATTCGATCCCCCCCTAAAGTCCCGGGAGTCAAGGTATATACAAAACCATTTTTTCGATACCAATTAAGTACAGTTTGGATATATTCTTCAGGTTGATTTTGACTTTGCTCAAAAAGTTGATGCGCTAACTGTTGTGCCTCTGGGTCCTGAGTTTTTCCATATCGAGTATTTAATTCAAATTGTTTTGTTGACAATACAATGGGTTCAGATGTTGTCCGTCCTAACCATTGCATTTGTATTGGTTGATTACGCTTAATCAACTTACTTGGACGAATACTATCATCTTGATAAAGCTGTAAATATCGTTCCTGCGGAATCGAATACTCTAATCCCATAATCCAATTAGATTGTTCATCTGCAGGCAGATATTTATAATCAACATATCGAGATGCTGATGATGCTGTCTTTAATTGCTGATTGAAAAAACTACTCGTCCAAGTACGACCATCATATTGATCTAGTACCAATGCTCGCCAATATAACTGTTGCCGATTAGGGAGTTGATACATATCTGCAATCACACGAAATGCTAAAGCTGATGATTGAGACAATTGTGCAATATCACCTGGTGACATTGTGTCACTAATTCCAGTTGTCGCTCGATCGTTCTGAATAGGTATTGCCCAAAGCGGCGGCAATCGAGGAAAGAAGATAAACAGTAAAATAAAGAACGGCGTAGCAATACCAACAAATTTAACGATCTGTTTTAGATCTTGCTTAAGTTGCCCAGAAGATAGTTTACTTTGGCTAAATGCTGCTGTTTGTATTCGATATAAGCCCAGCAAGCACATTACAAATGTCAAAAATACAATGACTGCCATCCAAAATGCTTGACTATGCAGTAGCAAACTTGCACTGACAAATAAAGCAAAGTTGAAGACAATCAAAAGATCACGTGTGTTTTTAGCTTCAAGGCTTTTTGCAAATAAGCAAGTACTGAGAAAAGCCACCCCAGCTTCAACCCCAAATAAAGTCTGATAATTGATATAAATCAGCCCCAATGATAACAAGCTAAATAAAACCAATATTAGCTTTGGGAACGGAGTAATAACTTGCTTGTTGTATCTCCAGACCAAAATCAGCCAGATTCCCCCCCACACCCCACTCAAAGTGATTGGAGCGAAAGCAACTTGGCCAAGCAATACTAATGCTAGGGTAGACAATACACAGAAATAAATTTGCTTCGCCATGATTAAGCCTGCGCTAATAAAAGTTTTGCTTGAATCAATTGTGAATATCCTTGCCCACTTTCTAATCGTGCATGAGGTAAAATTAACGCATAGTCATCACCCAGCTGCTCACATTGCTCAACTAAGCCCATCATAAAGCTCAATTTTTCCTCATGCCCTAGGGCTGGAATCTGTTGATAATCAATTTCCAAATGCTGGTGATTCGCTTGTGCCTCAAACATTTTAATAAAGAATCCTTGTCCTCGAGCAACTTGTTTCCATGCCACGTTCTGGTAGGAATCTCCCTGTCGCAAAGCACGTAATTCTTTAAATTCATCCAAACTATCATGTGCTGACATCGGCTGGTTTTTATGTTCTTTTTGCCAATCTTGAGCTTTAGGTGCAATCCATATTTTTTGTTTAGGATATAAATACGTCCAAGCTCTGACCAAACCCAAAGGATAAGTCGAATAGACTTTGATCACCCCAAACTCATATAGGCCACGTTGTTGAGGCAAAACAGGAAGTTCGACAGTTTGTTGAACTTGATTCAAAAAGATCATTTGTTCTTGTTGCGATGATTCTATCCGTAAATATCGTACCGTCTTATCTTGTTGTTTTAACATTAACCTAATAATTGATGGCTGATTAACCTGACCAACCTCAGGCATGACAATTTCAATTTTTAAGTCATGTAATTGTTTAAACGTTAAATAAAAACTAATACAAAGAATCGCACTTAATAAAAAGCAAAAACCGAGAATCAAGTTATTGCCGTAGTTAATTCCAGCGATAAAAGTAATCAGAATCAGAATCAGATAGAGAAAACCTTGTTTGTAAATAAAAACTAAAACATCTTTCTGTAATAGTGTTTTAACACTATCCACCTGAAAACGCTTTGCAATCCATTGACTAACTTGTTGCTTAAGTCCTTTTTGCATGTGCCTTCTCTCAACTACATGGCTTCAACCGACTGCAAAATCTGTTTTGCTTCAACTTCACCTAGACTCAAACGGTGTGCAACTACAGCAACAAAAACAGATTGAACATCATCACTGGTGACAAATCCACGCCCCTCAACCAATGCATAAGCTTGAGTTGCAGCTTTCAGCGCCAATACACCTCGTGTTGAAAGCCCATATCTTTGTTTACGGGTTTCAGCCGCCAAATCTAAAATATAATTCAGCACAGCATCACTTAAATAAACCTGTTTTGCTAACTCTCTTAAATGGAGAATATCTGCTTGCGTAAACACAGCATCTAACTGATGAATTAAAAACTGGCGGGAGTTTTGCTGTAATAACAATTTTTCTGCTTGGCGTGACGGATAACCCAGTGATAGCCGCATCAAAAATCGGTCTAATTGAGATTCAGGTAATGCATAGGTTCCACTTTGGAATAACGGGTTTTGTGTTGCGAGTACCCAAAAAGGCTGCGGTAATTCATAATTCACAGCATCAACGGTAACAGCACCTTCTTCCATTGCTTCTAGTAACGCACTCTGTGTTTTTGGGCTACAGCGATTAATTTCATCAGCCAACAAAATCTGCGTAAAAATAGGGCCTTTTTTAAACTCAAATAGATGTTCTTTTTGATTAAAAATATTAATACCAATGACATCACTCGCTAGCATATCGTTGGTAAATTGAATCCGTTGGAAATGCAAACCTGCTAGACGAGCCAAGGCACTGGCCAATGTGGTTTTACCCAATCCCGGCAAATCTTCGAACAATACATGACCACCTGCCAACAAGCAGCTTAATGCTAATTTTGTCTGTTGAGGCTTATCTAAAATGAGTTGATTAATCTCAACTAAAAACCTTTCGATCTTAGGGCTAAAGCTTTGAATATCTTGTTCGAGTTCTCGATTTTTTAATTTCTCCTCCTGAACAGCAGCTTTTTCCGTACCCCACATTATATTTTCCCCAAAATAAAACAGTGCATGATTCAACATACACTGTTTTGTTTTTTTTTCAAAGAAATCAAAAGATTTCTAGCAAGGACACTTCTTCATATTTCCACCTGAAGATGGATAACGCGCGTCGATACAATGACGATAAAACGTCTTCGCATCCATCGGTGTCAGATCAGGATGATGTGTCTGCATATGTTTTACATACGTCTCATAATCAGGCACACCAACCATCAACCGAAAGCTCTGTTGTAAACGTTGCCACAAAGTCGCAATACGAGACCAGTTGCTGGGTGAAAAAATCAAATGTTTTTGTGACATGATGGTAAATTTGATGATCTTTACAATCACCGCACCACCCTGTCGAGCAATTTTAAAATCCATGATTATTCTCCTTTGATGCTATTTGCAGTCATTGGAACATCAGAATAAACCGCTGGTGCTTCATTCACTGTCGGTGTTGAGCTTGCCAATGCGCGGCGAACAATTCCAATCGATGCAATTACCATTACAACAGCAACAATCATAAAGAACGCACACAAAGCTGCATTGATCTGATTTGACATCACAATGGTCTGCATTTCGGCAACAGTTTTAGCAGGTGCAAGTACCTCACCGCGTGCAATCGCATTCGAAAAACGATCTGCCTGCGCAAGGAAACCAATTTTTGGATTTTCATGGAAAATCTTTTGCCAACCCGCTGTCATTGATGTAATGAATAAGAAAATCGTTGGAACAATCGTGACCCACACATACTTCTCTTTTTTCATTTTGAACAAAATCACTGTACCTAGAATCAAAGCCATTGACGCTAGAATTTGGTTACCGATACCGAATAATGGCCACAACGAATTAATCCCACCAAGTGGATCAACAACACCTTGATAGACAAAGAAGCCCCAACCAGCAACAGCAATAAAAGTACCGATTAAATTACCAACAAATGAGCTAGATTGTTTCACTGCAGGTACGACGATACCGACTGTATCTTGCACCATGAATCGACAAGCACGAGTACCCGCATCCACAGCAGTTAGAATAAATAACGCTTCGAACAGAATTGCAAAGTGATACCAAAATGCCATCATTGAACGATTATTAAAAATCTCAGAAATGATATGCGCCATACCAATTGCAAAGGTTGGTGCACCGCCAGCACGAGATAAAATTGAACTTTCACCCACTTCTTGCGCTAAGACAGTCAACATTTCAGGGCTGACAACAAATCCTAAATTACGAACTGCTTCAGCAGCTGTATCAACACTTGTACCTAAAATTGCAGCAGGCGTATTAATCGCAAAATAAACACCAGGATCAAGTACAGTCGCACAAATCATTGCCATAATACCGACAAATGACTCCATCAACATGCCACCATAGCCAATCATACGAATATTCACTTCGTTATCGACTAATTTTGGCGTTGTACCTGAGGAAACAAGTGCATGAAAACCAGAAATTGCACCACAAGCAATTGTAATAAATAAGAAAGGAAATAAACTTCCTGCAAATACTGGGCCAGTACCATCAATAAAGTGCGTCACCGCAGGCATTTTTAATTCAGGCATGGCAAAAATAATACCAACTGCCAAACCAGCAATAACACCAATTTTAAGGAACGTAGATAAATAGTCACGCGGTGCAAGTAGCAACCATACAGGTAAAACTGATGCGATAAAACCGTAAATGATCAGTGCCCATGTTAACTCTGTGCCGCTTAGGGTAAACAACTGTCCCCAATAAGGATCTTTTGCAACATCACCACCGTAAACTATCGCCATCATCATCAAAACAAAGCCGATAATCGAAACCTCAGCAATTTTTCCAGGGCGTAAATAACGCATATAAACACCCATGAATAATGCAATCGGAATGGTGGCCGCAATACTAAATACGCCCCAAGGACTGTGAGCTAAAGCTTTCACAACAACCAAGGCAAGCACAGCAAGAATAATAATCATGACACCTAATGTACCAAGCATCACGATAACACCTGCAAAAGTCCCAAGCTCTTGCTTTGCCATTTCACCTAAAGAGCGTCCATCTCGACGGGTCGAAATAAACAGCACAAGAAAATCTTGAACAGCACCCGCGATAACCACACCTACTAACAACCAAATTGTTCCCGGTAAGTATCCCATCTGGGCGGCGAGAATAGGACCAACTAATGGACCAGCACCTGCAATTGCAGCAAAGTGATGACCAAATAATACGTATTTATTGGTTGGGACATAATCTAAGCCATCTGCTAAACGATGTGCGGGGGTTAGACGTCTTGGGTTTAACTCAAAAACTTTGTTTGCAATAAATAAACTATAGAACCGATATGCAATGCTATAAACGCAGACTGCAGCGAGGACGAGCCAAACAGCATTAACATGCTCACCGCGACTGACAGCCAATATCCCAAATGAAATTGCCCCGACAATGGCAACCAAACTCCATAGGAGTTTTGAGGGAAGTGTTGACTTTGCTTGTGTTGTCTCCATTCAAAACCTCTCAAATACATAACTTGTGGTTATTGTGATTTCCCTTTCTATATTTTCTGTAGAAGAAATATCTTTGTTAGCTTACCTGTTATAAAAAATGATTTATCTAATACTTTGGCATAAAAAAAGGGATGATTCTTCATCATCCCTTCGATAATCGTATACTTTGTGTTTAACGATTATGCACGCTCTAAATAGTCACCAGTACGAGTATCTACACGAACGCTTTCTTCCTGCTGTACGAATAATGGAACACGTACCACAGCACCTGTTTCAAGTTTCGCAGGCTTACCGCCACCGCCTGAAGTATCACCACGAACACCTGGATCAGTCTCAACGATTTTAAGTACAACGAAGTTTGGTGGGCTTACTGTTAAAGGCACACCATTGAATAACATAATTGTACATTTTTCATTTGAATCGTCTTTTAACCATTTTGCAGCATCGCCCATTGCTGTTTTGTCAGCAGCGATTTGCTCAAAAGATACAGGATCCATGAAGTTCCACATTTCGCCATCGTTGTAGAGGTAATCCATTTCAACTTCTACAATATCAGCTGCTTCTAAAGAGTCACCTGACTTAAATGTTTTTTCTAATACTTTACCAGAACGAAGGTTACGTAATTTCACACGGTTAAACGCTTGACCCTTACCTGGTTTTACATATTCATTTTCCATGATTGAACATGGGTTGCCATCAAGCATAACCTTAAGGCCTGCTTTAAAATCATTTGTAGAATAATAGGCCATGAAAGGCGCACTCCAAACTTAAAACTCAAATCTATTAATGTTAGACTGGGCGCACAGCTTCGGCTAACACTATTTTAACGTATGGCATGATAAACTATTTACATCAAGAGCAAAACTGGCAATCACAACTCAGTGACCTAATTACTGATCCTCTAGAGCTGTTAAATTTACTTGAGCTATCCACCGATCAGCTATTATCAGGTGCAATCCTTGCCTCTGAACAGTTTAAATTACGCGTACCTCGTGCATTCGTCGGAAAAATGAACATCCGCGATCCTCTCGATCCATTACTTCTACAAGTACTCCCCCACCATTTGGAACTTGAAGATCATCCTGAGTTTGTCACCGACCCTTTAGGTGAAGAAGCCGCAAACCAAATGGCTGGGGTACTGCATAAATATCAATCACGTTTTTTGCTTACCTTGACTGGAGCATGTGCGATTCACTGTCGTTATTGCTTTCGCCGTCATTTCCCTTATCAAGAAAATCTACCTAAAAACGATGATTGGGAAAATATTAAGCAGTATATTGAACAAAATCCGCAGATTAATGAAGTGATTTTAAGTGGTGGAGATCCATTAACGCTGAATAATCGAAAAATAGCGTTATGGTTAGAACGTCTAGCATCTCTCCCCCAGATCAAAATATTGAGAATTCATTCACGAGTTCCTATTGTTATTCCAAATCGGATCGACGACGAACTGATTTCTATATTAAAAAACAGTAGGCTACGCATTGTAGTGGTGGTACACTCAAATCATGCAGCTGAACTTGATGACTTCACCTGCTCAAAGTTATTACAGTTATCACTACATCATATAACAGTGCTAAATCAGGCAGTTTTACTCAAAGGTGTGAATGATTCTGCAGAAACTTTGAATGAATTAAGTCTTCGTTTATTTGATGCACGAGTAATGCCTTATTACTTACATGTACTGGATAAAGTAAAAGGTGCTCAGCACTTTGATTTAGATTCTTCAAAGATAGATCAAATATATAGTGATGTATTAGCGAGTTTGCCGGGATATTTAGTTCCTAAACTCGTCAGGGAAATTGCGGGCGAAAAAAATAAAACACCGCTTTTTGGGGTTCAAACGTTCTGAGATTGATTACAATGATGAATAATGCATTTTCGGATATTTTTCAAATTCCAACTGTTCTCACACGGGACAAACTCAGCTTTTGTGATGCAAATACCAAAAGTATTAATGAATGGATTTCAACACTCTCCATCATGCAATTAGGCGACACATCTAAAGCATTGTTTGCAGCACTGTTAGAGTTAAGTGAATTAGACTGCCCTGAAACACTCCGCTTCGATCTGATTCAAGCTCTTCACCCAACGATAGAAAATGTTTTAGGAAGCCTTGAAAAAAACTTTTTTAATCAGGGTGTGATTAGCTCAGATCGCAATGAACATATCATTGAGCTAGCTATGTTGTTACGTTGCTACTTCGCTGCAATTTACATCAATATTGTACGACGTAGTAATGATCAAATTGATCACCAAAAGTTTTCAATCTTTGCGCTCAATCAGAAAAAAAATCTACAAACAGCAAGAACACTCGCCACATTTCAAGCTTTACAGCAACTTACTCAACTCTTATATCAACAACATATGCTCTATAGTGAGCCTGTTGCTGGCCAGTGGCTCATTGCACATCAACTTTATGATGCAGCGATTACGCACAAATATCAGCATACCAATATAGAGCAGACCTCAGGTAAGCCAAGTTTAAATAATATCAGTCAGGCATATGCTCAACTGATTTTGATGGATATTTTTAACACCAATCAAATACGCCAATCAGAAATTCAAGCCTTATTTCAATGTAGTTTTGACTGGGCCAAAATGGTTCAGTTATTACCAAAAGAAACTGATTTAACCAAGTATGTCGTTGATACAAGCAAAGATCACCCACCGATTTATAATAAAAAGCAAAGTTCTGGTTTTAATCCAAATATTTTCATCAGTACTCACGGTTTACTTGAACACGTTACTGCGACTTTACATAAAAATGCAGAATATATTTCCAAGAATGAGAAAATTTATCTAACACCTGCATTAAAGTTCCACGTACAAACCATTTTAGGCACAACTGCTGAACGACGCCACGAACGATATGAATATTCAGCTCAACTTCATATTTGTTTTGGTTTATTAACTGCTCACTTTTATTTATCGAAAGCAAAAAATTTCTCAGAAACATTATTACTTGAACATGGGTACGGCTTACAAAGTGAATCTAAGTTTTTATCGACATGGGATAAAAAAGAGTCTTCAGGCAACCAAGAGTCCTCTATTCAAAGACTAAGCAGAGAAAGTAAGGCTGTTTATCAAGCTGATATTCTTGATATTAGTGTTAACGGTTACCGTATTAAATGGTCAGGAGAAGCACCTAAAAACTTAAGAACAGGTGAATATATTCTTGTGAAAGAAACATCTCATGGACATTGGCGTGGAGGTGTGATTCGTTGGTTAAAGCAATCCACTGAAAAAAGCTTAGAATTAGGTTTAGAAGTATTGGCACAAGAGATTTTCCCATGCGCCGTACGTATCCAATCTGATCGTCATGTAAGTAACTATCATCCAGCACTTTTATTAAAAAACCAAAATTTGGATGAAACAAAAACAACTTTAATTTTACCAGGTTCACAAATTTTTAGAGAACAGCAAGCTGTTCATTTACGATTGGGGAAAGAGGAAGTAAAAGTGTATTTATTAACGGCACAGCTAATTACCCAGAGCTTTATTCAATTTGATTTTGAACTATTGAATGATGAAGAACAGCCTGTTCTACAAAAATTCATGGCACAAAATAATATGGATACAAATGATCAAGATCTATGGGAAGCATTGAAGTGAGAAATTCTTTACTCTCTAAAAAGTTAAAACGTACAGAAACACGCTTATTAATTATTGATGATAACCAACTCCGTTATAATCAAGTCTTAGAAATATTTGCCTCACAAGATCATCAGGTGAAAGCAACACTACTAGATGACTTCAAAGCTTTTGAAAAACAACTCAACTTACCTTGGGACATTGTCATTTTTGGGCGTGCCTACGATTTAAAAATTGAACAAACACTGTCCTTAATTCAAGCATCAGCTCAGCCAAGCTTGCCCGTTTTATTATTAGAGCCAGAAAATTACAGTGCTGATCAATATCAAAGCTACATTCATAAAGGCATTTACGATGTCTTAAACCTAAAAGCACCTGAAGCGTTCTATATCAGTATTGTTCGTGCCCTCTCATACAGTCGTTTAGTTCAAGCTGAACATCGTTTATTGAATGAATTAGAGGCCGCACAAACTCAAGCACAATCCTTAGCTGCTGAGAGCCACAAAGCCGTTGCTCTTTTGCAAGAAGGTATTCACATGAGTGCCAATGCAGAATATGCAAATTTATTTGGCTTCAACAGCGAAGATGATCTGATTGGTTTACCAATTCTTGACGTTTTACAACCAGAAGATTTAGCTCAATTTAAACTCCGCTTTAAAAAGATTTCACAAGGTCAATTTGAGCATGGGCGTTTTGAACTTCATACTCAAAATCCAACTGTCAAGAATAATCCTTTGCAAGTCGAGTTTATTCCTTCTGGCGATGAAGATGAAATTCAACTCAATATCGAATGTGGTTCATCAATTAGTATATCAACACCTACTAGTTCAGCTGCACCAGTCGTGGCAGAGAAAGTTTCAAGTCTAAATACTGCCTTACAACAAATTAATCGCCATTTAACCAACCACCCAGCGAATGTAAATGCTTTAGTTTTATTTAGTTTAAATCACTGCCCAAATGAGGTTTTCCAAAATGACTGGCGTGGAACTAAAGCGTATTTTTCAAACATTCAAAACTTCATTAAAGAGCAAGTAAATATTCCAATCTATCAGATTGAGAAATCACTTCATGCAGGCTTATTGCAAGCTGAGTCAAAAGAAGTTTTAAATTCACTATTGATTGGTTTAAACAGCCTACAAAAGCCGCAGTTGCTAGCGACTGAACAATACACCTTCCCTTTGCAGTTGAAACTGGGATATAGCGAACTTCCCAAGCAAATTAATGATCAAACTGCATTCGAGCAAATTTTGACGAAAGCATTCTCATCACAATTGCCAACATTGAATACACCAAAAATTGATGCTGACATTGGTCTCACTACAGAACATATTCCAAAGGCTGTTCAATTAACATTATTACAAGAGTTAAAACAAAAACTTGATGCTGGCGATATTCATCTGAAATATCAGCAGCTCTATGACAAACAAGATCAATATACGCATACCTATGAAGTCACTGGTGGGTTTATTCATAACAATCAGTGGCAAGATTTAAATGATCTTGGTGATTTAAAAGATGATCCTGAGTTATCTGTACAATTAGATCGCTGGATCTTGGTTGAGGCATGTAAGCAATTACATAACTTCATTACCCAATATCCCAAAGCCAAACTCGTTGTTAACCTCAACCATCATATTTTATTGAATGACAAGAAATTACCTGAATTAATTGCAAAATTACTGACCATTATTGGAAGTAAACAAGCGCATCCATTAATTCTTCAGTTCTCAGAATTGGCGTTACAACAGAATTTATCTCAAGCACAACCTCAAATCGCTTTACTTCGTCAACACGGTGCTGAAATTTCTATCCGTAACTTTGGTAATTCACTGTATAGCGAATCCATCCTCAATCAGATTGATACACAATATTTGAGCTTCGATAATAAGCTAACCAAGCAATTGGCTTCAGATAAAGATATGGCTACGCTGCAAGAAAAAATTCTACATTTCATAGGAATAAAATCTGTAGAAATTCTCTTAATTGATCTGAATGATATGAATCTTTTTGCGAATGCATGGAATGTTGAAGCGCGTTTCTTACAAGGTAATTATTTCCAGAAGAAACTTGACCGCTTAACTGATGTACAAGACCAATAGTCCACGTTGAGGAGTTTGATGACTCCTCACCTTTTATTAAGGTAAAGCGTAAAATTAAGGGCACAAAAAAACGGGCAAATTGCCCGTTTTTTCTTTCTTGATATTAACGTTTGATAGAACGTGACATACCAGAGAAACGTTGTTTAAACTTGTCGATACGACCGCCAGTGTCCACATTCTTTTGTTTACCAGTGTAGAATGGGTGGCAAGCTGAACATACGTCTAGGTAAATAGTTTCTTTACCAAGTGCAGATTTAGTTTCGATTACGTTACCGCATGAACAAGTAGCAACTAATTTTTCGTATTTTGGGTGAATATCGGCGCGCATGGTCGATGCTCCTAATTAACAAGAAAGGCTTAAGCTGTTATCGCAATTGATCACTCTCAATTTGAGGAAAGCAAAGTGTTTTTGCACTTGCAGATCAACACCACAACAGACCATTTCTTTTGACCCACCGAGACCTTTAAGATCAGAGCAAAGCCAACAAGTGGCGAGCATTATACGCCAACAAATCAAATTATGCGAACTATTCTTGCTTCGATTTTGCCCAATGATTCGCAATCACACCACACACCATTAACTGGATTTGGTGGAAAATCATGATAGGTAAAACAATCATACCTAATGGTTGGCCAATAAATAAAATTTGCGCCATGGGTACACCACTCGCTAAAGTTTTTTTAGAACTACAAAAGAAAATCGTCACTTGATCAGCACGATTAAAGCCCAGCCATTTCGGTAGATATAACGCAAGCAACATCACAATCGTTAAAAGAACTGAACAAGCAAGTACCAGATAAAGCAAAGTGATCCCATTCACCTGATGCCATAGACCAGCTACAACAGCGCTGCTAAATGCACCGTATACCACCATCAGAATCGAGCCTTGATCAAAAGCTTTCACTAAGCTTGGCACTTTCACCATCAACGGGAAAATATAAGGCCTTAATAATTGCCCTAAAATGAAAGGAACTAACAGCAATAAAGTAATTTGAATAATAGATTTTGTTGGATCAAAACCATGTTGGCTCTGACCTAAAATGAAATAACTCACTAAAATCGGTGTAATGAACATACCGATGATATTAGAGAAAGAAGCACTACACACCGCTCCAGCGACATTACCTTTTGCAATGGAAGTAAAGGCAATTGAAGATTGCACTGTTGATGGCAAAAAGCACATAAACAAGAAGCCCCAATAAAGCTGCTGGCCTAAAAGTGGCTCTAAAATAGGTTTGGCGAGTAATCCAATCACGGGAAAAATAAGAAAAGTAAAAGCAAAAACTAAAGCATGCATTTTCCAATGTAACATGCCTTCCACAACCGCTTCCCGAGAAAGCTTCGCACCGTGTAAGAAGAAAAGTATTGCGATTGCAGCGGTCGTTAAAATATTGAAATAGGATGCTAGTTGGCCTGAAACAGGCAGAAATGTTGCGAGTAACACCATCGCAACCAAGAATATTGTAAAGCGATCCAATGCCAAAAGTTTCAACATAACTTTTTCCTATTCACCCACTAATTATGATAAAGCCCAATATAATATTGTTGACCATTTGATCAACACATCATACTGGGCTATATAAATAATGCTAGCGCTTTTAAATGAGAATTCTTCAGCTTAAGATGAATTCAAATTAGTTATTACGTGCATTTTTATCCTGTTGAATTAATTCAACCTTGTAACCGTCAGGATCTTCAACGAATGCTATTACCGTTACACCACCTTTCATTGGTCCAGCTTCACGCACAACTTTACCACCACGCGCCTTGATCTCTTCACATGCTTTATAGGCATCATCAACACCAATCGCGATATGTCCGTATGCATTACCTAATTCATAACTAGATGTATCCCAGTTATGGGTGAGTTCAAGCACCGTATTGTTTTCTTCGTCGCCATAACCAACGAAAGCCAAAGTAAAACGCCCTTCTTCATAATCACGTTTGCGTAGCAATTTCATACCAAGCACTTCAGTATAGAACTTTAAAGATTGCTCTAAATTGCCTACTCGTAGCATCGTATGTAACATGCGCATATTTATTCACCTGCCTGTTGTGTTGTTTGGTTCTCATGGTCACGTAAAAGTTTAGCAACCCAAACCACGAGAATTAAAATAGGTATACCAATTAAAGTTGTCATCAAAAAGAAATTCGGATAACCAATATTGCTGACAATTGTGCCCGAATAACCGCCTAACAGTTTTGGTGTTAAGGTCATTAATGAGCTGAAAATGGCATACTGAACCGCTGTAAACGAAACACTGGTTAAACTCGATAAAAATGCAATAAATGCGGCACCGGCTAAACCAGAAGCTAAATTATCCATAATGATGGCCATGTAAAGCCATAAAGAACTATAAGTTTTGATGATTTTACCGGAAAGCTCGACTGAACCTTGCTGATCAGGACTTACGACCGCAACAGGTTGAATGTCAATATCCAAGGCAGAGTTTGCTTGAGCTGTTGTATTGATTTGATATTGTCGCGTAGCCAATAACTGATTGCCGTTATTATTTGTCAAATTCGCTAAAGCTGTAATTTTTCTAGTTGATGATGCTTGTAAAGCCTTGCCATCAATTACACCATTAAATAAACCACTCTGATCAACTTTTGCGACAAACTCTTGCCCATCTAATTTTAAGACGACAGGCCGCTCACTATCCAAATCTGTTATGGATACATTAGCCAACTGCCCTTTCACAACCAAACTTTGCTTCAATTCATTTGCGGTTAGCTGATCATCACTGCTAATCGGCAACAATTGAATTTGAGGCTGCGTTGTTTCAATCAAATATGGAACTTCCAGTTTGATTTTTGAGTCAGCCTGATTTTGATACTGAGTACTGACTTGTACCGAGTGGGCATTTAACAATTCTTGATTCGGTACTTGTAATTTCCAATATCCAACTTCATCAGTTTTTACTTGATAATGCTTATCCCCGATTTGCAATTCAACTTGATCAAGCGGCTTACCTGACTTGACCAGACCAATAAAAATCAAATTGGTCGAACTCGCCAAAACAGCACCAACAAACATGAGCTTCATAATATTCATGCGTTGTGCTAATAAGCCACCTAAGAAACCACCAACCAAACTGAATAAAACACCATAAATTTTAACCGCTTCAGCAATTTGCTCTTTACTGAAATTTAAATCTTGATAGAACACATTCGAGATTACACCCGCAATAATGTCTGAAATACGGAAGAAACCGATCAGCAATAAAAGTACAAGTGCAAGCTTAACACCATACCGTTTAAAGAAATCTAAAATCGGCGCAACCCATGTTTCATGCGCCATTTGCTTATTCACTACACCTAGTTTAATTAATAAAGAAGCGACAAAAACAGCACCAGCACCTGAACTGAGAAAACGAACTGCCTCCATCAAAAATTTCAGTATGCTGTCATTGATTTTCCATTGGGTTTGCAAATACTGAATAATGTCATCCGAATAAATATAACAACAGACAAAAGTTGCAACAGCAATAAAGAAAACAAAGACCAAGCGGTAATAATCTGTGGTTTTATAATGCTTATAAACGCGATTAACCCGAGGTTCACGGATACTGAGTGTTGTGATGATCCCGATTGCCATCACGGCTGCCATCGCTAAGTAAGTATATTTCCAAGCCTCGTAAATATAATTACCTTTTGCTGTACCTAAATAGGCTGCTAAGAATAATGCGCCAGCCCCAGCAACAATCATCCCGATTCGATAACCTGCATTGTATGTTGATGCTAACACTGTCTGCATTTCTGTTTCAGCAAGCTCAATACGATAAGCATCAATCACAATGTCTTGGGTAGCAGCAGAGAAACCAAGTAAAACGGCTCCAGCCGCCATTTGAATTAAATAGCTTTGCCCAAGCGCTGGATCAGAAAAGGCCATAATACAAATGGCACAGATAATCAAACACTGTGCAATTAACAGCCAAGCACGTCGACGACCTAACAACTTCGTCAAAAATGGTACAGGTAACTCATCAATCAATGGTGCCCAAACAAATTTAAATGAATACCCTAATGCAGCCCAACTAAAAAAAGTCACTGCACTTTTATCAATACCAGCCTCACCTAGCCACAATGATAAGCTAGAAAAAATCAATAGAATTGGTATCCCCGCAGAGAAACCAAGAAATAACATAATCAGAGCACGGCGATCTAAAAAAGCTTTAAATGCAGCTGCCCAACCAGAGGCTTGAGTCGTCATTGCTTATTATTTTCCATGAATATGCGTGAATGTGCTTATTCAATCGTTTCTTGTGATTGCTTGCAAGTTGCTTTATGCAACCATTGTTTTGTTTTGTCGATAAAAAACACAAGTTCGCTTGATCTTTAGGCCTAAAACTGTATACCTTTAAGAGAGTCGATTGATACTTCAAATATGCTTGCAACCTAGTTCAAAAATAAAGCAAGTTTTTGTCAGTCATATAAGCATATCTGGAATATCAAATGACCAAACCCTCAACTAACGTTTATTTGTTGGATAGCAATGACCCAAAAACTCGATCAAATGACTGCAACAGCTTTATCATCAACACCAACAAACACGATTACAGCAACACTTAATTCATTCCCAAGCGCTTTTGAACAGACGGAAATCAAACCAACACTAATTAAAACAGCTTTAAAAGCAGAACAACTGACACATATTCCAGATTTATTAGAAATTCCAAGCTCGACTCGACGTATCAAACCGCTCAATAATTTTCTTGGGCAAGATCGTGCACGCGCGTCTGTTGAGGCTGGAATTTCTTTACCTTATTCTGGCTACAACATATTTGCAGTCGGTACAGCGGGGCTAGGCAAACGCACAATGATTAAACGTTTGTTACAGCAACATGCCAAGACCATGCAAACCCCAGATGATTGGGTATATGTCAATAACTTCAAAAATCCAAGACAACCGATTGCTTTACGCTTCCCAGCTGGGCAAGGAACCAAATTTCAAAATGCTTTACAACAAGCATGGCAGGTTATTTTAAAACAGCTCGAACGTCGCTTTAGCGCTGAAAGCTACCACAATCGTATCGAACGTATTCGCCAAGCGACAGGTGAAGTTCAACAGCAAGCATTAGTTGAACTGACTAAAGAAGGTGAAGACCTAGACCTTAAGCTTATTTCCCGTAATGACAAACATGTCTTCATTCCAATGCAGCTTCGAGATGATGAATATCATGAGTTGACGCAAGAAGATATTGATACGCTTAGCAATAAAGAACGCGCTGAGATTACCTCCAATATTCGCTATATGGAAAAAAAATTAGACCGACTTGGTCTACATCTTGGTGATTTGGAAGATGATGCGCGAGATCAGGTGTCTAGCCTAAATCGAGAAATTGCGACACAAGTGGTTATGCCGCGTGTTGACCTGATTCTAAACAAAAACAAAGAAGTTAAAGGTTTAGAGCAATTTCTTAAACAATATGCTGATGACATTATCGATAATGTTGAACTGATTTTAGAACAGGAAGAGGATGACTTTACGCCTGCTTTATTTAATCGGGTCCCTTCTCGTTATCAAGCCAATGTCATCGTATCGAATAAACCAAAT
This sequence comes from Acinetobacter sp. COS3, assembly GCF_000475335.1. NCBI lineage: Bacteria > Pseudomonadati > Pseudomonadota > Gammaproteobacteria > Moraxellales > Moraxellaceae > Acinetobacter > Acinetobacter sp. COS3. The sequence continues at coordinate 19,746 of NZ_AXCD01000001.1, forward strand.
AGTGGTGCGCCTGTTATTTTTGAGGATTTCCCAACTCACTATAACTTACTTGGGCATGTTGAACAGCTTACTCATAATGGTACGATCACGACAGACTTTACCTTAATCCGTCCGGGTTCATTACATCAAGCGAATGGTGGCTTCCTCATGCTTGAGGCTGAGCATCTACTTGAGCAACCTTATGCTTGGCAAGGTTTAAAGCGCGCACTTAAATCAGGACAACTTAAGCTTTCATCTCTTGAACATATGCTGACGTTAACTGGCAGTATTTCAATTGAACCTGCTTCTGTTCCTTTGGATCTCAAAGTCGTACTTCTTGCTGAACCTGAAATCTATTATGAAATTTTAGAAGTTGAGCCTGAACTCGGTAGCGTTTTCAAAATTCGTGCTGATTTTACTGATACATTACAACGTAATGACAGTAATGAACAAGCATATATGCAGTTGATTGCAGACTACGTACAAGCAGATAAGTTACTTCCATTTGATCGTTCGGCTTTAGCCGCTTTGCTCACCGATTCAAGTCGCCAAGCAGAAGATCAAAGTTCACTTTCATTACATGCGTCTACGCTGGGTGATTTAATCCGTGAAGCACATCATCATGCTTTCAAAAGTGGCGATAAAATCGTAACGGATCAGCATGTGAATCAAGCGCTTCATCATCGTCAATATCGCTTAGGGTATTTACGTGAGCTTTACTGGCAAGATCTATCCCGTGGCACTCAACTGATAGAAACCTCAGGTCATCGTCTAGGTCAAATTAATGCTCTATCTGTAATTCACTATGCTGATGTCGAGTTTGGTTTACCCTCTCGCCTCACTGCCTCAGTTTATCAAGGTGGTGGTGATATCTTAGATATCGAACGTAGTGTTGAGCTAGGTGGTTCATTACATGCTAAAGGGGTATTGCTCATGTCGAGCTTCCTCAAAGCTCACTTTGGTCGTGAACAAATTCTGCACTTCTCAGCAGCATTAGCTTTTGAGCAAAGTTATGGACAAGTGGATGGTGATAGTGCAACTGTAGCTGAACTTTCTGCACTCATTTCTGCGATTTGTCAGATTCCAATTGATCAATCTTGGGCAATTACTGGATCAATGAACCAATTAGGACAAGTTCAGCCAATTGGCGGCGTAAATGCCAAAATTGAAGGCTTTTACGATGCTTGTAAGCTGCAAGGACTCACAGGTAAACAAGGTGTCATCATTCCTCGTCAAAACATGCAACACCTCATGTTACGTCAAGATGTTATTGATGCCGTTGAAAGTGGGCAATTCCACGTACATGCGATTGACACCATTGATCAAGCTTTAGAAATTTTAATGGCTCGTCCAGTAGGAACACTTGATAAAAAGGGTCGTTACAGCAAAAACTCAATCTATGCTGCGGTGATGGAACAACTTGAGTACTGGCAAGCGATAGAAGATGGTGAAGCTGTAGAAGAGGATGAACCAAAGAAAAAGAAAAAACGTAAGAAGTCTAAAAAAGATGAAGCCGATACCAAAGCTTCTGAGGAAGCTCTTGCTGAAGCTAAAACGCTAAAAACTCTCAGTAAAAAGAAACATCGTTAAAAGAAAAAGCCATGTTCCTCGGAACATGGCTTTTTTGTTAGGCTACCCCTTGCAAGGAACGGCCTCCAGGGAGTTGTGCAAAATATTGCTTTAATGCATCAATACAACGATGAACTTTCATTGGATATTGTTCACGTTTCGATGTTAAAGCATGCAAGGTATAAGATGGCATGTGCCAGTCAGGCAATACCTCGACCAATGAGCCATTGATTAACTCTTTTTGAATATCCATATAAAGAATACGTGCAATACCATGTCCTTGTTGGCAGAGTGACTTCGCGACAAAAACGTTATTCGTACCTAAGCGCGTTTTCATATCTACATTTACCACTTCACCACTCAATCCATGACGGAATGCAAAATGCTGATAATTTTGCATTAAGGTTACTGGAAGCAACTCATGATGACGAAGGTCTTCTGGTCGCGTAATCGGCAAAGATTGATTCAGATAGCTTGGCGAAGCAACCAATACTTGATCGACACGAGCCAGTGGAACTGCTGTTAGATTATGATCATCCATTTTTAGACTCATTCTAACAGCGATATCAATCCGCTCTTCAATTAAGTCGATATAACGATGATCTGCTTCAAAATGAATTGCCAAGCCCTTATGCGCTGACATCCAATGAGAAAGTGCTGGGATAACATGTAATGCACCTAACTCAGGTGTAGTCGAGATTCGTAAATCACCCACCAGATCATCACGTAACTCATTAATACGAATTTTACCTCGTTCAGCCGCTGCGAGCATTTCTTGACAACTTAAAAAGAATGCTTGCCCTGCTTCAGTAAGACTAAGCTTACGTGTTGAACGATGTAATAAAGTGACATCCATTTCTTGTTCTAAAGAACGGATTTGCTGACTGACTGCACTTGTTGTAATTCCTAATTCTCTCGCTGCACCACTGAAAGAACTTTTCTCTACAACACACGCAAAGACCCCCATTGCACGCAATTGATCTAACATAGACTTCCCTCTATTTATTTATATGCTTATTGTTCTAATTAAAGCAATCTATAAGAGTATACAGAGAAGTCTAGTCTTAGACCAGTGATTATTAACAATTTGTTGAAAGTTTGTTTTGCCAAAAAGAAAAATTAATTTGGTAAAACTGTAGTTGGATTGACTGGTTTACCATCTAAACGAACTTGGAATTCCAGCATCACGCGTGTTGCACCTGAAGAACCCATTTCAGCGATTTTCTGACCAGCAGTGACATTATCGCCACTCTTCACGAGCATTTTGCTGTTATGTGCATACGCTGTGATATAGCCATCAATATGCTTAACCAACACTAAGTTACCATATTCTTTTAGACCATCAGCAGCATAAACAACCTGACCATTGGCAGCAGCAAATACTGGATCACCTTCATTTCCACCGTAACGTGTTCCTTTGACATTACTCGCCAAATTAAATGCTTGAATGACAGGACCATTTGATGGCTTAACCCAACGCAGGCTTGAAGCAAGATTAGATGAGGTTGGATTTACAGGAACGACTGGAACAACTGGTTTCGGTGCTACAGGCTGTTGCGTAGGCAACTGAATACTTTGACGTTGAATCGGCGCAGTTTGTGTAATCGTTTGCGTTGATGTTGTACGTTTAGATGCTGAACCTTTCAAACGTAAAGATTGGTTTACATAAATTCGATACGGCGGTGCAATATCGTTAAGCGCAGCAATATCAAGATAGTTCATTCCATAACGGTTTGCAATGCCACTTAATGTATCACCCGATTTAACAGTGTAATAATTTGGAGCTTGAGCAAAACGCGTTCCGCCGTGGATTTGCGGTTTAGATGCACAACCAGTCACAATAGCCGCCGTTGTTGCTACCGCCATAGACAATACGATTGTTTTAATCATCTTCTGTGATAGAAAAATCGAGACTTGGTTTAAGTGCATCTTCACCCCCATCTTAAAAAAGCTTAATTTATTTTCGGCCCTAGAGTACCAAAATAGTGAAAAAAAACGAGTTTTCACATTCTATATTCACAAAGTTATAACAGAGCCACCGCTAACCATTTACAAGAGCATGTAAATCATCAAGCACAGCATAATTTGTTGCATCCATCTGAATCGGCGTAATACTGACATATCCATTCGATACCGCAAAGAAATCAGATTGAATGTGACTCGAAGCGGGTTGAGGTTCTGTTACAGCTTCACCTGCGAGTCCAATCCAATAAACTTGTCGGCCACGCGGATCTACATGACTAGTGATCGGTTTTGACTGCGCTCTACGCCCTTGATAAGTAATTTGAGCACCTTTGATTTCTTCAACATCAGGAATATTAATATTGAAAATATGACGTGGCGGTAAAATCGGTAAGCCATTAGCAATGAAATCATGCACCCATTTTGCTGCTTGTGCATATGCTTGAGGGTGTTCATAAGAACGTACATTTGAACCAGATAATGAGACTGCAATTGCTGGATGTTTCATTAAACGACCTTCAAATGCAGCGCCCACTGTACCTGAATATAAAACGTCATCGCCTAAGTTAGCACCGCTATTGATACCACTCACGACTAGGTCAAATTCAAAATCAAACAGACCATTCATAGATAAATAAACACAGTCTGCTGGTGTACCATTTACCGCCCAAACATCTTCCGAAATTTGCACTGGACGTAAAGGACGATCTAGCGTTAAAGCACTTGAAAAGCCACTGCGCTCGCTTTCAGGCGCAACTACAACCACTCGACCTAAAGGTTTCAAAGCATGTGCTAAAGCCTGAATACCAGGAGCGAAAACACCATCATCATTTGCAATTAAAATATTCACTAAAATCCTATCTCTTCAAATATTACTGCTGAGTTTTTTCAATTGAATTATTCATTGAATTATATATATTTATTACTTCTTAGTATTAGAAATTTAAGTAACTATGAGACATTTATCTAATTTTATTCGAGTTTTTGGGGTGAGTTTCGCACTTCTTACTGCACCAACGGTTTTTGCTGACGAAGCAGTTTCAGCAGCTGAAGCGGATGCATTGATTAAAGATGATATCGCGAATGCACAAGTACTGATCGAAATGTGTCCAAGCATTATTGGTAAAAATGCAAAGTTTGATCAAAATATTAAGAAAATTGTTAATTCTTATTTAAGTAACTACTCAAATAAGTCCACGACTATAGACAGCTTGCAAAAAGATAGCGAGTTCCAAAATCTACTGACAGATGCGCGTCAAGCAGCAAAAGAAGTCGGCCAAGCTGAGCAAAAATCAGTTTGTGAAGATGTATTGAATTACGAAGAGTAATCCTCTAAAAGCATCAATGTGGTTTTAAAATATGGCACTTTAAAACCACATCCCTAATCTACTCACAAAATGAGTGAAGCCCGTCTTAAACAATCACTACCAAGCATCAGGTTCACGGACCATGTGAACAATATTGGCTGGGCTAATAATCCAACCTCCTCGAAAACCTTCAGCTAAAGGTTCAATCGCATCACAACGTACTACCCCAGCGTCTCTCAAATATTCAGCAGCTTCAGAAAAATTATCAGTAAATAGTTCAAGCCAAAGCTCAGCCTGACTCATTCCCGATGCAACATCAATCCATAAATTGACAGGGCCAAATTCAAAACCTATTGCTGTGCCTTTTTCTGTAATTTGTTTAAGGCCAATCACATCGCGATAAAATATGACCGTTTCTTCAAATTGATGTGGTGGAAGTTTAAGGGCGATATCAATACCACCTGTGAATTTTGTCTTCATTTTATTACTCCTGTTCGATACAGATTTGTTATTTTCACTCGTCTTTTTATCTAACTTAGTTATTTAGAGGACAGTTCTATTAACCGCATCCACTTTTATAATAATACGAAAAGTAAATTCATCTATATTAGGCATATTAGGAGAAATAAAGCTTATAAACCTCAGTACAATTTCATCTCAGCATTGTTGCAATGTCTGAGATTATGAAAATTTAAAACCACAATTTCTCCATCGTTCCTACAGCAAAGATACAATTTTAAATTTACTTTATGCTATAAGTTATTAAAATTCTTTAAGTCTTGTTTTGAGTTTGGTTTCTTATGAAGAAAAATGTTTTTAAAACACTAGGTTTATCATTTCTCATCGCGTCTAGCACTTTATCTCCTACAGTTTTTGCAGCTGACAAAAAGTCTGAGACTGAGAAAATTGAAGTTACTCCAACAACTGACAGCGTCACGCCTCAAGAGCTTGCTGCGATCTATGTCATTTCTGAGACTTGCCCTAAATTAATCGGAAAAGATCTCAAGTTTAATAAAGCTTATGAAAACTTAGTTAAAGCTTATTTAAACAACGATCCAAATGCTGTTGAAGTCCTCAATAAACGCGCAAAAAGCAAAGATTTCCAAGCTGCTTTAAAAGAAGCACGCGCAGATGCAAAAGCAGCTTCTGAAGAAGATAATCGCCAAATCTGTGATGATGTTCGGAATTATTATTCTAAGTAACCGATTCGTTACAATACTGTATGAAAAAGCCGACTTCGCCCATAGAAGTCGGCTTTGCTTTATCCTAAAATGCTAGGCTCTACTGCTTCACACAAGATATTGGAACCACTTAGAATGACTCAAAAAAGCGCTCTTGCTGCATTACTACTTTTGCCAAGCTTTTCTTATGCAGCAACTGTCCTATCTGCGCCACCAGAATTAAATAATAAATCCTATGTACTCATGGATTATGAGACTGGTCAGATTCTCGCTGCAAAAAATGAAAATGAAAAACTTGCGCCTGCTTCAATGACTAAAATGATGACAAGCTACATCATTGAACAGAAACTTTTAAAGGGTGAATTAACTGAAGACGAAAAAGTACGCATGAATGAATCTGCGTGGTGTCGTGGTAGCAGTTCAGAATCATGTATGTATGTTCCATTAAACGGCACTGCAACAGTTCTAGAAATGTTACGCGGTATCATTATTCAGTCAGGTAACGATGCGTCTAAAGCAATGGCTGAACACATTGCAGGGAATGAAGGTACTTTTGCTTACATGATGAACCAAGAAGCAAAACGTGTTGGTATGGTGAATACAAACTTCATCAACTCAACAGGTATGCCTGCTGATGGTCATTATTCTACTGCGAAAGATATGGCTGTTCTTGCTCAGCACATTATCAAAGACAGTTCTAAATATTACCCAATTTATTCAGAAAAAGAATTTACCTTTAATGGTATCAAGCAAGGCAACCGTAATGCCCTACTTTACACTGACCCAAGTGTTGATGGCTTAAAAACAGGTCATACAAATGAAGCTGGTTATTGCTTAACAACTTCAAGTAAACGTGGGCCAATGCGTTTGATCTCTGTCATCTTCGGCACACCAAGCATGAATGAGCGCGCAAGCCAAACACGTACTTTACTTGCTTGGGGTTTTGCAAACTTTGAAACTGTTAATGTTCAACCTGCAAACCAAGTACTTGCTAAAGCCAAAGTTTGGTTCGGTAAAGAAGATGAGGTTCAAATTGGCTTAGCTGAGAACTTCAGCGTAACGATGCCTAAAGGTCGAGCGGATAACATTAAAACTCAACTTGTAGTTCAACCTAAATTGAACGCGCCTTTAGCGAAAGGTCAAGTTGTAGGTAAATTAGTTGCAAGCCTTGATGGTAAAGTGATTGCTGAGAAGCCACTTGTCGCTTTAAAACCTGTCGAAGAAGCGGGTTTCTTTGCGCGTATGATTGATCACATCAAAATGTTCTTCAGTAACTTATTCTAATTTTAGAATAGTGAAATCAAGCACTCATGCTATTTAGCTTGGGTGCTTTTTTATTTTATAATTCTTTTAAATCTTCTATCGAATACTGCTATGTCAAACAACATTCGCCCTTATCTAGACCAAAAACCTGATATAGATTCAAGTTGTTACATTGATGATATGTCAGTGGTAATTGGTGATGTAAAACTTGCTGAGAATGTTTCTGTCTGGCCTTTTGCCGTGATTCGCGGTGATGTGAATTCAATTCAGATTGGCAAAAATAGTAATGTACAAGATCATTGTATGTTGCATGTCAGCCATAAAAATCAATCTAAACCAAATGGTTCACCTTTAGTGATTGGTGAGGATGTGACCGTTGGACATCATGTAACCTTACATGGTTGTACGATTGGTAATCGCGTCTTGATCGGCATTAATACTGTGATTTTAGATGATGTGATTATTGAAGATGATGTAATGATTGGTGCTGGTAGTCTTGTGCCACCACGTAAAGTTTTAAAAAGTGGTTATCTCTATGTTGGTAGTCCAGTACAACAAGTTCGTGCACTGACTGAAAAAGAAATGGCGTTCCTTCCTTATTCGGCGCAGAATTATGTGAAAGTGAAGGATAATTATAAAAAATAATAAAATTTAAAAATATATTATCACTTTATCTAGTTAGTTTTTTATGGGGGTTAGATAGATGGCAAGAAAAAGAATGAGTAATCAAGTACCTAGCTTTGATGAGCTTATTATTCCTACGGTAAAAGCCCTAGTCGAACTAGGCGGTTCTGGTAGTAATGAAGAAATCAATACTAAAGTTTATGAGTTACATAATATTAGCGATGAGATAATCAATATTCCTCATGGCGAAAATGGTACTGTTAGTGAAGTAGATTATCGACTAGCATGGAGCAAAACTTATTTAAAAAAATTTGGGTTATTAGAAAACTCTTCCCGTGGTATCTGGTCATTAATTAATACAGCAGTGGATATTTCGACTCTGGACTCTTTTGAAATTGTTAAATATGTACGGGAACAAGATAAAAATAATAAGCAAAATAAAAAATTGAGTAAATCATCAGAGGACTTGATACAAGAAACAAAAAATGAAGTTGATTATTCCGAAGAGTGGAAAGAACAACTTCTTAATATTTTATACAATATCTCTCCTGCAGCTTTTGAAAGGTTAGCTCAACGAATTCTAAGAGAAAGTGGCTTTTCGCAAGTTGAGGTCACAGGAAAAGTCGGTGATGGTGGAATTGATGGAAAAGGTATAGTAAGAGTCAGTGGACTCTTAAGTTTTCATGTGATTTTTCAATGCAAAAGATATAAAGGTTCTGTATCACCAAGCCAAATAAGAGATTTTAGAGGAGCTATGCAAGGAAGAGCAGATAAAGGCTTGTTTATTACTACAGGTAATTTCACTAGAGATGCTTTAAAAGAGGCAACTAGAGATGGTGCTCCACCAATAGACTTGATAGATGGTGAACTCTTGTGTGAAAAACTTAAAGAACTCAAGTTAGGAATCACAACTCAATTGATTGAACAAGTTGAAATTAAAACAGAATGGTTTGACAAATTGTAGATGAAAATTTGTAAATCAATATCGACATAGCCAAAAACTCTCAAATTTTGTAGAATACGTTTTTTAAAACCATGGTGCTTTCTATGACCGCTTGGACACCTCATGTCACAGTTGCCACTGTTGTCGAAAAAGACGGACGTTTTTTGTTTGTTGAAGAACACAGCGAAGGCTTTGTACATACTGTGTTTAATCAACCTGCTGGTCATGTCGAATGTGGTGAAACCATTATTGAAGCAGCGATCCGTGAGACCTTAGAAGAAACAGGTCATCATGTTGAAATAGATCATTTGCTTGGAATCTATACTTATACCCCACCAATGTTCCCAGATCGTACTTATTATCGTTTTTGTTTTTTAGCACATGTCGCATCAGTTGAAGAAAATGCGCAACTGGATACAGGCATTATCGGTGCGGTTTGGATGAATTTGGAAGAACTGCAAGAATCTGCTCGTGCGCGCAGTCCATTGGTTTTAAAAGCTATTGAAGATGCCCAAGCTGGCAAAAAATATCCTTTATCGCTTATTTATGAGCACCCTTTCTCTCCCTCACTCACTTCTCATTTGGATGCTTAATTAGATGCAACAACGTGTCATCGTCGGTATGTCTGGTGGTGTAGATTCTTCTGTTTCTGCAGCGCTATTACTTCAACAAGGATATCAAGTTGAAGGTCTTTTCATGAAAAACTGGGAAGAAGATGATGGAACGGAATATTGCACAGCACTCGAAGATTTAGCGGATGCTCAAGCCGTTGCAGATAAAATCGGCATTAAGTTACATACCGCCAACTTTGCAATGGAATACTGGGATCGTGTCTTTGAACACTTCTTGGCTGAATACGCAGCAGGTCGTACACCAAACCCAGATATTCTCTGTAATAAAGAAATTAAATTCCGTGCGTTCCTCGACCATGCCATGACTTTAGGTGCAGATTTTATTGCAACAGGTCACTATGCACGACGCGGTGAAAGCACACAAAACTCTCGTGGTGAAACCTACGCACCATTGTTACGTGGTGTGGATAATAATAAAGACCAAACTTATTTCTTACATGCAGTGCATGGTCGTGAAATTAACAAGACCCTATTCCCTGTTGGTGAAATTGAAAAACCAGAAGTTCGCCGCATTGCAGAAGAACTTGATTTAGCTACAGCGAAAAAGAAAGACTCGACTGGAATCTGCTTTATTGGTGAACGTCGCTTTACTGATTTTCTTAAACAATATCTCCCTGCGCAAGCTGGAAAAATTGTTTTAGAGTCAGGTAAAGAAGTTGGTGAACACCATGGCTTAATGTACTATACGCTCGGTCAACGTGGTGGTATTGGTATTGGTGGTATGAAAGGTGTACAAGAAGGTGCATGGTTCGTATTACATAAAGATATTGCAAATAACCGACTGGTGATTGGTCAAGGTCATGAACATCCATTGATGCAAAGTACGCAACTTTGGAGCGAGTCGATTGATTGGGTTGCAGGCGAACAGGATATTCCAAGTACAGGTTTCCGATGTACAGCTAAAACTCGTTATCGTCAGCCTGATCAAGCGTGTACAATTTACCGTGATGAACATAGTGAAACTGGAATTCGCGTGGAATTCGATGAACCACAACGTGCCGTTACTCCTGGGCAAAGTGTGGTGTTTTATTCAGGAGAGGTTTGCTTAGGCGGCGGTGTTATTCACCATACCAATGCACCTCAACCAGATTTTATTTAAGGAAATTGGAAGCGAAGCATGGCGGAGTTACCCTTTCAGCACACTCAAGCGTTGAATGTTAGACAAAACCGTGCTTTGGCATTGGCAGCAGTCTTTCAAGCAACTCAACTGACGCATATGACTGCAATGGCAGGTCAGCAAAGTATTGGTGATAGTGGTAATTTTTATTGTGAACTGCTGATCAAAGCAAGTTTAAATATCCGCCCAGCAAGTAACAATGCTACTCAGACGCTAGACTTCTTTAATCAACTTGCAGATATTTCACTTGGTCTAAAAACATTAGAAGGTTGTATTACTCAACCGTTTAATAGCGCACCAAAATCAAGAGTACCCAAACTTTCTACTGCCAAGCTACCGATGTCTTATGCAATGGCTTTGCTACAGCTTGAAAAGAAAGTGTATAGCAATCCTGAATACGTCAAAATCATCGAAACAGCGCAACAAAAAATTTTAAAGCAGTTGTCCTTTTTCGATAACAACTATTTACACCCAAGTATTATTGCCAATCTGGCACAAACTTACGTTGAAACAGCTGGTCAAATCAATCCACGAATTTTAGTGCGTGGTAATGCCGAAGCATTCAAAGATATTAATCATACCAACCGAATCCGTGCCTGCTTATTTACAGGTCTACAGCTTGCTCATCTTTGGAGACAACTTGGTGGCAGCTCATGGAGTATGATTTTTAGTAAACGTAAGCTTTTACAAGATATTCAAGCTCTCGCTCGTTTGCAGTATCAGGTGGTATAAACCGATGCTAAAACGAATTTATTTTTTATGTTTATTCCAAAATTAAGGAATCTGTATGAATGCTTTAACCGCACTCTCACCACTTGATGGACGTTATGCAAGCAAATGTGATGCGCTACGTCCTTTTTTGTCTGAGTTTGGTTTAATCCACGCTCGTGTCACTGTTGAAGTGCGTTGGTTACAAGCACTTGCAAATCGTGCAGAAATCATCGAAGTTCCAGCTTTTTCTGCTGAAACAAATGCCGCATTAGATGCAATCGTAGCAAACTTCTCAGAAGAAGATGCGAATCGCATTAAAGAAATCGAACGTACCACAAACCATGATGTAAAAGCTGTTGAGTATTTCCTTAAAGAAAAAATTGCCAACATCGATGAATTAAAAAATGCAGGTGAATTCATTCACTTTGCATGTACGTCTGAAGACATCAACAACTTGTCTCATGCGCTCATGCTTAAAAATGGTCGTGAAGTTCTAGTTACAAGCATGAAGCAAATTTTGAATGCAATTTCTGCTCTAGCAACAACTCATGCTGAACAACCAATGTTGTCTCGTACTCATGGTCAAACTGCTAGCCCAACTACGTTGGGTAAAGAAATGGCTAACGTTGCTTATCGTTTAGCGCGCCAAATCAAGCAATTCGAAAATGTAGAATTACTTGGTAAAATCAATGGTGCTGTAGGTAACTATAATGCTCACCTTTCTGCTTACCCTGAAATTGATTGGGCTGCACATGCTCAAGCATTTGTTGAATCTTTAGGTTTAGCATTCAACCCATATACAACTCAAATTGAGCCACACGATTACATGGCTGAATTGTTTGATGCATTGCGTCGTTATAACACGATCTTGATCGACTTTAACCGTGATGTTTGGGGCTATATTTCACTGGGTTACTTCAAGCAAAAATTAAAAGACGGTGAAGTTGGTTCTTCAACGATGCCTCATAAAGTAAACCCTATCGACTTCGAAAACTCAGAAGGTAACTTGGGTATTGCCAATGCTGTACTAGGTCACTTAGGTGAAAAACTTCCAGTTTCTCGTTGGCAGCGTGACTTAACTGACTCAACTGTTCTTCGTAACATGGGCGTTGGTTTTGCACAAAGCTTGATTGCTTTTGATGCTTGCTTAAAAGGGATCGGTAAACTTGAACTCAATGCGAACCGTTTAAATGAAGATTTAGACCAAGCACAAGAAGTTCTTGCTGAACCGATTCAAACAGTAATGCGCCGTTATAATGTTGAAAAACCATACGAAAAATTAAAAGCCCTTACTCGTGGTCAAGCAATGACACGCGACATGATGGTGAACTTCGTAAATGGCGATGAATTATTACAGGTTCCTGCTGAGGAACGTGCTCGTTTAGCTGAGCTTAAGCCTGCGACATATACAGGTAATGCTGCTGAACAAGCAAAACAAATTAATGATTTGATCAACAAAATCTAAATAGTATTCGATAAAAAAGCAAAGCTTCGGCTTTGCTTTTTTATATTTAAAAATAAATTAACGGCGAATAATCATGTTGGTTGCCGTTGCATGTGCATAAAGCTTTGCCTCTTCATCACGAATATAACCTTCAGAGATCACTAAGTTACGTCCCGCATTAATCACTTTTCCTTCTGCAATTAACTGCTTATTAAATGGCAACGGACGACACATTTTCACATTCAGATCTGTTGTGCCATACCCTTCCCCAGCAGCAAGAACGGTATGTGTTGCACAACCTGTCACAGAATCCAAAACCGTTGCAGCAAATCCTCCATGCACGCCACCTAACGGATTGGTATGTCTTTCATCTGCAATTGCGCTAAATACGATGCGTCCATGTTCTACTTCTAGTGGCTTCATAGGCATTGTTTTTGCGATCCCCGGCTCAGGAACTAAGCCTTGAGCAAACGCTTGCATTATTTCCAAACCAGTCATTTCTAATGGATTCATTAATAGTTCCTCAATTCCTTAGATTAGGGCAGAATTTCCCCATTCAACAAATGCTTAGCAGTTACGTTGTCAGAGCTAAGCCTTTCAGCACAATTTAGATCACACTCACAAATGTAGCAGATATATTTAAGTTCTTTTTTAGAACTTATTATTCATACCATAACTATGCTAAGATGAATTGTCAACGTGATGATGTATTTACACGTAAGACTTCGCAAACTTAGCAATATCTTTTGTCTAAGGTGATATCAGTAGAGGTAAAACATGAAATGGCATGAATTGGGTGAAATGAGTTGTCCAATTGCTAGAAGCTTATCTATTTTTGGTGATCGATGGACACTTTTGATTATCCGTAATGCTTTTTTAAGAACACGCCGTTTTGACGATTTTCAGAAACAACTGGGTATTACTCGTCACTTACTCACTGAACGTTTAAATAGACTTGTAGATAATAAAATTTTTGAAAAAGTGCTATATCAAGAAGCACCTAAACGATATGAATATAAGCTAACTGAAAAAGGCTTGGCTTTATACCCGATTATCATGGCAGTCACAACTTGGGGCAATTACTGGCATAACGAAGATAATAAATATCCCATTTTAGAATACATACACAAAGAGTGTGGGCATAAAACGAAAGCGCTGATAAGCTGTGAATACTGTCACCAAGAGTTAACAGCAAAAAATATATCGCCTTATTATGACAATATCAGCCAAACTGCAGAATAGTAAATCAGAGATGAAGAGCAGCACATAGCCCTCTTCATCTCCTATTTTCAATTAAAAACTAAAGCCAATATTCAAATTAATTCGATATAACCATTTATCACTATTCGGCGATACCGTAGACGTAAACCCAGTGGCATTAGTAGCTCCGCCAATAATATTGGAGTTTTTACCCCACGTATAATCTGCCCAAACCATAAATGGTGACGCAATAAACATCATACCTGTTGTATTCATTTGTGAATCTGACCAATCATCGCGTTTTTTATCTAAGTAACTATAATCATTATAGAAACGAATCGCTTTTAATTTACCCATATCTTGCACAGGTAAGGTATAAGCAAGGTTCAGACTGGCAACTGTTCCTTCAGATGCAATGAAATAAGCAGGTGTTAAACCATTTGCACCCATCAGTGTCATATCATCATTTACCCCATCAGGGTTTTTCGCATCGTATTGATAATGAATCACTGAGCTTTGTAAATTAAATCGTTTGTAGTTGTTATCGGTATGCAATCCAACTGCATAATATTTGCCGTTTTTATCGGTCGTCTTATTATGTAGTTGAGCAATTGCACCTGAAACACCAAACTCTTGCTTACCAAAATCCGTTTCCAATTTTCGGACAATACGTGTGTTAAGTTGGTGACGCTTTTCATTTTGATAAGCACTTTGGGTTGGAAATGCATTCTCAGATAAATCATCATAAGTCGCGCTTTCAGGTGAATATCGCAAATTGGTTGAAAGCATCTCTGGATAATAGCCTAGCTTGAGATCCCAATCTTTATTGTGAAAATTCCAATTTATACCTGGCGCGATATTGTTGCCATAACCGAGGAAAAATGGAATATGGTAAGTCCATCCATTTTGCGGATAAGGATAAATTGCAAATGGTTTGTAGACAAAACCTGCTTCAATGTTATTGTTTTCATTCAGGTTATATCCAACATAGGCTTTTTCAATTGATCGTTTCTCTTGATCTTGAAAAAGATAACTGGCATTGAAATAGGCATCATCAAATTTACCTTTTAGATCAACCCTAAAAATATCAAAATGGAGTTTCCCAAAACCACCATTCTCACCTTCCCAGTTTTCATAACGCTGGTTAAGTCGAACTACCCCACCTAACTGAACAGAATCTGTTCCGTCTTCACTTTTCCACTGTAATGCTGAGCTCTGTGCAAATACATTAGACATCCCACCTAAATAAACTGCGCCTAGCATCACAACCATAGCTGTCTTTTTCATTTCATATTCCTTCGGTTTTTTACCAACAATCCTATTGGTTTGGTTTTTGTTTTACCTATAAAACATAGTTTTTATTGTTTTTTAGGCAAAAATTTTTTACCTGCTGTAATTTAATGGACATTCGGCTTCATCGCCCAATGACCGAATGCCCAAACTGGTTAATACAATTTCTTCTGCGGTGGTCCTGCAAAATTAAGTGGCCCAATCGAATTCATATCGAGTTCAATCACTGTTGGTCCTTGGAAATCAATTGCCTCTTGAATTGCTGTTTTGAATTCATCAGCACTGCCAACTTTCCAGCTTTTCACGCCCATTGCATCACCTAAAACTTTGTAATCTGGTGTATGCAATTCATTGAAGTACTGACGACCACCGAAGTAATTGTTTTGAATACCTCTCATTACCCCATAACCACCATCATTCATGATCATGAGTACCATATTGGTATTCTCTTGAGCCATGGTAGCAATCTCTCCGATCCCCAACATCAAGCCACCATCACCAACTAAACCGATCACTTTTTTATCAGGATTGGCAATTGAGGCACCAATTGCAGTCGCTAAACCAAGACCAATTGCGCCTGCCAATGAATGAATATTTTGATTTGGTGCTTGTACTGGGAATAATCGACTGCCCCATGTACTACCTGACATCGTAATATCACGGACAAAAATTCCATCTTGTGGCAAAGCTGCACGGAGGTGATCACAGATCAATGCATATTGATCAAGCTGTGTACGTAATGCATTGATTGCTGCCTGTTTCGCGGCAACAACAGCTGCATCATATTCAGTATCTACTTTAGATACGTTGGCTAAGCCTGTGAGAATACGTTGCAATACATCTTTTGCATCACCACAAATAAAATTACGAATTTTGTAATTACGTTGTTGTGCAACAGGGTTGGCATCGATTTGAATAATATTTTCAGGGAACTGCACTGAATAGGTTTTGGTTTCATTACTACGTAAACGAGAACCCACAACAACCAATAAATCTGCATCTTTTAAAAGTTGCTCAACGCCTGTTGAGTTATGAAATGCACCTAAGCTACGGGGATGCTCATCTGCCAATACACCGCGTGCATGGGTTGAAGACACTACTGGAATACCAAGATCAGCAATTGCTTTAACTTCATCAACACTATTGAGCGTACCACCTCCGATCCAAAAAATTGGACGTTTGGCTTTCTTGATTTCATCAATGATCAAATCAACTTCGGTCTGATCAGCTTGAGGCAATTCAAGTGCTTTGACTGGTCCTAAATTCAACGGTAAATCAATTTCAGCGGCTTGAACATCAATCGGTAGCTCAACACTAACTGGCCCCATTGGCACAGTAGTCGCGACACGAATCGCTTCACGAATTACGCCGACCGCATTGTCAGGGCTAGTAATACGAAAAGCAGCTTTGCTTGATGCACGTAAGAAAGTCAGTTGATCTTTAGTTTCGTGGATGAAACTTGCATCACGATCCAAATATTCACGTTCAACTTGACCTGTTAAATGCAAAACTGGACTGCCTGCATTCATCGCTTCAATTAATGAACCCACCGCATTTCCTGCACCTGCACCTGTACTGGTGAGGGCCACACCGAGTCCTTTAAAACGTGAGTGACCATCTGCCATCGTCACCGCACCAGCTTCGCCACGCGCTGCGACAAAGCGAATTTTCTCACGGCGACCTACGGCATCAGCTATTGGTAAATTGTGAATTGAAATAACGCCGTAGATACTATCAACTTGGTGCGCCTCTAAAACACGAGCGATTGCTTCGCCTACATT
This sequence comes from Acinetobacter sp. COS3, assembly GCF_000475335.1. Classification (NCBI taxonomy): domain Bacteria; kingdom Pseudomonadati; phylum Pseudomonadota; class Gammaproteobacteria; order Moraxellales; family Moraxellaceae; genus Acinetobacter; species Acinetobacter sp. COS3. The sequence goes on from NZ_AXCD01000001.1 coordinate 36,749, forward strand.
TACACGTTCTGTCATTACTATATTCCTCTAAAACTTGTTCTTTCCATGAATTTATTAATCGCACCAAGGATTTGGCTGTTCGCTTAATCCCATATAAATGCTTTTTTGTTGCATATACGCCAAGATGCCCAAACGACCTTTTTCCCGTCCAATTCCACTTTCTTTGAAACCACCAAATGGTGCTGAGATTGAGAATTTTTTGTAGGTATTGATCCAAACTGTTCCCACTTCTAAAGCACGTGCTAGTTGCCACGCTTTGCGATAGTTTTCCGTCCAAATCCCTGCGGCCAAGCCAAAACAACTGTCATTGGCTTGGGCAATTAAATCTGCCTCATCGTCATATTTCATGACCACCAACACAGGGCCAAAAATTTCTTCCTGACAGGTTTGAGCTGAGTTATTTAGACCTGTGATAATGGTCGGTAAATAGAAGCTACCTTTTGCTAAATCACCTTCAGTCAATGCCTCACCGCCGACAAGAACCTGACCGCCTTCTTTTTTGGCCAATTGAACATAAGCATCAACAGAAGCTAAATGTTTAGGATTGATCAACGAACCCAAATGCATCCCTGCTGTTTCAGGGTGTCCAACACGTAAACCCTTGGTGATTTCAACCAGACGATTTAAGAATTGATCATAAATACTGTGATGAACAAATAAACGAGACCCAGCAATACATGCCTGTCCTGCTGAACTAAAAATACCATAAGCCACACCTTTTGCTGCAAGCTCAATATCGGCATCTTGCATCACGATTGTTGGCGATTTCCCACCAAGTTCTAAAGATGTAGTGATTAGCTTATCTGCTGCGATGTGTGCTAAATGACGCCCCGTACTCGTTCCACCCGTAAATGAAATTTTTCGTACCAAAGGATGCTTTACGATTGCATCACCAATAACTGAGCCACGACCAACCAACACACTCAATAAACCTTTAGGTAAACCTGCTTCTTCAAAAATTTTGGCAAGTTCTAAAGCGATCAAAGACGTCACTTCTGCTGGTTTAAGCACTACAGCGTTACCACCTGCTAATGCAGGTGCTAACTTTTGCACTTCACTGGCAATCGGTGAATTCCACGGGGTAATTGCAGCCACTACACCTACAGGTTCATGCACACTCATGGTCATAAAATCTGGAGCACGTTGTGTGGTCAACTCATCATTTAAGGTTTCACACGCTGCTGCGACATAACGCGCTGTTGCAGCCGCACTCAAGGTTAAGGCACGCGTCTCAGCCAGTGGCTTACCATTGTCACGCGTTTGAAGTCGAGAAAGCTCGTCTACTCGCGCTTCAATAATGTCAGCCACTTTATATAAAATACGTGCGCGCTCGTGTGGCATACTATTGCGCCATGAAGACTGTCGCCAAGCAAGATCCGCTTTTTCTACCGCTTCATTGACATCATCCAAACTCGCCGTTGAAATCTCAGCATTCACAGATTGATCTGCTGGAAACAGACTTTGAATCGTGTCACCTCGACCTAATCGCCATTCACCAGCGATATAAATTTCCTTTACCATGATCAAATCCTTTAAATCTGAATTGCTTCAACACTATTTCGACATGCACGAATTACACTTAGTGCAGCCAATGTCGAGGTTTTCGGGTTACTTGCCAAAGGCACACCCACCAGTTCAATCGTCATTTCACCGAACAAACCTTCTGCCACGATGGTGTGTTTGTTCTTATTAATCGTTGGATCGACAGTTAGCTCGACCAAGGTTTGATCCATTCCCAAACCAGCTAAAGCAATCGTTGCCGCAACATTGGCATTTGCTGGAAATTTAAGTGCTGCCTCTCTTGCTGTTCCACGAAAGAACACCGTTGCTTCACTCACCAGATCAAGATCAACCAACTGTTCTGCGTAGCTTCCACGCCAACTGTTTGGACTTTTACAACCCTTATAAGTCACCTTTTCCAAGCCACCTTCTTTGGCAGCTGAAATACCATCAATACCCGCAATTGCACCTGCTAAAAGATGTAAATGGGCATCATGTTGCTCAGCGGTATTTTTTAACTGAATCAAAAACTCGTTATCAGCCAAAGTCCCAACTGAGATCAACCCAATAGTCCAGCCTTTTTCCAATACCTTTTGTGCATGCTCTTTCACCGCAGCTTGACCAGCAACTTCAATAACGTAATCAGGTGTGCCCTGACATTCATCAATTGAACTAATCACTTGCACTTCGGGAGCAACTTGTGCCTGAACTTTTTCAACACTCCGTGCTGGCACTACAATCCATTTAAGTTGTAAGTCTTGCGGCATATGGGCATACACTTCTGCTGCCATTGCGCCAAAACCAATCATCATCAACTGTTTCATGTGCACACCTTATACATGCTTATTGAATCCGCCAGAAACATCTAGGGTTGAACCTGTGGTATAGGATGCTAAAGGCGATGCGAGAAAGACCAAGGCACGAGCTGGTTCTTCTGGCTTGCCTAAACGATGCATCGGAATACCACGATTTTTTGCAATATTGCCTGTCCATTGTTCCCATGACAGATTTGGATCTGAACGCGTTTCAAAACGGCGTTTCCACTGCGCTGACTCGACCATACCCAGTAGAATTGAGTTCACACGGATGCCATATTGAGTAAATTCATGTGCCAGTGAATGCGTTAAATTTAATAACGCCGCACGTGCAGATGACGTTGCGATCATGTGAGGCTCAGGTTGCAATGCCAACAATGAATTGACATTAGTGATTGAGCCACATGCTGAATCTTTTAAATCATTTAAAAATGCGCGAACTGGATGCAATACACTGAAATATTTAAGTTCGATTTCTTTCATCCAATCTTCGTCTTGAGTATTTTCAAAATTCGACACACGACCTTGACCTGCGTTATTGATCAACATGTCGACATTGCCCAAATTTTGCTTCACATCATGCGCAAATCGTTTTACATCTTCTTTGTCCAAAACGTTGCAGATACTGGTGTAAATATTGGCATGTGGATATTTTTCTAAAATATAAAGCTTCGATGATGCTAACCGCGCTTCATCTCGACCACACCATGCCACCTTTGCGCCTTCTGCAACTAAAATTTCTACAGCAGCCAAACCAATGCCTGACGAGCCACCTGTTACAACTGCTACTTTTCCTTCAACTTGGAAGCTCATATCCATATCTCTCGTTTAAATCTTAATTTGCCGATAAAACAATGTCGTTAAACTGATCAGGTTGATCGACATAACTCAGATGACCTGCATCTGTAATGAGATGACATCGGCTCAATTGCATTTCCATCGCCAGTTGCATGATGGCTTGAGCAGGTGTTATTTCATCCTTGTCACCCGCAATCACCACACATGGAACTTTGATATCTGTTAAATAATTTCTAATCTCGTCATACGCCAACAAATATGATGCTCGCGTAAAACCATCTAAAGTGAGTTGCCCCATCACCTCACTGACCAATGCCAGTGCTTGTAGGTCTTGCTTATAAATTAAATGTGGTCCACGACTTGCCGCCATCCCAGCATTACCCAAGCTTTTCAACATATTTGGGCGTTTTTGATAAACTTGTGCTTTGGTTGCGTCATCTGATCGTTGATAACCTTGTGCAGCGTTAGCAATGATTAAAGTTTCAACTCGTTCAGGATAAAGATGGGCAAAGGCACTTGCCTGTAATGCGCCTAATGAATGACCGACGATAATGGCTTTAGAAATTGCTAATGCATCCATGATCGCCAGCACACGCTGAGCATAATCAGTTGCATTTGGCTGCTCAGTATCTAAGTTCTCAGATAAGCCATAACCCGGCGCATCCCAAGCAATGACTTGAAAATGATGACTGAGCACATCGAGCTGATTGACCCAAGATGCAGAACCTGAGCTGATACCATGCAACAGAATCAGTGTTTGGCCTTGCCCTGCTTCACGATAGGCTTGCAGTTGGCCATTGATCTCAATGGTTTGCACTGGGTATTTGGCTAATGTGTCAATCAAAGTCATCATTTCATTCCTTTTACAGTTAATCGCGTTGATTAACGTTTAATTTGAGACAATGGATGCTCAGGTGGATAGTTCGGAATGGTTGGTTTTCCAGCCCCTAACATCACACACATCAAGGCATCTTCTTGACCAGGATTAAACAAACCACGGTAAATACCTGGTGGAATTGAAATCAGATCACGCTCTTTCAATTTGGTCTGGAATTTCTCACCGTTATGCTCAATGAACAGATCAATCTCGCCACGTAACATGAAAAATACTTCTTCCACATCGTGATGAATGTGCAGTGGTCCTTCACATTGCGCAGGTAAAACCATGGTTGAAAAAGTGAAGTTTTCAGCTGGAACGGTGTTGCCGTCATTCACCACACCCGTTGCACCAGTACCCATATAACGCATTTGTGCACGGCGATATTTAGGGTCATAATCAGCTTGGAACTTCAGCGCATCAAAGTCATATTTACGTGTTTCAAAACGTGCGATACGTGTATTTAACCAATCTTCTAAATTCGTGCCTTCTGGCTGTGTCCATGATTCAAATTGTTGAGTAGACATTTTTAACTCCTAGGTTTTTGATGAATAGTTTGATTAATAACGTTTCAATAAAGGAACCAAGAAGAACGACCCAATAACGGCGACTGCTGCTAAGAAGGTAATTCCTAAATTAAAACTGTTGGTTTGCATCACGATGTAGCCGATTAGAACTGGCGCAATCGCACTGGCAAAATTACCCAATCCATTGAAAATCCCACCCGCTGTTGCACCGACATCAGCTGTTGTCACACGGGCAAGTAAGGCAAATACTGCTGCGACACCGAAGCCCCAAGCCATTGCACTTAAAGACATTGCTGCGATCACTAAATGTGGTTCAGTCATTAACACCATCACGTACATAAAGATGCCCGCAACCAATAAACCACCGAAAACTTGCACTGCTCGGCGACCTAACTTGTCTGAAAGGAATGCACCGATCACTTCACCAATCAACATGGCGATGAATGGGAAACTTGAATAAATACCGAACTCTTTAAGGTTGAAGCCTTTGTCTTGGATTAAATAAGAAGGAACCCAACTGTTTAATCCCCAGAGGTAAGTCATCAGTGCAATATTGAAAATACACACCAACCAAAAAGAACTGTTTTGCAATAAAATTTTGGTGTTTTGAATATGGCCTTTGAAGTTGATACGTTTACTGGTCGAATCAAGTTCAATGGTTTTCTTGAGCTGTAAATTGCGTAGACCAAATACGATGGCAATTAATGCAATTACCGTTAAACCAGCCATCACAAAGAATGTGGTATGCCAATCATGTTTTGCTAAAACTGCCGCAGTAATTGGGAAACCCAAGAATGCACCGATTGGCGTTCCTAACAAGAACATGGTGGAAGCTCGTGCTTGCTGACGATCAGTATAGGTTTGCTTCACGATGGTATATGCCAAGGCAAATAATGGACCTTCAGCTAAACCGAGCAGAACTCGAAGCACTAACATGCCTTCGTAGTGTGTGGTAAACCCCATGCAGAACATGAGTACACCCCACGATGCCACACTCCAAAACAACATTTTCTTTGGATTGAAAATATCGCCCAAAAAACTCAGAAAGACAGATGAAAAACCGTAAGCCAATAAGAAGCTCGTCATTAACCATCCAAGTTTTGCTTTATCTTCAGCAATCCCCATCGCGCCTTGGAAATGCGGATCAGCAAATAACACAGCAATACTAATCTTGTCGAAAAACGCGAGAACAACACACACCATCAGGACAAAAGCAGGAACCCAATGCTTAAATCCACTTTTCTCTTCATTACTCATACTTCATTCCTTCGATTGCGTAATGAACCGGAATCAATGTTTACGGTTTTAATTTCATGACATTAAATTCAGGGTCTGCTAATAGTTTTGGGTCTAAAATGGTGTTGGATTGCATCCAACGTTTTGCCAGTTTGACCAGTTTCGAATCATTGATTGCAATCATGTTGATCAAACGACTTTGATCATCAAGATAGAGGTAACTACATTGATCTGCCGCACTTTTGCGCACCACAATCTGTTCTGTTCTTTCAGGTTGGTAAGTTCCCAATATCTGAATATTGAAGTGATATTGATCTGACCAAAGCCAAGGAATGTCAGCGTATTCTGTTTCCATGCCCAACATCGATTTTGCTGCTGCAATCGCTTGGTTTTGTGCATTTGCCCATGACTGAATGCAATAACCTAAACTCGGATGAATGGCGACATCACCAGCAGCATAAATATCTTGATCAGATGTCTGTCCAAAACAATTTACGACGATACCGTCTTTCACTTCTAAGCCTGCATTTACACCAAGCTCTTTGGCAATATCAGCACCAGCACCGACCACCACACAATCAAATAGCTCACTTGCATTTGGATGATTTACAACTTCAACTTTTTGCTGACCCGCTTCAATCAAATGTAGGTTTTTACTATTTAAATGAATCTGTGTGCCTTGTTGCTCATGCATATCTTTTAAAAATGCTGACACATCAGGACTCACGCTACGCGCACAAAGTCGATCACCATATTCAAAGATATGAACTTCTTTACCTTGCTTGCGTGCAGTTGCAGCAATTTCCAAACCGATCCAACCACCACCGACTACCGCCAATTTCTGAGCATGCTGCAAAATTTCAGCAAGACGTTCGCAATCTTGTACATTACGCAGCGTGACAACATTAGGAATAAACTGCCACGTATTTACGGGTACACGAGCGCGACTTCCTGTTGCAATCAATAGCTTGTCATAAGGCAAAACTTGACCATCATTCAAGACGACTTGTTTGTGTTGACGATCAACTTGAGTTGCTAAAGCAGGCTTATGCCATTGAATATCGAACTCCTGCACCTGCTCTGGAGAAAACAGATGTAAACTTTCATAACTGGCTTCTTTAGACAGTACTTGTTTAGAAAGCGGTGGACGCTCGTAAAACACACGATCTTCATCAGAAACCACATGAATTTCGCCCAAAAATCCATTTTGACGTAAGGTACTGACTGCCCAACCAGCGGCCTGTCCAGCCCCTACGATTACGATTCTTTCCATAGCATTTCTCCCTGCTTCGTCACGCTTTATGCAGGTTTCACTTGACGACGTGTATGGTCATCCAAACCGCCTTCAATTGCCCATTCAGTAAATAACTCTAAACGGTGTTCCTCTACACGCGGCTGCCATTCTTCAGTCAAATAATCATCATTGGTGTAGTACTCAAAAGCACCACCCAACGGTGAATTTACATACCAAAAGTATGCTGAAGAAATAGGATGACGCCCCGGTCCGATAAACGTTGACCACTCAGAACGATTCATATTCAAACCACCGCCAATCACTTCATGAATGTCACGAACTACAAAGGCAACATGATTTAAACCAGCAGGTTTGTTTGGAATCGATAATAAGAACAAATCATGGTGATAACCCTTGCCACGACAACGTAAGAAAGCACCACGATTACGATAAGCATCAGATAAGAAGAAACCTAATTTCTCAATATAGAACTTTTCAGTTTTTTCTAAATCTGGGGTGAAAAACACCACATGGCCAATTGCAACTGGTTGACCTTTTTCATAAACGGGACTCGCTGCATTGACACGATTAATGCTGCCGTACTGGTTAATGCCTTCGGTTTTTAATTGCGGTAGTTCTTGCACAAAACTTTTTTGAAATCGAATGGTCATACCATTTGGATCAATGCATTGCACCATATCTGCTGTAGACTGATAACCATCAACATCTTTTAAATGATCAGCCAAATCTGCTAAATCTTGAGCTGGATTGTCCAACCCCCAAGTCACTTCGCGTAAGGTTGAACCTGATTCAATCGCTTGTGGTAAACGAGCATCATCACAGTCAAATATATAAATCTTACTGCCATTTTGTGTTTGATAAAGATCAGTACCTTCAATGTCAGATGTCGTATTCTTTAGACCAAAATCTGCCAAAAATTTATTCGAAGCAGCTCTGTCCTCAACACCAAATTTTAAAATCTCAATCCCTGTAATCATGAGACAAACTCCTTAATTAAAGACAAAACCGCCATTTACTGGAATATTTTGACCTGTCACGAATGAAGACAAATCCGACAGTAAATACAGTGCTGTGCCGTTTAAATCCTGTGGTAGTTGCTGACGCTGAATCGCTCGACCATTCACATATAAATCATGACGTTCTTGCGGGACATATTCAGTTGCTTCTACAAGTGTTAAACCTGGTGAAAGTGTATTGATACAAATATTGAATTGCCCAAGCTCTCGCGCCATCGAACGTGTCATCGCAACCAAAGCACCTTTACTCGCCACATAAGCCATTAGATTCGGTGCGCCCCACAAAGCTGTGTCAGAAGCAACATTAATCACTTTCCCAGCATCAGCCTGTTTCAGATATGGCACACATGCTTTAGTGACCAACCATGTCCCTTTCACATTGATGTTCATGACTCGATCCCAGAGATCAGCATCGTAATCCATCAAACTTTTACCGCCGACATTGGTTGCAAGCGCAGCGCAATTCACTAAACCATCTATTCCGCCTAGGGATTCAGCAGCCTGCTCGACAGCCTGCTGAATGGAGACAGCATCAGCCAAATCAATTTTTACAGTCTCAACCTTTAAACCTTGTTTCTGCAATTCAGCCGCTTCTTTTTGAACAAGATCATCCAAAATATCCGCCATAACGACCTGAGCACCTGCTTCTGCAATTGCTTGCGCAAAGTCTCGTCCCAAGCCTCTTGCCGCGCCTGTGACAAGGACTTTTTTGCCTTGTAACAATGCAACATTAGCCATGCGCTTCTTCCTGCATTTCAATACGATTTGAAGTATTCAAAGCTGCAATTTTCTTTAATTGCTTTTCTGCTTCTTTTTTCATTAAACGACGTAAACGTGATAAGCCCACATCATGTTGGTAGAGAAACTCTTGTTGACGTGCATTTGGCGCAAGATTTTCCAAGATAATTCGATCTTGCTCTAATACATCCCAATGCAATTTTTCTAAGTGATTACGGTAAAGGAAGCGCCAGACATTACGTTGCCAACCACTCACTTTACGGCAACGCCAGAAGAATACGCGTGTATTGTCTGCATCAATTGGTGTTGCATATCCAACAATCCAGAACTCGCCGCCCGGCCCAAAATCTTTACGATAAGGAATAGAAAGGCGTAACCAGCTTGCACCTGTATTGGCGTATTCAACCCAGTCAAAGTTCACACCAATTTGACCTTCTTTCTCAAAAACAAAACCATGTTCAGTTGAACGATGTTTCATTTCTGCGGTGCGATCACCTTCAGCCATTGAGTGAGAAGTACAGTGCAAATAACTACCGTGCATAGGGTCCATGACATTATCAATTGCATATTGATGATTCACTTTCCAATCGGCTTGGCAAAGGAATGCGCTCCAATCTTCACTCGCGAGTTGTTCAGGAAAATCGAGGGCTTTAGGTGCTTCATTAGGATCAATACCGAACCAAAGGAAAATCGCACCATGTGCTTCGGTCACTGGATAGCTCTTAATACATTGAGTGCCTTTCATTGGACATTCATGTACAGCTGGTACATCTTCGACCACACCATCATGGCGAACTTCAACACCGTGATACCAACAAGCTACACGATTTCCAAGATTCCACCCCAAAGAAAGACGTGCTCCACGATGCGGACAACGATCTTCTAAAGCATGGACTTGACCTTGGTCATCACGCCAAACCACAATATTCTCACCCAAACGAGTGATACCGACTGGATTTGCTGCAACTTCCCAGCTCGCAAGAACTGGATGCCATTGATCACGTAGACCCAAATCTAAATATTCTTCAACACTTGGTGTAGCTGACACTGCTGCGTTCATAATCGTTCTTCCTTGAATCAATAACCCAAACGTTGCATTTCTTCTGAAAAGCTTTCAGAAGTCCAAAGCTCACCAGACTCACAACGGAAACCTTGTTGATTTAAAGTCTGAACTAAGTCTGCAAGCTCGGTGACACCTGCTGCAAAGGCTTTAATCAAATGCTGAACAAAGTCTTGCTCGTAAACTGTTGGTTCTTTATAGCGAGTTTGCCAAATCAATAATTCTGGCTGGCCCGGAACTTGGATATTATTAATCCCTGCTTCCGTTGCTGGCACTGCATGAATCCAGTTGGCTAGCTTCTCATTAAATGTTTTCACGCGATTCCTTCCTTCTAGTTAAGACCTATAGTTGAATTTGGATATCTGTTCCTTCAACTCGTACAGGATATGTGCATAGATCACGGCATCCTGGTCCACTCTTTAGCTCACCCGTTTGAATATCGAAAATCGCTTCATGTAATGGGCATTCAACGGTTTGATCTTCAATGAAACCTTCTGTTAATAAGGCGAAGGCATGTGGGCATACATTTTCAATGGCAAAGTAGTTTTCTTCGATGAAAAAAACGCCAATTTTTTTACCGTCAACTTCAATGGCTTTTGGCTCGTCTTCGGTTACTTCGTCTTGCTGACAAACTGAGATCCAACTCATTCCTATAGTCCTCGAATATGTTTTATATGCAAAACTTTTGTTTATTTCCAAAACATATGAAAAGAATAATATTAATCCAGTTTTTATGTCAATATTATTAACACTATAAAATTCATATGCTTATTTAAAAAATTATATTTTGTTACGTTTCTAATAGAAAAATGTGTTTTGCATATAAATCTTTAATTGTGTATTTTGATCTATTAAATAGATCCAAAATAAAGCAGTATGCACCATTTAATTTCATCACTTTTAGATGTAGGAATTTCAACCAAATGAACATGATCATCGATGAAGATTTGCAAGAAAATGAAGAAACAAAAAACGATGACCGCTATCTTGTTCCGGGGCTTGTACGTGGATTAGCAATTCTGCAAGCTTTCAATAAAGAAGCCAAAGAAATGACGATTTCAGAAATAGCTGAAATATTAGATGTGAACCGTTCTAGTGCGTTTCGTCTCATTTACACCCTAGAATCATGTGGTTTTCTAAGAAAAGCCTCGCAAAAAACTTATGCGCTTGATTCAAAGGTCATGGAACTCGGATTTAACAGTTTAGCGAAGCAATCTTTGCTAGATTTGGCAACGCCATTGATGAAAGAATTACGTGATCAGACACAACTTGCAGTGCATCTTTCGATCTTAGAAGGTACTCATATTGTTTTTATCAATAATGTTCAGTCCAATGGAACATTTACCAGCAATATCGGTTTAGGCACACGCTGGCCTGCTCATGCCACTGTGATAGGACAAATGATGCTTGCTGATCTAAATGACACTGAAATTCGTGATCGCTATAAAGGTTTTAATCAATGGGAAACCTTTTCTGAACTGACCCCGAAGAACCTGAAAGAGCTACTTCAACGCCTAAGCTTTGTAAAAACACAACGTTCAATGGTCAGTTGGGGACATTACAATCACGATATGGCCGCATGTGCAGCACCTATTTTTAAACAATCTACAGGAAAAATGGCCGCTGTTTTATCTGTAAGCTGTCCTCTGGGCACGTATGATGAGCATTATTTTAAAAATGAAATCGCTGAAACCGTGATTCAAACGGCGGAAAAAATTTCTAAGTTCATTTATTAACCACACAATAAGTAAGTAAAAAATAAAGCATTAGGTCGATGAATTTTACCTAATGCTTTTTTATAACTTGTAGTAATTACTATTTAATCCTTTTTACGACTTGCCACAATAGCGATCAAAGCAGCAACTCCGCCTAATACGCCATATCCATAGCCGATCTGAAGTAATTCCATACTATAAGCAAAGTGACTGGAGATTAAGGCTGGAATTGCTGCACTACAGTACGCAATCAGATAAATAGTCGAAAGCAAACCAGCTCGATTTTGCTGGTCTGTTATTTGAATTAAAACGCCCATCGCACCTGTCACTGCAAGCCCTTGCGCTAGCCCAACGCATAAACTAGCTACGATAAATGCAACCATAAAGCCGAACTTTAGACTTATTAAAATGGTTATTAAAGACAGGATATAAATAAACATTCCTGTTTTGACCGCATTCTTAGCCACGAGAAAACGACTTAAAGGACTACCCAACGGAGTCAGGATCATGATTGCTGCGAATACCAAAGCAGCCAAGATCGGATTGTCTGTACCCAAATAATGATGTGCCAACGCTGGGCCATAAGCTTGATAAAAACCACCTAAAGACCATGTCGCTAAAAAAACCATACTTGCAATCAAGACATATTGGTTTGCCGCTTTGGGCAGATATAAACGTGGAATGAGAGAATGAATTACACCTTTTCGAGATAAAACCGTTTCACGACTCAATGAGATCAATAGGATTAAAGCAGCAAGAACAATTCCAACCAAAGCATAGATTAAAAACCAATTCTGCTTACCCGTTAGAATGAGAAAACCACAGCTAATTGCCCCAATTGGAATACCAATCATCGGCGCACTACTCGTAATCACAGCAGCAAGCCAACGTAACTTTTCTGATGACGTATCAACAATAAATGCTGTTAAGGCTCCAGCACTTAATCCACATGCCAAACCTTGTAACAGCCTCGCAGCGAATAATGACCAAAATCCATGTATAAGGAACAATAATCCACATGACAGCATTGCAGCCATTAAAGCAATAATCGCAACCTTTTTTCGTCCAATAAAATCTGAAATACGGCCTAAGACCAATAGTGCAACCGCTGCTGCGATAAAATAAGCAACGGATACAAGACCGAGATCAGCATTGCTGATGCCATATTCAGACTGATAAATATTAAACAATGGAATCGGAGAACCCGCTGTGACAAAGATCATTACAAATGAAATACTTGCTACGACGAAACCATAGGTATTTGAATGACCTTCACCTGCTTGCATTACTGAGTTGCCTCAATCCGTACATTCAATAATCCTGATTTTCTTAACAGCTGAATATCGTCAGAGATTTCACCTAAACGAACAAGTCCACTGGCATAACCAAAATTTTTATAAAATATGGCTAAATTTCCCCAAGGTGCATAATAAGTAATATCTCCAGCTTTCGGCTGATAACCTTTAGGTTCGCTGTGAACAGGCAAGGCTTTTGCTAAATCACTAATTTTTTCTGTAGAAGCATAATCAGTGAGTGTTAACTCTAAAGGTAAGGAATCATAAAAACTTCTTGCAGCGACAGTATCATCTAAACGTGCAGATAAGGTTGTTTCTTCAAAAATCAGTTGAATTTCCATGTCTATTCCTTCTTTTGATTACGTTCTCAGGACACATTGCAAAGTAAATGCATATGGCATTGACACCATATGCAAATCAATAACTTAAGGCTGTAATAACACTTTAATTGCTCGACGCTCATCCATTGCTTGATAAGCCTCGGCAACCCGTTCTAAAGGTAAGGTTAGATCAAATACTTTGCCAGGCTGGATTTTTTTATTCCAAATCAGATCAATGAGTTCAGGTAGAAATTGTCGAACTGGCGCAGGTCCACCATGTAAATGAACATGCTCAAAGAACAGTTCTTCTCCATTTAAATCAACACCATGCGGCACACCAACATATCCTACATAACCACCTTGTCGAGCAGCATGAATGGCTTGCATCATAGATTCTTGTGTGCCTACACATTCAAGAACAGAGTCCGCACCATGGCCATCCGTTAATTCCAAAATGCGCTTAACACCCTCATCACCTCTTTCAGTGACAATATCAGTCGCACCAAACTCAATAGCTAATTTTTGGCGAGCCTCATGGCGACTCATCGCAATAATCTTAGTTGCACCCATTTGCTTAGCAGAGAGGATTCCAAGTAAACCAACCGCCCCATCGCCAACAACAACGACCGTACTGTTCGGTTGAACATTTGCAGCTACTGCGGCATACCAGCCAGTACCCAAAACATCAGAAGCGGCTAAAAGATCAGGAATCATCTCAGCTTCTGGCATTGTGGGAGTTGCAACCAACGTACCATCGGCTAAAGGAACTCGTAATAAAGGCGCTTGAGCACCGCCAACAAACTCAGTTTGTTCACATGCTGATTGATAACCATGCTCACAAACAAAACAAGTATTGTCAGAAGCAAAGAAAGATCCAATCACAAATTGACCGATCTGAATATTTTTCACATCTGCGCCAATTTCTTTGACGATGCCACAATATTCATGTCCCATCGGCATCGGTTCAGTAATTTTTTGAATCCCTCGATATGGCCATAAATCTGAACCACAAACACATGCAGCAACGACTTCAATGATGGCATCTGTTGCTTTCATAATCTTTGGTTCAGGACATTCTTCGAAACGGACATCATTTGGCCCATAGAGCATTGTAACTTTCATAAAAACTCCGACTTTGGGCTTCACTTAGTAATTTTTAGACAAAGAAAGCCCTAAGCGTGGTGATTCACGCTTGAAAATTAAAGAAAGAATATGAGAATTAAGGATTTAGAATTTTTTGCAGCTTTTGACTAGCATCTAATGAAACTTTTTCAGCGAGAATCTGCTGGATTTGATTCAATTGTTGGACGCTCACTTGAATATTCAAACTCATATTCACATGTGACTTCAGCTGACTTTCAGTTCCAGTCATTGCAGCAAGCATACTGACTGTCGCAATTTCACGATCTTGCCAACTTAATACGTCTCTAGAAAAAATATCACCGAACAAATGAGTTTTGAGATATTCATCAATTTCTGGTGAAAATTCAAATAAAGCCCCAGTTACAGGCTGACCCACAAGCTGAGTTTGGTTCTGCTCTCCTTGAACACGCGCATTATAATCCTGAGCTAAAGGCTGGCTGTCCTTACCCTCTTGATCATCAATCCCTTGAGATTTTCTTTGTTCAATGACTCGCATAAATTCGGCCAGTGCATTCAAACTACGAGGAAAGCCAGCATAAGCATAGGTTTGGACTAAAACTGCTTTGATCTCATTTATGGTTAAACCATCATCTAATCCCTGATTAAGCCCGCGGCTTAAACTTTCAAGATCACCAGTAGCGGCAAAAGCAGCAATAGGAATAATCGCTTGTTGTTGATTTGATAAAGTATTTTTCACAGACTTCACCTCATTCTCAGATCGTATCCGTTGCTCAGTAGCGGCTACTGAATATTGATTACCCAATAGCCCAACCAAGCCAATCAATATAAAAATACCTTTTATATTCAATGATTCGCCTCTTTAAACTGTTCATCTGTTACAGGCTCAAGCCAATCTACGTTATGACCATTTTCATCAGTCCCAGTAAGGGCTAAATGAGTCATCGCAGAATGTCCACTTGCACCATGCCAGTGTTTAATTCCAGGAGGACAATAGATCACATCACCTACAGCAATTTTTTCTGCGGGCTTGCCCCACTCTTGCACAATGCCTTCACCTTCAGTCACAACAAGGTATTGTCCTTTCGGATGGGTATGCCAAAAAGAACGAGAGTTAGCGTTGAAACTCACATACGCACTTGGTGCATTTATTCCTTCCGTTACACTTGTAAGCGGCTTGATTGCAACTGAACCTGTAAAGTTTTTATCAGAACCTTCTATAACAGGCTGCTCACTCGATTTTTTAATCGTTTGAGATGCTGGTAATTGATTTTCCATTGCTTGAACTCCTGTCGTGAGTAATAAAAGTGTTGTAACTAAAGCGAATGATTTAGGGAACATATCTCTTTCTCAGAAAAAGAAGCCGTTAAATAGCGATCAAAGACTTCAAACCAATCAATATGAATAAGTATAAAAAACAAACACAAAATGTGCTGATCTATTCCTGTAAGATGTTTGCCTATTTCTATGATTTTTTATAGTTTCAAACTTATATCAATAACTTAACTCACAAGAATCGAATCAACCTCAAGCTTGAAAACTAAAATCAAAAATGCTGTAGACTTTTTAGTTTTCAAGCTTTTATCTAAAATTACTTAAGGTTTTTCTGGAAGAAATCTGTCATTTTATCGAATGGAATAATATCCACACGATCATAAAGATCGGTGTGATTCGCATTCGGTATAATTAACAGTTCTTTTGGCTCCAAAGCTGCCTCATAAGCCGTTTCACTAAAATAACGTGAATGTGCTTTTTCACCATGGATGAATAAAACAGGTCGTGGTGAAATTTCTTTGATATAAGTTAGAATCGGCATATTCATGAATGATAATGGTGTTGTTAATGACCAAGAAGCATTCGAATTGATTGCACGAGGATGGAAACCACGCGGTGTTTTATAGTAATCCGCATACTCTACAACAAACTGCGGTTCACCACCTTTTAATTCCAGTGATACTGGACCATACGCTGGTGTTCCATTCTTGGCATCTTGCCAACGTTGCTGCCCCAATTGTTCAAGCGTTTTTGTGCGCTCTTCAAGCGTTACGCTATCATTGTAGCCCTTAGACATCACACGCGTCATATCGTACATTGTGCTGGTCACAACAGCTTTAATCCGCTTATCGATCGCAGTGGCACTCAATGCCATGCCGCCCCAACCACAGATCCCAATCACACCAATACGATTTTGATCAACATTCGGCAAAAGCCCAATAAAATCTACAGCGGCACTAAAATCCTCTGTGTTGATGTCTGGTGATGCTACATTTCTCGGCTCACCACCACTTTCACCTGTATAAGATGGGTCAAATGCGAGCGTTACAAAGCCTCTTTCTGCCATCGTCTGTGCATAAAGGCCAGATGCTTGTTCTTTAACAGCACCAAATGGCCCGCTCACAACAATTGCTGCAAGCTTTCCATTTGTGTTTTTAGGTAGGTAAAGATCAGCTGCCAAAGTAATGCCATAACGATTTTTAAACGTTACTTTTTTATGATCAACTTTATTACTTTGGACAAATGTCTTATCCCATGTATTACTGAGTTTTAATGGCTGATCTGCGAGAGTTGCTTGATTCATAGTTAACGCTCCAATAATTAAAGAAGTTAGACCCAAAGATTTCTTCAAGGAATGACGAATACTTGTCATATCCAATTTAAATTGAGTACCTAAACTCGAAGGTTTGAAAGACCTAATCATGAACATTTCTCCAAAAAATCAGTGTCATTCACTTGATAAAACTGATTTATCAATAAAAAATTGATCTAATTTTTGAGTAGTTACAGCCTAAAGATGCTATTCAATGGCTAGCCCTTAAGTTTTTTAGCATTCAACCAATGATGATAAGAAACTGTAAAAATTAATCTTTTTAAAAATGAATTTAAGAATCCAAAGAAACTTGGAATAACTCTCAAAAACTGCGAATTAGCTTCTGAGAACAAGTATAAAAAACAAACAAGAAAAGGGATGCCTCATTCCTACACTATATTTGCCTAATTCTACGAATTTTTAGAATTGAGTCTTTATTTAAAAAGAGAAGACCTTACAATAAAGTCATGATGAGCAAATGAGATGTGATATGAGTACTATAGCGATAACTCAAGATCGTGAATTACGGTTGAGCAAACTCGTTGACCAGTGGACTCAGGGAAAGAATAAGTTTGAGACACCTATTGCTGGTTTAACACTGCACCGCTGGGATGCCCCAACACAGCCGACCAGTTATATTCTGGATGCGAGTCTGTGTATGATCGCTCAAGGAAAAAAGCAGGTGATCTTAGGTGACGAAACCTATACTTATGATGCTCATCATTTTTTATTTACTGCAATTGATTTACCGATTATTAGCCAAATCATTGAAGCAACTCCAGATCAGCCCTATTTGGGGGTTATTCTAAAATTAGATCCTTATTTATTAGCTCAACTCATGTTGGAAGCACATATTACTTTTCAAGCGAATGATCATGAAAGAAAAGGTGTTGCGATTGGCGAAGTTACAGCAGATATTAATGATGCGTTTGCTCGTTTGCTCGATTTATTAGCATCCCCAGATGATATCCCTATCCTAGCACCACTGATTTTAAAAGAAATCCTATATCGTTTAATGATGAGCCCACAAGGCAGTCGTCTAAAACGTATTGCAGCAACAGGTACAGCAGGACATCGAATTGTCAAAGCAATTGATTGGTTAAAAAATAATTTTGCAAAACCATTTCAGGTGGAAGAACTTGCAACCAAGATGGGAATGAGTGCTTCAAGTTTTCATCAGCATTTCAAGGACATCACTTCAATGAGTCCCTTGCAGTATCAAAAACGTATACGACTTACCGAAGCACGTCGGTTGTTAATCACAACAAATAGTGATATTTCAACAGCAAGTATGCAGGTTGGATACGAAAGCCTTTCTCAATTCTCAAGAGAATATAAACGTTTCTTTGGAACTCCGCCCTCTGAAGACTTAAAAAGTTTTTAATTAGGAAGTTTTATAAAAAATTGGCAATAAAAAAGCCCTTGTGATCACAAGGGCTTCTTCATTTATTTGGCAGAGGATCAAGGACTCGAACCTTGACGAACGGTTTTGGAGACCGTCATGCTACCATTACACCAATCCTCTATAACCGCATGATTAAATCATTTCTAACTTAATCATAAAAAGTAAAAATATTTACTTTTTAAATTTGGTGGGGGCGAAGAGACTCGAACTCTTACACCTTGCGGCGCTGGAACCTAAATCCAGTGCGTCTACCAATTTCGCCACGCCCCCGATGGATGTGTATATTAGTGATAAACTTTCTTGCTGACAAGCCTTTTTTATAAAAAAACCATGCATCTGAAAGCTAATGCTTTTTTCGTATACAAATGAAAAATACAGCAATAAAAAAAGAGACTTTAAAAAGTCTCTTTTAAAATTTGGCAGAGGATCAAGGACTCGAACCTTGACGAACGGTTTTGGAGACCGTCATGCTACCATTACACCAATCCTCTATAACCACATGATTAAGCCATTTCTGACTTAACCATAAAAAAAGCAAGATACACTTGCTTTTTAAATTTGGTGGGGGCGAAGAGACTCGAACTCTTACACCTTGCGGCGCTGGAACCTAAATCCAGTGCGTCTACCAATTTCGCCACGCCCCCGATGGGTATGCATATTAGTGAGAAACGTACTTTATGACAAGCCTTTATCCGTAAAAATTGAGTTAAATGAACATATAATATTCAAATCAAGCATTTATGTTTATTTTTACAACAAGTTAAGTCATTTGTAGCACATCTATAGCATCATCAGCAGATGGAACACGCAATGTCACATGCTTCTGTAAAAGACCATTGAGTAGAGGTAGAAACTGCTTAAACCGATCAGGTAATTGTATCTGCAATTGCTGACAGTGCAACACTGCCCAGTCTTGATAGGTCTTGGCAGTTAATCGTGATTGTGTAAGCCATTCATAAAGAATGATTCCAAAGGCATATAAATCACTTTGCACAGTTTTAGAAATACCATGAAACAGCTCAGGTGCCATATAGTGTGGTGTGGCATTCAATGATGTTTGATTATTGCTTTCCTGAACAAAACTTTGCTCTAAATCAATTAGTCGGCAGGTATTCTCAAAGCATCGAAAATGTTCAGTTTTTAAATCTCCATGCACCCATCCCAACTGGTGAAAGGATTGCAATATAGACAAAGCAGAAAGAATTTTTTGTTGAATCACATCTATCTCTTGATGTGCAGAAAGATCAGCAAAGAAATCCTCGGAATCAGGTAATAGTAGCCCTTCCCCATGTTCTATTAAATCTTGAAAAATAATGTGCTCTTGAAAGTGAACTATGTGATGTGGCAATAGAAATGATATTTCTCTATTTTCAGACTGTTTGTAAAAATTCAATTCATTTTGAAAAGATTGCTCCAAAACTGAGTGAGTATCAGCAAGATGATATTTAAGCCAGTATCGCTGTTCAGCATTTTTAAATGTATATAAACGTCGACCAAATTCATAACTTTTATTTTTTGTTTTTAAAGTTAATTCAGTGGGTTGAAAATTATGATCAAAGATCGACGTAATAATACTCATTCTGCTGCTTTTCTTCCTGCTTACGTAGTGATGCTAAACAATGTTCAATGGTTTTACCAATACGTGCATGCGTTTCGATTGAGGCAATCTTAGGCCATGTCGCCCGTTCACCTTCTTGCTGCAATATTTTAAATAGTTTCGGACGAGGATTTTTAAGCATATAGCTATAATGGCGTAAACCATAACGGGCAATAATATTCACATCACCATAATAGCGTTGCCCTAAGATACCGTAACCATGATCTAAAACACGACGGATTGGGAAAAAACTTCCCATATAATTCCGAGTTAAATCCATCATATCCATCGCGATTGCTTTACCTTGATGACGGATAATCCTTTCAGGCCAGATCAAGACATCTCTACGAAATCGCTCTGTATCACTTTGCATAAATGGCACGATATGCGGATTGACCTGACTCGCTATCGTATAATTAATATTATACAACCGAGCCATTTTTTCCTGAGGGAAATCACTACGCATACTGCCATCTACCCATTTGGTATTTGCCATATAAGGCGTATGCTGACCATCGTAGCGCTTGCTCGTCAGATGTACAGGCGGAAATAAAACTGGCACAGCGCACGAAGCCAAAACCGCACTCCAAACCAAAACATTCGGTGCTGTTAAGGCATTCATAATACGTGGGTTTTGGGCTGTGTTATAAGGCGCGACAACAATATTAATATGGCGTTTAGATTGTTCATAAGCTTCAGCAAATGTCAGATCACCCAAGTTTTGCATCAAAAACTTTTTAAGAAACATCACATCTGCAATTCCGCCATGTCCTTTGATCAAATCTGAGATTTTTCTGAACTTAAAAGCATCACTAAAAAAATGCTCTCCATCCAATAAATCAGGGACTTTATCACTAGCGGATACACCTAACATACCCGTCATAATTGCCCCAGCACTTGAACCAGAGAGTACTCTTGGCATCAAATCTTGTTCGAGTAATGCCTTGCAAACGCCAGTATGGAACAAACCAAGTGTTGCACCACCTGAAAACATCAGCGCTGGCTGACCATAGGCTTTATGGCATTCATCAAAAAACTGAATTTTCTCTTTCAATTGGAAGGTAATACATTCACTCGATGCGAGGTATTGCAAACAGTTACTGACTTCTTCTACATAGTTTTCAATGATTTTTTTTGTACCAATATAGGTTTCTGCAAACAACATCGGATGACCAATGTTAGCAAAGTCGTAAGACAAACCTTCACGCAGAACATAAATCAGATCCAATATACGGCGTTGTGTGCGGTATTTTTTTAATAAGTTATAGCGTTTTGAAAGCACTTCTGCATCAAAATAAGGCGACTGATTATCGTACTTCCACTCTTCTTTTCCTGACTCTTCATCTAATTTAAGTGCGATCTCTTTCCATTCTGCATAATTGCTTGCATGCTTTAAACTTTCATGTAGGACATCAATTCTATGTTTTTGATATGTATTCTTTTTCTCTTGAACTTTAACTAACATGATTGATCCTAATTTGTCTTCATATTTTTTATATTCTTGCACCTATACAATGCAAAAAGCTCGGACAACAATCAAGTATAAAATCTATTTATTGCATTCTTTTGATGATATTTCCTTTATTTTAGTGATAGCAGTGATAGTATCCATATTCATTGATCACTGAGTTTGGTTTGTATTTATGGCTATATTGGAATTACCTGAATCTATTCTCCAATCGTTATCCAGTGTTTTAACACAGTTGCAGCAAGTCCTCCCAGCACCCAAACAAGCAACAGATTTTTCAGCGATTGCATTTCGTTGGGAAAATCAACAATTACTCGCAGTACAACAACCTAAAAAAATGCATTTGGAAGACTTAAAAGGGATTGAACGCCAAAAAGAAAAGATTATTCAAAATACTTTACAGTTCCTGAATGGCTTACCTGCAAATGACATTTTATTGACTGGATCACGTGGAACGGGAAAATCTTCTATCGTTCGTGCCCTGCTAACCGAATACTCTCATCAAGGTCTACGTTTGATTGAGATCGAGCGTGATGATTTATCCGACCTTCCTAAAATTCAAAAACTGATTGAACATCGTCCTGAGAAATTTATTGTCTACTGTGATGATTTGGCCTTTAACGCTGAAGATGAAAACTATCGCAGTCTCAAAAGTGTCTTAGATGGTTCACTGCAATCTGGTTCAAGCAATTTTATTATTTATGCGACCAGTAACCGTCGTCACTTACTGCCTGAATTTATGCATGAAAATACCCCTGTGCGTAAAGTAGATGTGCCGCAATATACAGAGTTACACCCTCAAGAAGCGATTGAAGAGAAAATTTCACTTTCAGATCGTTTTGGGATGTGGCTTTCATTCTATCCAATGGATCAACAGCTTTACCTCACCATCGTCGAGCACTATATTCATAAAGCACATTTAGAATATAACGACGAAGTTCGTGCTGAAGCCTTGAGATGGTGTCAAGCACGCGGGCAACGTTCGGGTCGTGCAGCCTATCAGTTTTCAAAGCATTGGATTGGTTCGCAAAAGTTAGAAAAATTGTCTAACAATCAAAAAGGATAATGTCCTGAAAAGCCGTAGCGTTGTCCTTATTTCCGCTTAGCAAACGCAATTGTTTCTCATACCCTACTTTTCGATAAGGAAAGAATTAAGGAAACAAAGATGAAAAAACAATTGCCACCGACTTCCCTGACCAGCAAATTTTTAGGTAAAAGCCTGTTGTTGGCACAGGGAGCTTTAGATCAAGCCGTAAAATTCTCTACCATTCCATTTTCAGAACCCGATATTATTCGTCCAAGAACTCAAGAAAAATTCTACACTTGGACACACTATGGCATTTTCTTTCCTTTACTGCCTGAGCCACATCGTTATTTAAATATCATGATCCTATTGGGCACGCCTGGCGCACTCGCTTTTGACCATGATGACATCACGCTCGGAGATCCTAGACAAACTGCAACATTATTTTCCAGTACCGCTGCTGTTGATGAACATCTGTTAAAAGCCTACATCATTCCTGAACAAAGCAATATTCAAGAAAATGGCAGTTTGATTGAACTCGGTGAAGAAGTTTCAATCAGTGGAACATTACCAAATATTCATCTACAAGGTGCATATCATGGTTTGAGTTTTGATTTTGAACTTGATGTCAGTAAGCAAATCTCATGGTTTATTAAAACACCTATTTACGATCATTTTAGTTTATTGGCAAATTTCAAAGGTCAACTTGAATACAAAGGACAAGTGACTCCAGCTGAAGGCTTATGTACCTATGAATACGCACGAGCGACGGGCGCGCATGGCGTCGTTAAAAAGCTGCTACCTGTAGCATATAAATTGCCGTTAGATTTCTTTACTTATCAGATCATTAACTTAAACGAGACAACGCAGCTACTCCTCACCAAAGCAGATATCCTAGGTCAACCCGCTGCTTATAGTTTACATGTTCGTCATACGGATAAAGCTGCTGAAATCTATACCAATGTTGAATTTAAAGTCATTGCTCATCAAGTAGATGACTATGTTTCGCCAAGCGGTAAAAAGATGCGTCTACCACAGCTATTCTCTTGGTCTGTAAAAGATGCTTCAAATCAAAAAGTCTTAGAAATTACTGCGGAGATTGATAGTCCTTATCGTTATGGTCACGGTATTGGCTATGCAAGTGCTTATACTTTTACAGGTAAATACCGCAACAATCCGATTGAAGGTCGCGGTTATATTGAATATATTGATGTAGAAAACCAAAAAGTGTTTAAGGAATAAATTCATCCAAATTTTGCAATAAGATCGTCTTGTTCTAAACGAGACGATCATTCAAAGCATCACTAGATTAAGAACTATAAATATCAATCATTTGGTTAATTGAATTCTTTATATTCTCAGCAATTTTTGCATCATACCCTTCAACCAAAAAGCGACTGATTAGACCTTCAATTAAGGTATAAATCATCTCAACTAAACTGTCAGTTTTTGGATCACTTTGAAGATAACTGGTGATAAGATTTCGAATCCAAATCTTATGAGCTTTAGACACACCAATAATATCTTGGTCACTATGATGTGACTCTGCTACTGCTCGAACAAATAAGCAACCTTTAAAGTTATCCTCTTGAAACCACGACAAATGCCAATCAATTAATTTATTCAAAGCATCTCGTCCTTTTGCATCAGCCACATAACTAAGCAAACTTTGTCGAAATTTTTCGTCTCTAGCTTCAAGAACAGATTTCACCAACTGATTCTTATTTTTAAAATAGGTGTACATCGTTGTTTTAGAACAGCCTGATTCATCTCGAATTAAGTCAACACCAACCCCGACGAAATTATTTTCATAAAATAATTTTTCCGCAGTATTTAAAATTTTAGTTGCTGATTTAGACATAAAATTTTACCCAATTAAAAATAGTACAGATCTGTACTATTTTTAATTTTAGTTTTATTATCACTGGAAATCAAGACATCAGTGAGGAAACCATGTTGGCTTTATTCAAAGGTAAAGAACATCTAGCACCACTACCCCAATATATTGATATCATTAGAAGTTTAATCGGCGGGACATTAAGTATTTTGATCTTAATTCTGCTCAGCAAATTAACAAATAACTTATTTATCATGGCACCGTTTGGCGCGACTTGTGTCATTTTATACGCAGTATCTCAGTCGCCCTTAGCTCAACCACGTAACGTTATTTTAGGGCATTTTGTCTCGGCTTTTATTGGCTTATTATTTTTAAAGACCTTTGGTGTTTCAGCATTAAGTATTGCATTATCAGTTGGTTGTGCAATTTCTGCCATGCAAATTCTTCGCTGCGTGCATCCACCTGCTGGTGCAAATCCATTGGTGATATTACTCACTGCACATACCATTCAGTACCAGTGGAGTTTTCTATTTTTC
This sequence comes from Acinetobacter sp. COS3, assembly GCF_000475335.1. Lineage (NCBI taxonomy): Bacteria > Pseudomonadati > Pseudomonadota > Gammaproteobacteria > Moraxellales > Moraxellaceae > Acinetobacter > Acinetobacter sp. COS3. Next base: position 61,456 of record NZ_AXCD01000001.1, read on the forward strand.
CCAGTTCTTTTAGGTTCAATTGCTTTGGTACTCGTCGCTTGGCTGGTCAATAACATCAAAGCTGAAAAGAAATGGCCAATTTATGGGTTAGCAATCATTCACAGTAAAAAACAATCATAAATAAATTTTTGAGTTGATTAAGAAGATACACGTTTTCTTAATCAACCGCTTATTCCCTTTCCTTCCATCAATTCAATTTTATCTTGCTAATTCATTTACTCTTGCATAATATTAGGTAGATCGGTATACCTAATAAAATTTTATTATGAACACGAAATCAGCAAAACAAAAAATCTTGGATGCAGCAGCAACATTGTTCTATAACGATGGAATCGCAAACACAGGTATCAACAGCATTACAGACAAAGCTCAAGTGGCAAAAATGTCGCTATATAACAACTTCCCCACCAAAGCTGATTTGATTAGTTGTTATATCGAAGCTCGTCATCAAGAGTGGCTAGATTTATACGAACAAAGAAAGCATCAGATCAAAACACCTATTGATGGAGTTTTGGCAATTTTTGATGCTTATCAAGACCATGCCGAATTTGCCTATGAAAAAGGCTTTCGTGGTTGTGGTTTATTAAATGCAGCAGCCGAATTTCCAGCACACAGTCCTGAGCGCTTAGCAGTAAAAAATCATAAAGATGAAATCGAAAGCATCGTTGCCAATCATTTAAATCAAATGATTTCTAATCCACAACGAGTACAGGAATTGGCTTTGCTTATTTCATTTATCTTAGAAGGTTCAATTGCTCGTGCTGGCTTAGAAAGTACCAGCACTAAAGTATTTGCAGCGAAGAAAATGGTTCAAACCATGTTAGAACAAGAGATTTCAAATTGAATAACTCCCTTAACCTCAACTCATATTATGGATTTATTGCTGTTTTAGTTGCTTCAATTTTATGGGGAACGACTGGAACAGCTGCATCTTATGCTCCCAATCTCAGTCCTTTAGCTATTGGGGCAATTGCCATGGGTGGCGGTGGTTTACTGCAAGCCCTATTAGCCCATAAAACGATTCTGAATCATTTACCGCAAATTCGTTCATATTATCCTTTACTGCTGATTGGAATGATTTCAGTTGCGATTTATCCACTCGCCTTTTATACATCTATGCGAATGGCAGGTATTACCATTGGTACTGTTGTTTCGATTGGATCAGCCCCTTTATTTGCAGCATTATTAGAAAAATTTTTCGATAAAAAAGCACTTTCTGGAAAATGGTTCATAAGCTTTGTCTTTGGCGTTGCAGGCGTACTTTTATTATCGCTTGGAGAATCTCATTCATACGGAACAACGCAAACGATTGCAACGGATCAGAAAACCATAGGCATCATTCTTGGGCTAATTGCCGCACTCACTTATTCTTTATATTCGTGGGCAGCTAAAAAAATGATTGATCGTGGAGTCGACTCTAGAGCATCAATGGGTCTTATTTTTGGTTTTGGCGCATTAATCTTATTACCTACTCTATTTTTTACAGGCTCAAATTTATTTGATGAGCCAGTTAATCTTTATGTTGTTGGTTATATGATGCTGATCCCAATGTTCTTAGGCTATTTACTTTTCGGCTATGCCCTAAAAACAATTTCTGCTAGCACAGCAACTACACTTACTTTATTCGAACCACTGGTTGCTGCTTTATTTGCTGTGTTATTGGTTGGCGAGCAACTGGCACCAATTGGTTGGTTAGGTATGGCTTTGATTTTTGTTTGTTTAGCCGTGTTGTCTAAAGCAGACAAGCCAAAGTAATTAACCGCCTGATAAGAGCCATTAAAATGTGTGAATGTCGAAAAATAAAATCTTTTTTTGCTTGCCCAGATGATTTTAATAACCTTTTTAGTTTTAATTTTGATGTAGTTGAGAACTTTCCCAAATACTTCAGAGAAGATGCTCCTACGGATGAAGTCATACCTGAGTTTGACTATTCCATAACATCTTATCGATGTTTAGAGTGTCAACAATGGTGGTATTTTGAATGTTCTCCGACGGAAAGTCCTTACCCGATGTTAGGTATTAAGTTAAAAGCTCAAGAACATTCGTTATCAAAAGCAGAAGTGAAAGCGATAAAACAATTTCTTATAATTTTAGCTCATGAAGGATTCTCAGCAGAAGAATGTGTTCATTATGGATGCTCAAATTTGGCACTTAAAAATATTAAAATTTGTGTCAGCCACTTTCTTTAAAACAAGCTCAGCTATCAAATAGTTGATACAGAAAAATCAGCTTTTTCTGCACCTTACTTTTATGCGTACTAACGTACCAATATCAATATTCTTCCGCTAATTTTTCCAATGTAATGAGCATTTTTTTCACGATCGCTCTTTTATGTTGCAACATATTCTTGATATTCGCTGGATTGAAACCTGTCAGTTTTGCAACACCTCGACTCGTCATGTATTCACCAGTTTTCTCAAAATGCTTTTCACTCAAAAGTGTTTTTGCATTAGAGAATCGAACTACTAACTTATAATCATTGAATTCAGACCATGCACCTGTCTTATATTCTTGAAAATCAAAATCTTTCTTCTGTTGAACAGGTTTATCTCGAAGAATATTATTCAAACGATTGATCACGATTTTTTCTTCACTTTGTTCAATCAATTGATAAAGTTCAGTTTCCTCAAATGACCGTCCCACAGAAAGATCTTTTTTATATTGTTCAATGACTTTCTCTTTTGATGCCGTCTCCTCACCTTGTTGAGTGAGGCATAGAATCTTATATAAAGACTCTAATCGACCACATGTAAAAATATAAGAAATTTTCAACTTACAACTCCATTATGAACGGATGTTCATAAAAATATTTTCAAAAAAAATTTTGACGTATAAATTCGCTATAGAATTCATTTAAAGGCAAATCAAAATCAGCAACTAACTGCCTTCTTGTCGTTTGTGTAATTTCACCAGATTTCGGATTTAGACCCGATTTTTCAATTTCTTTCCAATAAACACCTGTACCACGCTTTTGCCAAGTGGGAAGTTCATTAAAATTAATTTGCTGTGAACAGAGTAAATCATGCTTTTCTTGACGATTTAGCCCTTTAACTTTTTCTGTTGCTTCACCTGCTGCATGACCTGACTTTCTTAACATCCAATAGCAATGTGCATTTAATGCATTTCGATGAGCATCCTCTTGTCTCCATCGGAAATAGTCATCTACTAACTGTACATTGGGTAAAATACAAACTCGGGCATCAAATGTAGCAATTTGACCATGCATAACAGAGAATTTTGCACTAGCTTCACTTGCTAATATAGAAAGAATTTTACGTTCTTTACGATTAAAACTTTCTTCTTTGTAATGAAATAAAAGAGAAATCTCATCACTTTGGGTATAACCGTAGACAATATTAAAACCACACTGTAATAAATGGTTTGTTGTTTCTACCATTAAATCTCTAAAGCGCACATCAAATGGCGCCTCAAATTGCCAAATGTCTTTGGTTAAACGAGTGAAGCCACGCCCATCTAAACGAACGACAATATAATTTGCAGCTGGAACACAAAAATCATTTGCAGTTTCATATTGTCTTAATCTTGTATCTAAATCTTCAAAGCGCATCTTTATTCTCTTTGTCCAATCAACCGAACATTAAAGTCATTTTCTTGATCAATTGAAACTCTGTAAATTTCATCAAATCCCTCATCGAGTTCTGGCTGTTCAAGTTTTTTGAAAGTAGAAATTACGCCAACTCGAGGAATTTTTGCTTTACCCTTACGTTGTTCATTACGTAAAAGCGCATCATCTAAAAAACTCTCAAAATAGTAAGCAATCACTTTAAAATCAGCATTTTTTGCTTGTTGAATATAGATTTTCCGATCTAGTTTACTTGGATTGGTATTATCAACAACAAACTTTTGTTTCGCCTCTAAACAAGCCTGAAAAAATATCTTTTCACGGTGACGCGTTTTCAACATGTCCAAATTTAAGCGAATATGGGTATCTGAAAAGTATTGCTTAAAAAAAGTGGATTTACCTGAAGCCTGACAACCAACAAATATTATGAGTTCCATCTTAGGTTGGCTTTAACTCAGTCATCGGCCATCTTGGTGTCGTTGTTACAGCTAAACCATCATGCTGACCAGCTTTCAAACGCTGATAGCCTGCAAAGGCAATCATTGCCCCATTATCTGTGCATAATGCAGGTTCAGCATAATAAACTTGCGCTTTGATCTTTTTCAAAGAGGTTTCTAATTGCTCACGTAAGCGAACATTCGCACTCACACCACCCGCAATCACTAATCTTTTTAGACCTGTTTGCTTAAGCGCTTTGACAGATTTTTTAACTAAAGTATCCACAATTGCTTCTTGGAAAGATGCTGCAACATCAGCATCACGATTTTCCTCACCCAATTTTTTCAATTGAACAGAAACAGCTGTTTTTAAGCCACTGAAAGAAAAATCCAAGCCCTGATGTAAGATCGGACGTGGAAATTCAAAAGCTTGTGCATCGCCTTGTAAAGCAAGTTTTGCAATATTTGGCCCACCTGGATAAGGCAGCTTCATCATTTTAGCAACTTTATCAAAAGCTTCACCTGCTGCATCATCAATAGATTCACCAAGCAACTCATATTGACCAATACCATATGCAGCCATGAGTTGAGTGTGACCGCCCGAAACCAATAATGCGACAAACGGAAATTCCGGTGGAGTTTCTGAAAGTAATGGTGCAAGCATATGACCTTCCATATGATGTACACCGATCGCAGGTTTATTAAACGCAAAAGCTAAAGTGCGACCAAATAAAGCACCTGTCATCAATGCGCCCATGAGTCCAGGGCCACGCGTATAAGCAACAGCATCAATCTCTTGCTTCTTAACACCACTTTTCTCAAGCAATTGATTTATCAATGGAATCATTTTACGAACATGATCACGTGAAGCCAATTCAGGCACAACACCGCCATATTCCGCATGCAGTTTGATCTGGCTATAGAGAACCTGTCCACGTAAGCCGAGCTCGCTATCATAGAGTGCTAACCCAGTTTCATCACACGAAGTTTCCAAGCCCAAAACAATCATTAAACTGCCTTTACAACGATCAAAAATAATATCGGAGCTATTATAGACTTGTGATCTGAGTTGTAAATGAGTAAAATACTGACCTTCACTTGCGATCTAGTGCAATAGTGCGTTAGATCTTATCCATAATCTTAGAGGATTTTACATGCCACAAGTTAAGTTGAAAGAAGGCGAACCAGTAGACGTAGCTATCCGTCGTTTCAAGCGTTCATGCGAAAAAGCTGGTGTTTTAGCAGACGTTCGTAAGCGCGAATTCTATGAGAAACCAACTCAAGAACGTAAGCGTAAAAAAGCTGCTGCAGTTAAGCGTTATCAAAAGAAATTGACTCGCGAATCTGTACGTACTACTCGCCTTTACTAATTAATTTGTGATTGACTGCTGAAAAGACTATGACGACTTTAAAAAACCAAATTACTGACGTGTTAAAAACTTCAATGCGTGCCAAAGATATGGCAACAGTAACGGTTATTCGCGGTCTACAGGCAGCAATTAAGCAAATCGAAGTCGATGAGCGCATTGAGCTTGACGATGCTCAGGTTCTTGCGGTCATTGAAAAGCAAATTAAACAACGTAAAGAATCGATTAAGGCCTTTCAAGGTGCTGGTCGAGAAGATTTAGCTAGTAAAGAACAAGCCGAAGTTGAGGTTATTTCTCAATTTCTACCAGAAGCTATGACTGAGGAAGAGCTTGATTCTATCATTGAGCAAACGATTGCTGCTCAAGAAGCTACTAGCATGAAAGATATGGGTAAGGTGATGAATTCTCTACGTCCGATCATAGCCGGGCGTGCCGATCCTGCACAAGTATCTGCCAAAATTAAAGCGAAATTAGCCTAATTTCTAAAACAGCAACTTAATTATTTTCTCTAAATTAAATTGGATTCATTTTTAACAATGAACCCATATACCATCATATCCGACAAAATAGGTATGATGATCCTCAACTTCAAGATTATAAACTGACCTTGTATAAGGTTGAGGGCATGTGCGTACTTCAAAAAAATCAAAATATTCTTTTACAACTTTAATATTATAGTTCCCCACCATTATAGATATTTTATCAGAAAAATTATGTTCTATATGACTATGATATTCATACCTATAACTTTCATTTGTTCTAAAAAGATGTTCAATGTAATAGTATTCCAGTTTATCATGACTAAAATCCACTAAGATTTCTGGTCTATCATTCAAAATATCAAAAATATCTCCAACATTCTTATTATTCGTTCTCAATACTTCCTGTATACCATCAACCTCAGCTAAATCTCCATTATTTAATACGACTTGTGATCCGCCAATAATATTCTCTACTGGAAGCCATTTGTCGATGATGTTTCCATCTTCATCTTTTACGACCCAAATTAAATTACCACCTGCCAAATATAATATTTGGGCTTGAAGATCCGACATAGGATTTTTAATATTGTAATAACAAAGTTGAAAAATAATACTATCAAATGAAGAAGAAATATTTAAAACAGATTTATATACCGTTTCTTCTTCATTATTCTCAGAACGAGACAAAACCCGATCCCCAACATTAATTTCCTGAATTGGAACTAATCCCTTTTCAGTATGTACCAATGTCCCTGCAACAAATCCTGTCATTTTTTATGCTCTTATTAAATTACGCCAATCCTGATAAGTAGGGTTCGATGGCAATCAAACCATCAATCTTCAAATATTTCAATGAGCTGATTACCATCAGCCCCTACAAAAATCTTAATTTAATTTCGGACTGTAATAGACTCGATTCCTTATAAACCTAAAGCCTTTCTATTATTTAAAATCACACTGCACATTATATTTGGCAAGCATTTGCATCTCTTTAGACTCAACTACTTGTTTAATTAAATCCTGCTTGGTCATACTTGCATATTGCGGTGGTAATGATGAACGATTTTTTTCAATCGCATCTGACATATCCTGAATATAACGCTGGTTAATGCCACAATATTTAGCTTGTTGCTCAGGTGTAAATTGTGTTGTTTGAGGATTTAAACTTCGTAAAAAACCCCGAATATCCTGTGCGTAGACCCCGCGAATTTTCTCAACTGAATTTACATATTGCTCAACTGATGCTGCAATACTCATCCCCGCCGCATTGAATGCGAAAATAAAACAAAAAAATTTCTTCATAAATATTGTAACTTCTCAGCTTTTCTTTACGCCAAATATCTTAGCTTAATTCAATAAAATTTGGCTTATGCTCGGTAAAAAATTCTTCAGTCGGCGCAGGGATATTTCCTGCTGTCACCGTACCTAAACGTAAGCGAATGATATTGGGTAAATCCTTACGATAAGAATAAATTGGACTAGCACAGTTTTGACAGAATACTCGTGCTTTATTCGGTGTATGAAAATATTCTTTCAACTGTTCCTGCCCAGAAATGAACTCAAACTGAGTTTGATCAAGTGGACTATTCCATCCGCCTAATGCACCTTGAGCTTGTTGGCAATCCGCGCAATAGCATAGGATACTATTTTCAATCTCTCCCTGATATTGATATTGTACAGCCCCACACAAACACTGCCCTTTGATCATAATAATTTCCTCCTCAATTTTATAACTATAAGTTATCTTTAAGCTTTATAATTTAATGTAAGTCAAATAAGGCATTGCTTTAGTTCAAGTATTTCACCTGGAAGCCCATCATAATCTTTAAACTCTTTATGAATAAAGCCCTGACTAGTTAATATTTTACGTGAGGCTATATTTTTAGGATCAATAATCGCAAATATTTTATTAATCAAATTTTGGCTTTTGGCATCTTCAAGTAAATGCTGACTAACTTTACGAGCGATACCTTTTCCCCAAAAACTTGGTAAAAGCATATATCCCAACTCAGCTTCTCTGTTACACAAACTCTTAATTTCTAATTTAGCTAAGCCCATATATTCATTAGTACTAGCATCTAAAATCTTAAAATGACCAAAATTTGGATGTAACTGATTATTTGCTAGAAGTAATTGAAAATCCTGCTCAGCCTCATCTATAGGTATCGCTCTTTCAGTGATCATAGCCATTACTTCTTCATTACCAACTAGTTGAAAATAATCATCAAAATCTTGAGCGTGAAACTTTTCTAATTTGATATTCATAAAGCTGTTCTGTTCTCTAACCTAAGTATGTTCTGAGTGAAGTAATTCAGTTTAATATTTTCATTTAAAGTCTCATCCGACGTTCATCTTGCATCTGTTTTAAACGAGATTCAATCTTTGCTGACATCGCGATATTACCTTTTGCTAACCGTTGTGCATGTAGCATCGACTTAATCGCATTTTCTTCATAACCAGACCAATATTCTGCTTCAGCACGATATCCCAAAACATTAATAGCTTGTAACGATGAACTTTTATCTAGATTCGCAGCTTGTTGCAACAACTGCCAACCTTGTATGTCTCTTTGATTTTTATGGATAAAACGCTGCACTAATGTTTGAGCTTCCATAATTTGCCCTTGTCTAATCAGAACCTCAGCCAACTTATAAGACAACGCTCTATTTTCAGGCATTGTTTTTTGAACAGAATTAATACTATTAAATGCCTGACTTAATTTATTTTGCCCAAGATAAATATCAGTTTGAATCAAAGGTACAAGCACATGATTCTTGAGTTTAACCTTTACTAAATCCAAATTCGCTTGTGCTTGAGTATAGTCACCTTGCTCAAGATAGAACTTACTCAGCGCTAATTGTGCTGCGGTATTTTTCTGATTCGCCAGCGACTGTAATTGAATTTCAGTGGCCTGATTTGAAACCACCAAGGTATAGAGTTTTAGGATTTCAAAATCGAGATCATAAATTTTAGATCTGACTTTAGGTAGTTGATTAGCGCGTAAACGAGCTTCGCTCATTCGCTCAGTCGTTAAAGGATGAGTAAACCAAAAGTCAGGTAAGAAACTGACACGACTAGTGGCTCGATGCATGGTTTCAAAATAATCCGCCATACTCTGAGGGTTATAACCTGCGGCATACATAAATTGCATCCCGATACGATCCGCTTCACGTTCTTGATTACGGCTATAACTCAATTGCTTATCCATTAGTGCCGCTTGAGTCCCCATCATTACAGCTGCACCCGCATTACCATCGGCCTGAGATGCAATAGCAGCACCGACAAGAATTCCAGCCAATGCAAGTAAACCTTGCCCCTTAAATGCTTCTTGAGAGCGACTATAGTGTCTTTGTGCAACGTGTGCAATTTCATGTGCCATTACACCCGCAATTTCATCAAGATTTTTTGCTGAAGTAATTAAACCTGTATTCAATGCAAATAAACCACCAGGAACAGCAAAGGCATTAATTTGAGGGTCTTTAATAATGACGAGACCAATGGGTTGCCCCAATTGCGTTTGGCTTAAAATACCTGAAAATACTTGTAGGAATTGATCTTCCAACCATGCATCTTGCACCGTTGGCATTTGACGATGAACTTCACGATAAATTTTTTCACCGATATATTTTTCTTTTTGTTGATCGAGTAAACCTATACCGCTTCCAATCTCAGGTACTTCTGTTTGCCCAGCCGCCACCGTTGGCAAAAAGACCTGAGTATGACTAAGTTGAGTCGTGGCAAATAAGCCACATGCAAGCAGCAACGATCTCAAAGGGTTTCTCTATGATTTTAATAAAGAAATTTAATATAACATTGAAAAAAGGAGAAATTTGCAACAATGTGTTATAAAAGGCAGGAAAATCCCGCCTTATTTTATGAGTTTTGAAATCGGCGTAATTATTTAGCCGAAGTATAGCGCTGATCTACGCTGAATTTTTCAGGAAATTTAGCATGAATTTCAGCATAAAAAGCCATGATTTCGGTCATGTCTTTTTCATAATCCCCTGTAGGATAAATGATTTTTCCTACTCCTGTTTTTTTCTTAGCATAATCCATATAAGCCAATGCAATCGGCACACCTGCTGTCATCGCAACATGATAAAAACCTGTTTTCCATTGTTCCTGTTTCGCACGAGTTCCCTCTGGCGTAACTAACATGACAAGCTTTGGATGAGTCTTGAAAAGATCACTCATTAACTGAACCATACTTGGTCGTTCTTGGCCTTGTTGTTTGATGCTTCGATCGATTCCAATTCCGCCCATTGCACGTACAAAAGGACCAAATGGAAACTTCATATAACTGTCTTTAATCGTTAAACGAACATTTACACCTAAAGCTTTTAGCGCCAAACGTGCATACAGTGCATCCCAATTGCTTGTATGAGGAGCTGCGATCATGACACATTGGTCGATATTTAAATCCCAATGATTGTCGATTTCCCATCCCATTAATCCTAAACTTTGTTCAGCTAATTTCTCAAACACAGACGCCCCAAGATAAAGTCATCAAAGGGCGCAAGTGTATCAATATTGATTTTTTTAAATAGATAGCATCGCTGATTAATTCAGCAATTAAATCGGTTTTATCAGAACTGAGGATTCACTAGGTAACGAGGTGTTCGATCCTCTAAGGCATCTACTAAATTTTGATAAGCGAGATTTACCATTTTCTGACGTGTTTCAGCTGTCGCTGAGCCAATATGCGGAGCGGTGACAACGTTTGCTAATTCAAATAATGGTGATGTTTGTAATGGTTCTTTGGCATAAACATCTAAACCAGCTGCAAAGATTTTCTGTTGTTGCAAAGCTTCAATCAAAGCATTTTCATCAACCACTGAACCACGAGCAATGTTGATAAATACCGCGTGTTTCTGCATGAGGTTAAACTGTTCAGCACCGATCAAGGCTTTTGATTCGGCATTTAAATCAACGGCAACCACGACAAAATCAGATTGTTGTAGCAATTGATCTAACTCTCGGTACTCTGCATTAAATGCCTGCGCAACTTCGATCTTTTCACGGCGGTTATGATACAAAATGTTCATATTGAACCCATGAAATCCGCGTCGTGCTATTGCAGCACCAATATGACCTAAACCAATGATCCCAAGGGTTTTACCAAAAACATCTACACCAAATTGCTCAGTAGAAACGGTACGTTTCCATTCCCCCTGTTTAGTCCAAGCATCAAGTTGCGGAATTTTACGCGCAGCGCTGAGTAATATGCTAAAAGCTAAATCAGCAGTCGTTTCCGTAAGAACATGAGGCGTATTTGCAAGCCAAATTTTCTTTTGATTTAGATAGTTCACATCATAATTGTCATATCCAACAGAAACCGTTGAAATGATTTTTAGTTTTTGCGCAGGCGCTAAATTACTTTCATTGAGTAAACGTCCTGCTCCAATCATCGCATCAGCATCCACGACTTCGTTACGAATCTGTTCATTGATGTCACCAAGCTTGGGATTTAATACAACAACTTGATAGTTCTGCTGTAGTTTTGCTAATACTTCTCGATCAATTTGGCTAAATACAACGACTTTCTTCATGATTGGATTTCCGAACCTTATTGCATAAGTTGCCACAACCGTTTTTTCAATAATGGTTGTGCGATCATTTCTTCTAAACTCGCTAAATATAAGAGATTTGAATGTTGTAGAAAATCAAGTTGGCCTAGGCAGAGTATTTTTTTGTTATTTGCCGATGCATCTAAGAACCCTTGGATGTAAGAAGATAAACCTCTACTCTCTTGGAAACCAGCCAATGGAAATGGCCATTTCAGCTCAGCATATTGTCCAAGTTTTGCTTTTTGAATATTACGCCAAAGTTGTCGTTGTTCATCATTTAACTGGCTACTTTCTACCAAAATGGCAGTATTTTCTAGCACATACATCTGCAACTCAAATGCTTGCACAGATGCACTAACGACAACCTGTTCTTTTTCAGAAATCGCCTTTTGAACAGATGCTTGTTCTGTAATTTCAACTTGAGGAGATTCAGCTTGTTTTATTTTTTGTGGCTGTACTTCATTTGTTTGAATTTCTGGTTTGAGTGTTTCAGTCTCAAAACTCATTTGTGGTATTTGCGGAGTTTCTTCAACTGCTTGATCTCGCCAAATGCTTGAGGCAGTATTTTTTTGGCACACTACATCTCTAGGAATCCAAACATCTATTCCCAAAGCTGCCAATACATTTCTTTGCTGCCCAATCATCTCGCCTACTCATTTCGTTAACTTACAGTATTTTGAATGACTGTAATGTCGAATAGTCTAACATAAACCGATCACCTCTAAATGGCTTCGTTTTGTTCAATCACAACACCCACCAAAAATCCTAAAAGCCATTTCTCATATCTCGTTAGATTAGGCAAATATTAAATAAGAATAGGCAATCTTTCATTCGTCGATTTTTAGACAATATTTCATCATTTTGTCGCTTTGACTTTTTATTAATGTTGTTAATCGAATGCTCAAATGAAAAGGTTAATTCTATCTATGCTAATTCTTTTTGCTATCGTTGTTGTCTTGCTACTAGGTAGCAGCATTTTGTACACACAGCACCCATTGTTTGGTAAAAATCCAACAGGTGAACGATTACAATTGATTGAAAACTCTCCCAACTATCGCCAAGGTCAATTTAGAAATTTAATGGAGAAATCTGGTATCGCTGAAGATACAAGTATTTTCGTTGAACTGTATAGAACTTTCATTAAAACCATCCCACACCGTAATCCCAAAGACCCCATCCCCTCTATTCAAACCAATCTCAAAACATTAAATCCCAAACAAGATGTGATTGTATGGTTTGGGCACTCTTCTGTGTTTATGCAATTACATGGCAAAACCTTTCTAATCGATCCTGTCATGAGCGGTAAAGCAACACCTTTCCCATGGGGAACTCGAGCATATAAAGGCACAGATATTTATAGCGTTGAGGATTTGCCTGCAATTGATTACTTACTCATCTCACATGATCACTACGACCATTTAGATTATGAAACAGCACTCAAGCTCAAAGACAAAGTTCGATATGTCATTACAGGATTGGGAGTCGGTGAACATTTTGAATATTGGGGTTATCCCAAAGATAAACTGATTGAAAAAGATTGGGGCGACCGAATCGAATTTGATGACGGGATTACTATTATTACCGAAACCACACATCATGATTCTCGACGTGCGTTCAATGGTGGCAAAAATCTTTGGGTCTCATTTATTATTCAATCCCCTAAAAGAAAAGTTTTCTATACAGGTGATGGGGGCTATGACAAACACTTTGTAGAGATCGGAAAAAAATATGGGCCTTTCGATTGGGCATTAATGGAAAATGGTCAATATGATGCTGCTTGGCGCTCAGTACATTGTCATCCCGATGAGGTTGCTCAAGCAACTGAAGAACTCAAAGCACGTAATATGATTCCAGTACACCACTCTAAATTTAGCTTAGCCAAACATCCTTGGAAAGAGCCAATCACACGTATCGTTCAATACTCACAAAGAAGAAATTATCGACTTGCCACCCCAATGATTGGGGAGTTAGTTGAGCTCGATAATGATCAACAAAACTTCAAACAATGGTGGAAAAATATTCACTAACCTTGTTCTAACATCCATTAGAAAGACTTTTATTCACATTAAAAGAATTAGATAAATGCTCTAATTCTTTTAATACTTGAAATATTTGTTCAAAAAATCAGACTGCGAGTTTTAGTATCTGCGTATGTGCGGCTTTTAAAGCATTTTCACGTAATGGTGGAATATCCATACCCTCAGCATAAACAAACTCAACATTATGAATACCAATCAAACCTAACACTGATGTTAAATAAGGACTTACAGCATCTGTCGGCTGTCCTAAATGTACTCCGCCACGGCTACTGACCACAATTGCATTTACGCCGTCTACCAACCCTTGCGGATAAGTTTCGGTATATCTGAAGGTATGACGAGCACGTACAACCAAATCAAACCAGTTTTTCAATTGCGTCGGTACATTCAAGTTATACATCGGCGCACCGTTCAACAACAAGTCAGCCTGCTTTAATTCTGCAATCAATTGATCAGACAATTGCACAATCTTTTGGATTTGCTGTGAATCATTTTCGGCACCACGTAGCGCATGAAAAATATCAGCATTTAATACAGGTAAATTCAGCGTTGTTAAGTCATGTGTAATCACATCATCTTGAAAGCCATGTTCAGCTCTTTGCTTTAAAAGCTGCTCAATGAGCTGATTCGTCTGAGATTGCTCACCCATCATGCTTGATTTAAGTACTAACACCTTTGTCATATCTATGCCCTATTAAGTGGATAGCACCATATTACGATCACAATATTTTCAACAAAAGTGATATTATTTCCTAAAATTGATTCCAAAAACTCCACAATTATGCATGCTGAACTGAATACTATTGCGATTTTTGTCACTGTTGTTGAGGCGGGTAGTTTTACAAATGCTGCTGAACAATTGCATCTCACTCGATCTGCGATTAGCAAAAGTATTGCTCGTTTAGAAGAACGGTTAGGTGTGACCTTATTTAAACGTACAACACGATTACTGAGCTTGACTGATGAAGGTGCACTTTTTTATGAACATAGCCGTAAAGCTATCGCTGAAATTCATACTGCTGAACATTTACTGGATCAAGGCAAAATCTCAGCCACAGGTTTATTACGAATTTCTGCACCCGTTTTAGTCGGCCAGCTATTTATTACGCCGTTAATTGTTGAATTTGCTCAACAACATCCTGACCTTCAAATTGAACTTTCCTTCAATGATCGAACTATCGATCTTATTGAGGATGGTTTTGACCTCGCCATACGGATTGGTAACTTAGCTGATACCCACCAACTGATCGCTAGAAAGTTAGGTGATCATCGTATGCTGCTGTGTGCTACCCCTGATTATCTTGCAAAACATGGTGAAATTAAGCATTTAGATGATCTGAAAAATCACACCACGATCACCTATCCACACACGGGTTATTTACAAAAATGGCATTTGCAGACAGAAGATCAGCAACTTATTTCGATTAAACCGAAAGCCAAATTTATGCTGAATGACATGCAAGCAATCAAAAATACAGTTTTATTGGGCGCTGGTGTTGCATGGCTACCAGACTGGCTCATTCAAGATGAACTGCAACAAGGAAAGCTGATACAAACACTGTCTGATGTTACAACCATCAACTTTCCTATACATGTAGTTTGGTCATCACAATCATTTATGCCGTTAAAAACACGCTTGGCTATTGATCACTTAGTCAAACATTTATCTAAACAATTTAGATCAGAATCAACATCTTAATTTTTTAATCTAAAATACGCCAAACAAAACTTAGCTATTTGGATAAGTTTTTCTTGACTTGAATATTTTTTAGCACAATACTTACCCTTATGGCTAAGTATGATTCACAACTCGATCTGTTATTTAATGCTTTAAGTGATCCAACACGCAGAGCAATATTGACTCGTCTGTCGCATGGCGATGCAACCACAACATCATTGGCAGAAGAACATGCAATGGCTCTTCCTTCTTTTCTTAAACATTTAAGAAAACTAGAAGAAGCTGGGCTCATTACAACCCTAAAAAATGGCCGAGTCAGAACATATGCACTTAGCCCCAATGCGTTAAACCCTGTGCAACACTGGTTACATGAACAACAAGCCATGTGGGAAACGCGCTTAAATCAATTAGAAGACTATGCACTCAATTTACAAAGGAAAAGAAAAAATGAATCTTGATCCCCAAACAGATCTAAAACTAGAAAGAACTGTTGCTGTACCCCGCGCATTACTTTGGGAATGTTGGACGACTCCAGAACATATTAAACATTTCTTTATCCCTAAACCGCACTCAATTGAATCATGTGAAATTGATTTAAAAGTGGGTGGAAAATTTAACACCTTATTTAATGTTGATGGCAATCTGATTCCAAATAACGGCGTATTTTTAGAAATTATTGAGGGTGAAAAATTAGTTTTCACCGATGCTTATACTGAAGATTGGAAACCGAGTGAAAATCCATTTATGACAGCGATGATTATTTTTGAAGACCTTGATGATGGATCTACAAAATATACGGCGATTGCACGCCATCGTACTCCTGAGGCAAGACAACAACATGAAGACATGGGTTTCTTTCATGGTTGGGGTACTGTCGTAGATCAATTAGAAGCCTATGCTCAAAAGCTCTAAATCACGATATCCCAAAATATAAAAAGACAGGATAAAACCTGTCTTTTTATTGAGAGCAATTCATACATGCTAAGAAACTTTTAAAATATCACTCCATTTCGTAAGATAACTTGGAGATTTAAAGCTTTGCGTCATCGCCCATGTGCGCCCATGCGGTGTAATCAGTCTTCCGAGCGTCATCACATCACGTCCAAATTTTTGATTGATATAATCAAATGTCACTGAAAGATTTTGTCGCTCGATCATTTCCTCAGTGTTATGAAACAAATCAACGGCATGAGCGTGTTGTGGAATAATATCAAGCAAAATTACCTCCGCTTTCTTATAACGATGTCCTGCTTGATAAATACGATCAAGTCCTTGTTGAACTGCCTTGATAATTTCTAGGCGATCATCACTATAGTCTGACAAATAAACGGTTGTATAAGGACGATAATATTCATTTTTATTAAAGCGATTGGTGCGAATACTTATCCCAACAGCCTTGCACAATAATTTTTGTTGTCGCAAACGCTCGACTGCTCGCAGGGTAAATTCAGTTAAAGCACCACTCAGGCTATTCTTATCTTCAATTGGTTGCCCAAAGGAGCGACTACTCAGCACTTGACGACGATCTGGAATTACATCCTCTATTTCTAAACAAGCAATTCCCCTTAATTCTTTGACTGTATTTTCCAGTACAACCGAAAAGTGCTGTCCAATCATCTTTGGATCAGCTTCGACCAAATCCATCACCGAATAGATATGCATTTTTTCTAAACGCTGTCGAATCTTTCGTCCAACACCCCAAACCTCACCTACAGGCAAATGTGTTAATAAATCCTCGATGATACAAGGATCCTCATCCACCATGTTACAAACACTTTGGAAACATGAATTATTTTTTGCTAAATGATTCGCAAGTTTTGCTTGAGTCTTGGAATACCCTATTCCAATACAACATGGTAAACCTAACCAATTCTTCACAGTCGATAAAATCTGCTGCGCATAACTAGTTAAATCATATTGATCGTGATAAGCGGTGAACTCTAAAAAGCATTCGTCTATCGAATATACTTCTTGCTCACATGGATCAACAAAACTCCCTAAAATGTTCATAAAACGGCGAGACATTTCCGCATACAACGCATAATTACTGGAAAAGACTTGTACTTGATGCTGTCGAACCAAATCTTCGATCTGAAAAAATGGCACTGCCATTTTTATGCCGAGCTTTTTCGCTTCATAAGAACGAGAAACCACACAGCCATCGTTATTCGACAAAACCACCACAGGACGCTGTTCTAGCTTTGGATTAAACACACGCTCACAACTGACATAGCAGTTATTCACATCGATCAAAGCAAAAATTCGTTGTGGCAAACTCATCTAGTTCACCTCATCGGTTTTAGGTTATAAGTGACAACACCCCAAATCACCAGTTCTTGACCCTCAGTGATATAAATATTTTGATAATCAGGGTTTTCGGCTTTGAGCCATACTTTCGGGGGGCTGAAATGGTGATCAATCATTAAACGTTTGACAGTAAAATCATTATCAATCAAGGCAATCACAATATCACCTGACTTAGCAGGGATACTTCGATCAACCACGAGTGGATCATCAATATCAATTCCTACATCCAACATCGAAAGTGAATTTGCTTTTACGATAAACGTTGAATTTTCATTACGAATTAAAAATTCATTTAAATCCAAAGCTTGTTCAACATGATCCTGTGCAGGCGATGGAAAACCAGCAGCAACACGTTCCGTTGCGAGTGGAATATGGTAAATTCGATCATTCTTAGCTTGAACAGTTTGTATTTTTAGCGAAGTACTTAGATCGCTACGTGCACCCGTTTTGACATTATTCAGTAACCAACTTTTGATGAAATCAACTTGAGACTCAGGAACACGAATCACTTTGGTGGGTTCACTGAATTGCGCTTTACGTCCCGCATTTGCTCTGGCACCACCATGCTCTGATTCAGTTTTTTTAGCCATAAATCCCCCTTACCCAAGTTTTAATTGCTTGAAAATAATTTAACTTGAAAAAGTTACAAATTCAAGTTGACGAATAATATTTTTTGCATAAGAATAAATTTCATAGATCAGATTTTAGCTTGTTTGATTTAAACAAGGATGTAAACAAACTAAAATTAATGCTTTAAAATTAATTACTTACAGAGTTTAACTCAACATTAATCCTGCTAAGTAATTGATCTAAAAAGTAATATATCTGGTCTCTCAGCAGTTAGGTTTTATTCAAATATTTTTGATGTGGAGACATGAAAAATGAACAATCGACGTGATGCTATTCTTGGCTATGCTGATGAACAACATGCTTACTTTATCCGTCTGATCGAAGACAACAATGTTCTTGGTAATAGCTATGGTTTATTTTGTGAAAGTCCAAATAGTGAAGCAGCAGAAAGTATTATGACGACGCTCTTCTTAAAAAAATCTTTTTGGTTAAATGGCTCAGAATTTAACGATATTGTTAAAGGACTTAATCTGATTAGTTAGTCAAAATTTAATTTATTGCTCTAGTAAAAGCACTGGTTTTAATTCTGTAAGGATTCAGATTATTTTATCATCCATTAAAATAAATCAAGAAAATCTTGATAAAAATACTGAACAATACCTTTAAAATAATAATTATATTCAGTTATAAAAAATCCACCTATTAAACAATAGGTGGATTTTATTTTCAAATTCAACATTTTTTAAATAAACCTTTTATCATCCACAGCTGAGACCAACCGATAAACCTTGCCATCTTCTTCATTTTCAAATAGTAAATCCATATTCGGGAAAAGAACTTCACCTTCAACTTCAATATGCTCTACTCTTTTGAAAAATGGCAGATCATGATCCTCAAAATCATTTAGCTGTGCCATCACAATAGATTCATTCTCTTCTTGATCCTTAATAATTACCGTGACTCTTTCCATAATATCCTCGCAAAGTGCCTTTTATAAGACTATGGGAAAATTTATGAAGATTGTCGACCTAATCGTTGTAACAAGAGTTATAAGTATTATACTTTTATTAATTATGCTGCTAACACATTGAAATTAGCTAAGCAAAGTGTTTTTTAACTTACCTCCTAGTTACAATTAATTTGTAAAAATTAAAATATTTCAATAGTGATCAGTTAAAGTAAAAATCAAAGTTCAGCAACTTGTACAAAATTGAGCACATGCAAACCGTACCAATTTGACAGGGAAATCCATACGCCAAGAGAAAAATGCCCAATCTTTAACCACCACATATTAGCCATTAGTCTTGGTACACTCATCAAGTACTCAATTTATTGATAAAGTTAGCGCACGGTTTGATACACCTACTATGGTGCCGCATATGAGTTCAACTTGTGTGCGGCATTTTAATTTGATCACAGTCAATTGTTCGTTAAAAAAGCATAAGTCTCATAGCAAATAAAGCACAACTATTTCATCAACTAATTTTGAATTGTCTCATTGCTGCTCGATTAACCTGACAACCCCTGTAACAATCATATCTATGGCAATTGTGCCGATCAGCAAAGCTGCCAATCGACCAGCAATATCAAAATAGCGATCAATATGCTTTGCATGTTTATATCTCAAATGATCATGCGAAAACTTCATTAAAATTAATATACTGCATGACACAAATAGCGTAAGCCCAATGACTGCTGCCGCCTCTAAAAGATTCATTTTCATACCAGTGACAACGGCTGCACTAATCGTTCCTGGACCAATCATAAACGGCATCGCAATTGTGCCAGCTAAATGTTCAGGTGCTCCTCTCATTTCACCAATCGTGTCTGCACCTTGAAATACGAATCGGTAACCAATCACTAAAAAGATGAGTCCACCAAAAATTTGAAATGATTCAAATCTTACATTCAAATATTTATTAAAGATTGCCTCCCCACCCCAAGCAAAAAGAATGAAAGCAAGATAAGCAATCAAAGCACCTTGTATTAACCCTTTATTGAAGCTCTTTGTCTCCGTATGGCGAATAAGACCAATCATGTAGACACTCATGAGAAAAGGATTCAATAATGAGAAAAATAAAATAAAAGTATGAATATATGGAGAAGTCACTGCTTTCATTACCTAAAATTTTTCAAGAGGCGGTGAAACCTCTTGAAAATTGTTGATGGAACAAGGTTAAAAAATTAAAAGCGCCCTTTAAAACGTATAGGTAAAAATGAGATTCGCTAGCTTATTCCATTTATTGTCATCACCTGCTGCAAATGAATCAGCATTACCGCCAATAAATACATCATTTTTACTCATGACATATTCTGTATAAACAGCAATATTCTTATAGTTCCAAGCCGCACCTATGATATTACGTTGTGAATCTTTATATCCTTTTTGGTCTTTATTGAAACCACTTAGCACGAGATAAGGTGTAATGTTCAAGTTATCTCTCACATTTTTAAAGGCATAATTGACATCAACTGAGTAAAACAGACCTTTATTGGCAATATTGTATTCAGTATCAAATGAACCAAAGGTTGAGTAGTTCGAAATTGGATCTTTATTATCAATCTTGAGCTGCCCACCAGTAAGTGTAATCCCTAAATTCTGATAATTAATGGTATTGAATAAAGACCATGCTTTTCGACTACCATCTTGATTGTTCCGCTTGTTATCAATAGATGAATACCAATAGCTTCCCCCAACTGCCATTTTTAAATCATCATTGTTTATAAAATCGAGATCTTGTATTACTCGCGCTACAAACATATTTTTTTCTTTAAGGCTCGTCATCGTTGGATCATCTGTTTTCACAGTATTTGCTGAATAACGCGCTGTATCGTTATCTGCTGTCCCAGTATAGTTGCCGCCATCTCGTGCAAAATAGGCTAAATCAAACTTGGTAGCCGATGGTAATTCCGCGTGATAATTAACACCAAGATTAAGCGTATCTTGCAAACCTAGTGTGTAATTCATACCTGCATAGAAACTACTATCCCAAAAACGGCTGGGACCAAATGGAACGGGTTGTAAACCTAGCGTGATATTGTCTGTTTCATTTAAGCGATAGCCTGCATAAGCCGAAACCAAGGTTGAAAAATCACAAAGGTCTGACCATTGATAACAGCGCCATTGAGCACTACCAAAAACTTTAGGTGACTCATACCCAAAATTTAAAATAGCAGCATCAAACTTAATACTATTATCTGGATCAATATCTTTTCCATAATCTTTATAATTATATTTAGCACGTAAAGTTGCCGAAACGGTTAATGCTCCTGTATCTGCTTTTGGATTCCCAAATGTAATTCCAGCAAATGAAGGCGCCGCTAAACTGAAGATAAATAAGCCCGTTGCAACATCACGATAAAATTTTGTATTCATTTACAATTCCTTGTTTAAATAAAAGTATTAAGAAACTTCGCCCTGTTTCTTATTGCACTGTTGTATCAAAAACTTTTCCAGCAGATTTTTGACTCGTGTTTGTTGTTGTTTATGTGCAAATTTCTATTTAATTCAACGCAAAACTTGCACACTGCATCAATTTATGATTAAAAAAATTAAGAAATACCGTGAATTTCTTTCCAATTACCAGGATGTACGACATAACCAAATAATGCATGACCGCCATAAATGAGTTCTGTACCTTCAGGTATCCATAGCATTTGACCTGGATGAACTTCATATTTTTGACCATTTGCAGTTAATTCAAAGCAGCCTTCAATTACAAAAACCACTTCGTCATAAAGCAAAGTCCAAGAAACTTCTGCACCTTCCCAACGAGCAAAACCAATCCCCATATTTGGAGAAACGTCAGCACCTATCGCTCTCGCCACATAAGCAGTTCCTGTCGGCGTCTCACCTCGTAAATTAAAAATAAGCTCTTTATTATCAACTAACTTAACTTCTTTCATATTTGTATCCTACTTACAACTCACTACGGCTTTGCCATTTTGCTAAGGCAATACGGAACTTAACGCCCATTCCTAGAAAAGGCTCAGGCGGATTTAAACTTGGCATGCCAGTCACATATTGAATGTCTCTTAATGATTGAGAGTCAGCTCCGACAGCTAAATCAGCAAGTAAAGTCCCTGAAATCGTGCCCCATGCAGCACCAACACCGTTATCGCAAGCACTGGCATAGACACCATCCTCTAGCTCACCAAAGAAGTTGGTAAAGTTACGTGAAATCGCATAGACCCCGCCCCAAGTATGGGTAAACGGTACACTCTCGAATTCCGGGTAACGTTCAAGAAATGCTTTTCGGTGTTCATCATGTATTCCACGGCGAATATCATCTGAAATATTGGCACCATATTTTGGAACATGCTTATAAGTGTTGCGAATCAGAATTCTTCGATCTGCTGTCATACGTAAAGTTGTTCCAGCATGATCTGCTGGAGTCAGTCCCCAATTCAGCTGACCTGTATAATGTTTCATTTCAAGATCTGAAAGTGGACGCGTCCAACTGGCAAAAGTCATCACGGGTAATAAACGATTTTTGAGATAACCAAATTCTTTGGTGAAAATACTGGTACCTAATAATAATTTTGGTGTTTGGATAGTACCTTCATCACCTTTTAGCAGCCATTTCCCATCTTGTTTTTCTAAATGTCGAATTGGAGACTGCTCCAGTAACTCTACATTTTCAGGTAAATTTTCTCCCATACCTCTTACCAATGCAGCAGGCTGCATGAGATAAGAACCCGGCGTAAAAATTGCCCGACTGTAATAATCTGTCCCAAGTACGCCTTTGAGTTCGTCTTTTTCAACCCAACGATACGGTTCACCTAAGTCTTTCATGAGATGTTCAAAGTGTTGAAGATGCGCCTCACCTCTTTCACCAACTGCACCTTGATATTTACCGACAGCAGACCATTGGCAATCGATATTGAAACGTTCAACTAAACCTTGTAATTGTGAAATTGCCGCACGATTCAAACTCAATAGTTTTTGTTTATGTGCTGCATCTGGATGCTCTAGTGAAAACTTATGTGGTAAATCAATCACAAACCCTGAGTTACGACCCGATGCACCTTCAGCAACTCGTTGAGCATCAATCAAAATAATACGTGCATCAGGTTTTAATTCTGCCAATCTCCGCGCTGCTGCTAGACCTGCAAACCCAGCACCGATAATTGCATAATCCGCTGTTTGAGAACCTTTTAACTTTTTAACAGGTGCTGCTGGAGCTAAAGCAGCATACCAACCACAGCTGTTATCATCATTTGGTAAAGCAATCATATTCTTCATCCCTTAAACTATAGCTGGCGTGATATTTAGCTTATCAACCCATTGACTACGCTGATGCTGTAACTGTTTGCCTAGTAAAGCAAAACCAGATAATTTCCCAGCAGCGTCGTAAAAAGCTGCTGCCCACTCATCGTCAGATTGTTCGATACGCCATTCACCCGCTCCAACTGCTGGTAATACGGATAACGGTAAGATTGGTGTTTTTACCAACACAGGCGTTGCTTTTAATGCCGCATCTGTTGGTTTACCTAATAGGCTATTTGCTAAAGCAGGAAGTGCTTGATTGATTGGATTGATATACGGTGCCCAAATACCATCAACTTCTGCACAATCACCCAGTGCAAAAATTGCAGGGTCACTTGTTCGATGATCAAGTCCAGTACAGATGCCTTGTTTGACTTCAAGACCAGCGGATTGAGCTAAGGCAGTGTTTGGTCGTAAACCTACAGCACTCAAAATTAAATCCGTTTCTAACTGCTGACCGTCTTGTAAAATCAACTGATAACGATCACCTCTTGCATGAATAGAACGAATACTGTTTTGTAATTTCCATTCAACGCCAATCTCAGTGAGTGCATTTTGTAATGCTTGACCAAGTTGTGGTGGAATCAAACGTCCCATCACGGATTGACCTAGACCAACCACTGTCACTCGAGTTCCATGAGCAGCAAGATCATTTGCAAACTCACAACCAATCAGCCCATCACCTAAGATCGTAACATGCTGTTTATCTTTTAATTTCTCTCGAAATAAACGATAGTCTGCGAGATCATTCACACTGTGAACCTGTGCAGTGTCACCATCTATAGGAATATTGATCGGGTTCGCACCTGTTGCAAGCACCAAATGACCATAAGAATATTCCCCTATAGAGGTTTGAATTTTTTTATGATCACGATCAATTGCGAGAACCTGAGTGTGTGGATAAACACGAATATTAAGACGTTGTTCCCAGCTCAATGCCGATTCGCGCACCAAGCCCTCACTGTCTTTACCCAAAGCTAATGCATTTGATAAAGCAGGTTTGCTATATAAAGCTCCATCATCAGCCGTAAATACGGTAATAGACAAATCTGAAGATTGAGCACGTAATGTCGAAGCAAGCTGATATCCAGCGTGTCCACTGCCAATAATCACCACGGGTTGAACAGCATATTCCTCTGAATTCTCTTGCGCTGCTGTTTCAATATCCATATCGGTGATATCGAGCATCTCAAAGTCAGCTTTACCGACCTGACAATCTGGACACATCCAATCCTCAGGAACATCTTCCCACTTCGTTCCCGGAGCAATTCCATCAGCTGGCCAGCCTTTCGCTTCATCATAAATCCAGCCACAGACAATGCATAACCACTTCTTCATCTTGTCTATTCCCTTTTGATATGACTAGCCGTTATATTTCAAACGAATCCCGATATTTCGGGTTTGAACATAACTATAAATGGCTTCCTGCCCTTTCTCTCGACCAAAGCCAGACAAACCAACACCACCAAATGGCGTTTCGATTCCACCAGCAAACCACTCATTAATAAAAACTTGCCCTGCGATCAATCGCTGAGCTACACGCAAACTTTGGTTAAGATTTTCACCAAATACACCTGCAACTAGACCGAAATCCGTTCCATTAGCAATCGCTACAGCCTGATCCTCATCTTCGAATGGCATAATTACCATGACAGGCCCAAATACTTCTTGTTGAGCAATCGACATGTGTGGTTGTGCTTCAATAATTGTCGGTAGTACAAAATATCCATCGTGTTCGGCAGCTTGACCACCTGTTAAGATTTGAGCACCTTCTTCACGCGCTGTTTCAATCATTGCAAGAATTTGTAGCTGCTGATCTTTCGAAACGACAGGTGTAAGTTCAGCATTTTCTTCGCCAATGCCAACATTTAAACCTTCAGCTAAAGCAACGACTGCATTTTTAACTTCGTCATATCGGCTACGATGTACCAATAAACGAGACATTGCTGAACAAACTTGACCCGCGTTATAGAAAATACCGACTTTTACACTGCGCAATAACTGTTCAATGTCAACATCAGCAAATGCAATTGCAGCAGACTTACCACCTAATTCCATCACAGAAGGCGTCGCACGCTCAGCGGCGTCTCGTAAAATTCGCTGTCCAGTCGGAACAGAACCTGTAAACACAATTTGATTCGTATCAGCGTGTTTGACTAAATGGCTTCCCACCTCAGAACCTTTGCCGCAAAGCAAGTTCACTGCACCTTTTGGAAAACCTGCTTTCTCGATCGCTTGAATTAATAAAATCATGCCTAATGGAGAAACTTCTGGCGATTTAATAACAACCGCATTACCAGCAGCCAAAGCAGGTGCAAGCGAACGAGCACAGATAGAAACTGGGAAATTCCACGGAACAATTTGAACTGAAACACCCATTGGAATATATGAAGTGAAATCTACATAGTCCTTTCCTAAAGGAACGGAGATCCCTTCGATCTTGTCCGCCATACCAGCGTAATATTCAAAATAGCGAGCGGCTTCATCGAATTCCTCTCGCGCAGTTGCTAAATTTTTTCCATTTTCTCGACAAAGAATTAAAGCGCCCTCTTCAGCAATTTCACGAATTGCTTCTGCGGCTTTTAACATCCAAGTGGTACGCTGAGCTGGGCGAACGTCCGTTAATAGACCACTGTTTACACAGCATCGCGCAGCATGCATCGCTGCATCAGCATCTTCAATACTCGCTTGAGCCACTGTTGCAAATACACTTGCCGTTGCTGGATTGATGACTTCCAATTGGCGGGAAGAGTCCCGCCACTGACCATCAACATAGTTGAGGTAATGTTGCATGTTACGCCTCCAAAGCTACTTTAGCCTGTGTTGCGAGCCACTTTTGGAAGAAGTGCGTTGGTAAATCCATTTCTGGAGAGAACACACCACCTCCAAATCCTGGAGAGTGACGACCTTTCTGCATACCCTCTACTGCACCAATATCTTCACTAAATACAACACGCCACGATTCAAGCGTTGCAGTACGGCAGGCTGCATACAAGTCTTTAGTTGACTCGTCACCTACAAAATAAAGACGCAATCTTTCAATGGTTTTTTCAGGGGCAATTGGGTCAATCATCATTGCAAACACATGATCAGCCTGAATCCCTAACAACACATTTGGAAATAACGCAACATATTCTGCATGGCGTAATTTATCTTCAGGCCAATTTGGGAATTTTGGCAAATGTGTGCCTGCTGTATCCGAAAGGTTATATTTATAACTGCCTTGCCCTGCGAAACAATCTTCAAACATGATGTTGTAATGATCTTCAAGTTTCGAATAAGTATTTAATGCTGGATGTACCCACGGTAAGTGATACGCCTCACAGTAATTCTCTACTGTAAGCTTCCAGTTACTTTTCACTTCAATTTCAAGATGTCCACCCATATTTACACGGCGGATTTGATCTAAGCCATTTTCACCCCAAAAAGGTTTCCAACGTTCCACTAATGGCGCGATGTGCTCTTCAAAAGATGGGGCATCGCCAGAAATATTGACAAAGACCATATCCATCCAAATTGCTGAACGTAAGGCACGTAAACCATGCTTCTCGCATTTGAAGCGCTCGTCTTTATGCTGACCAATACCACCTACATGGGGCGTGCCTTTTAAATTACCGTTGAGATCATAACTCCATGAATGGTATGGGCAGCGGATAACCCCCTCAACCACACCTTCTTCATGTACAAGTTGCATACCTCTATGGCTACAAACATTATGAAATACTTGAACTTGTCCCTCGCGGTTACGCATCATCAATAATGGCAAACCCATAAACTCAATAGGCTTGATATAACCGTTTTTGACTAGGTCTGAAAAGAAACCCACACACACCCATGTTTTACTTAGAATATTGTCACGTTCAAAATTAAAATACTCAGCACTGGTATAAGCAATATTTGGCATACCATTTGATTCTGTAATCGGGTTTAATACATTATCGACTTGCTGGATGGTAATTAATTGCTGGCTAACTCGACTATTCATCTTATGATCTCCATGTATCTAAATGACGCAGCACTCCCTGCGTAACGATTGGCATTCAACGCTATTTCTTTAATGATTTTGTTTAATATCGATCAAGCAGACAAACGACTTTTTAGCTAGGCATCTATGAGTTTTAATCATGCATTCCAAAATGATCTGGGATGTTCTATTTTCCCAACATAGAAAATAAAAAGACCCATGACTAAAACTCACACATCAGTGAGAATAAATCAGTTGAGCAAACTTCTTAGGCATTACTACTCTGTATTATTCGCACACAGCAGCTTACTGATATAAGCCGCTTGCAACGCAATCCAAGGAGGAGTTATGCGTGCTACAACAGGGGTCTTTAAAGGACTTAATCCGACAGTGACTGTCGTTTCTAAAATATTAGTAATTTCTTTTGTTCTCTTTTGTGCTCTACAAGCCGACCAAGCTGGAAAAGCTTTTGAGATGGTTTCTGGCATTTTATTGCAAAATGTCAAATGGTTTTATCTTGGGTTATTAACCATCATTTTAGGTGTTCTCCTCTACTTAATGATGAGCCGCTTTGGTCATATCCGATTAGGTAAAGATGATGAAAAACCTGAATTTAGCTTTGTCGGATGGATCTCAATGCTCTTTTCTGGCGGTATGGGTGTTGGCTTAGTTTTTTGGTCTGCTGCTGAGCCAATGTGGCACTACGCAAGCAATCCATTTACCTCAAATTTAAGCGATGAATCTGCCAGTATGGCAATGCAAATCACTTTCTTCCATTGGGGTTTACACCCTTGGGCTATTTTCTGTATGACGGCTTTAGCACTGGCTTATTTTTCATACCGAAAAGGCTTACCATTCAGCTTACGTTCGATTCTCTATCCTATTATTGGTGATCGTATTTATGGCCCGATAGGTCATACCGTCGACATTCTTACAATCACAATTACCGCTTTCGGTGTAGCTCAATCACTGAGCATGAGTGTATTACAGATTAATTCTGGTCTAAATCAAGTCTTTGGTTTCGCCAATAGTCTCAGCTTACAATTTGTGATGCTTGCAATCTTATGCAGCATTGCAACCGTTTCGGTTGTCATTGGTATCAATCGTGGTATGCAAAGATTGTCTGAACTCAATATGATCTTGGCAATTATATTAATTGCAATTTTGTTGATCGTTGGGCCAACACGCTATTTGTTAAATACCTTACTGGAATCTACAGGTAATTATGCCCAAAACATTATCAGCATGAGCCTTTGGAGTGATACTCAAAAAGATTCTGGTTGGCAAAATTGGTGGACTGCTTTCTATTGGCCATGGTGGATGACATGGGGACCTTTTGTCGGTATGTTCATCGCACGTATTTCGCGTGGTCGTACCATTCGAGAACTGATTGCAGGTGCATTGATAGTACCCACATTGGTAACTGCAATTTGGATGTCAGTTGTTGGTGGCTCTGCGCTCAAAGTTGAACAGGATGCTCGCCATGCTTACGAAAAACAAACCGCAGCTTTAGTCGAAGCAGGTAAAACCGTTCCTAAATTTGAAGGTGGTCCTATTGTAAAAGCGACTCAACAGGATAATACACGAGCGCTATTTACGATGTTTAATAATATTGATAATGGAACTTTGGGACAGATTCTTAGTATTATCGCGTGTCTTTTACTCGCAACATTCCTGATCACCTCAACAGACTGTGGTACGCATGTTCTATGCTATATGGATGCTGAAGGTTCAACAGATACCCCAATTAAGATTCGGATTGTTTGGGGCGTTTTGATTGCAATTATTGCAGGCGTACTGCTCTATGCAGGTGGTTTAAAGGCAATTCAAGCAGCATCAATTATCGCAGGTTTCCCAATCGCAATCTTTTTAGCCATCATGAGTGTGACATTATTTAAAAGCTTACGTCGTGAACAGCAACCATGGATGATGATGCCTGAACATGTTCGTCCTGAGTTCTGCAAAGAAAAAGATAACTGCTCTGAATAACTAGTTGATACAAACAAATAAAGGGATCAATTTGATCCCTTTATTTTTATTTATAAATGATAAATGCTTTATTAGCCTAGTCCCTTTTGTCCGACTTGACCGGGTAACTGATCTAATAACCAAGTTCTGAATTGTTTTACGCTTGAAGGAATGACACCTCTATCAGATGGCTCTAGCATACAAAAATTAGCCTGTGTTCGTAACACTGTTTCAACAGGTCTCACTAAAGTTCCATTATCTAAATATTCATCTACCAGTGATCCCCAAGCAAGCGCAACACCTTGACCATTCATTGCTGCCTGAAGCAGCATCGGATAATTATTAATATTCACTCTATTCTTTGGTTTCACTTCAGGATAATTAACTGACTCAAACCATTCAGACCAAGTAATCCAATCCTTTTGAGAGTCATCTAAATACAGCAGCGTTCGACCAAAAAGCTCCTCGGCTGTTACATTCTCAGCAAACTGTGCTAAATAACTAGGACTACAGACTGGAAATACTTCTTCTGGAAATAAAGTCGTTACGTTCATCCCGACAGGTGGTACCCGACAATAAAACAAGGCAATATCACAATCCATTTTATGCAAATCAAAAATATTGTCCGTTGCTAAAATTCGTAGATCAATACCTTCTTGCTGTTGAAAGGCTGTGACTTTAGGAAGTAACCATAATGCAGCCATTGCATTTGATGTTGCTACTGTGACTTGATGTTCTCCTTGCCATTTCTTTATTTCACCAGTTGCTTTAGCCACCTCTAACAAAGCACTGTAAACCGTTTGATAATATTGCAATCCTGTCGGTGTTAAATACATGTTTCGGTTCGCTCTAACAAATAATTCCTTTCCTAAATATTCCTCTAATTGCCTGATCTGACGACTAATTGCACCTTGAGTAACGTTCAACTCATTTGCAGCTCGGGTAAAACTGAGATGGCGTGCAGCTGCCTCAAATACAATAAGACTATTCATTGGGGGCAATGGTTTGATTTTCATGGACACTCCTAATTTGTCCTACATATCCCCATCACGGGATAAGATAAAATCCTAAATAATTAAAGAGTTAACTCATTAAAAGCGCACAATTCTTCCAAGAATCAAGATGTTTTTATTTTCTCTATAAAATGTCATAAATGATCACTAATAAAAAGTGAGAAAAAGTATTAGTTGAATGAGTTTTACTCATCCAACTAGGACTGGGAAATTTTCTCATTACTTTGCTGATTATTTATTCAGCTCTATTAGGATTCCTTTTTGTGAATGAACCTTGTTTTGTTAAGATGCTACGAGTTGGGAACGCATTACAACTGCTTTCATTTTGTTGATTCACTTACGACAACCAAGGTCGTTATACTTTCCCATTGTTTTATTTGTATTGGCTTTCTAATAAACCAAATACTTTCAAGTTTCATCAATACCTAAGGATTTAACACGCATGAAAAGTGACACAGTTATGGCTGATCTTTCATCTCTTACGCCGATGATGCAGCAATACACCACGGTCAAAATGGATTATCCACATGCATTATTGTTCTATCGTATGGGTGATTTTTATGAATTATTCTTTGAAGATGCACATCAAGCAGCAAAACTTTTAGGCATTACACTCACCCATCGTGGTAAAGCAAATGGTGAGCCTATCCCTATGGCAGGTGTTCCCTATCATGCTGCCGAAGGCTACTTAGCTCGTTTAGTAAAAGCAGGTCGTACCGTTGCAATTTGTGAACAAGTGGGTGAAGTGACAGGAAAAGGTCCAGTTGAACGTAAAGTTGTTCGTATCCTAACACCCGGCACACTCACAGATGATGCTCTCTTAACAAGTTATCAATCATCAAACTTAGTTGCACTTTGCATTCAGCAAAATCAAATCGGTTTTGCACTGCTTGATCTCAGTGCAGGTATTTTTAAAGTTCAACAACAAAACTATAAACCAGAGCAACTTTCGATTGAACTGGCTCGTTTAATGCCGAGCGAAATCTTGATCGATGAAGATTTAGTTGATCAGAATATTATTGAACAAATTAAGAAAAATCTTGATTGCCCTGTAACTAAGCGTCCAAATGTTGATTTCAATTTAAATAATGCTCAAAAAACCTTATGTGATCAGCTCTCTGTGTCAACTTTATCTGGTTTTGGTTTAGCCCCTTATCCTTTGGCAAAAGCAGCCGCGGCAGCTTTAATCCATTATGCCAAAGAAACTCAAAAAACGGCATTACCACATATTCGTTCAATTCAGATTGAGCAAAGTACAGACTTTATTGCACTTGATCCAATTACCCGTCGTAATTTAGAAATTATCGAGCCTTTATTTGAACATGGAACGTCATTATTTCAATTGATTAATGATTGTCAGACTGCGATGGGTGGACGTTTGCTTAGTCGTACACTGATGCAACCTCTTCGAGATACCGCAATTTTAGATTCTCGACTTGATGCTACAGAACAATTATTAAAAGGTTATCACGAAGCACCAGTCCGTCTGGTGCTTAAAGAAATCGGTGATATAGAACGTGTACTCAGCCGAGTTGCGTTAGGTAGTGCCCGTCCGCGTGATTTAGTACAACTCCGCCAAGCCTGTGCACAAATTCCATTTTTAAGACATGCTTTAGCACCTGTCTTAAAAACGCAAAACTCTAAGCTATTGATGCAATTAGATCATGAATTAGGTGATTTTAAGAGTTTGCATCAACATCTCATGGATGCAATTGTTGAAAATCCACCTGTATTATTACGTGATGGCAATGTAATTGCAGAAGGCTATGATGACGAATTAGATGAATTAAGAAAAATTCGTGACCATGCTGGACAATTCTTGATTGATTTAGAAATTAAAGAGCGTGAACGTACAGGAATTAATACATTAAAAATCGGTTACAACCGTGTCAGTGGCTATTATATCGAACTCACTCGCGCACAGGCCGAACAAGCTCCTGCTGACTATATACGCCGTCAAACGCTTAAAAATGCTGAACGTTATATCACCCCCGAACTCAAAAGTTTTGAAGACAAAGTGCTTTCAAGTGAATCCCGTGCCCTCGCCCGTGAGAAACTTTTATTTGAATCACTTCTAGATGAGTTACGCCAAAATATTGCGCATTTACAAATGATGAGCGCCGCAATTGCAAATATCGACATCTTAGCCAACTTCGCACATCAAGCTCGACTCAACAATTGGGCACGACCTGAATTCACCCCAGAGACAGGGATTAAGATTCAAGCAGGTCGCCATCCTGTAGTTGAAGCTCTAAATAAAGCACCATTTACTCCAAATGATACGTTCTTAGATAGTCAGCATCGTATGGCGATTATTACTGGCCCCAATATGGGCGGTAAATCAACCTTTATGCGTCAAACTGCATTGATCAATTTACTTGCTTATTGCGGAAGCTTTGTTCCTGCAAAATCAGCCAAGCTTGGTTCAATTGACCGAATCTTTACCCGTATTGGCTCAGCCGATGATTTATCTACAGGTAAATCAACTTTTATGGTGGAGATGACGGAAACCTCTCAAATTCTTCATCATGCAACCAGTCAGTCTCTGGTACTGATGGATGAGGTTGGACGTGGTACCAGTACTTATGACGGTCTTTCTTTAGCTTGGGCATGCGTGGTTGATCTGACGAAACGCGTGAAGTGCTTATGTCTATTTGCTACGCATTATTTTGAGCTGACAGAGCTTGGTAGCGAAGCTGGAATTGATAACTATCATGTGACTGCACAAGAGTTAAATGGCAATCTAATTCTGCTACATAAGGTTCAACATGGGCCTGCAAGTCAAAGTCATGGTTTGCAAGTTGCTAAGTTGGCAGGTATTCCAGCCAATGTCATTAAAGAGGCGCAGAAACGGTTAAAAATTCTAGAAAAGCAGCAACACCAGCATTTACAGAGTAGTGTTCAAAATGATTTATTCAGTGCCGTTGAACATGAAATTGAAACACAAGTTGTTGAACGAATAGTTGAAATAGAGACTCAATCACCTGCTCTTGAATTATTGCAGCAAATTGATGTCGATGATTTAACACCACGCCAAGCCTTAGAACAGCTTTACTCATTAAAAGCTGCTCTAAAATCGTAAATTTGATTTTTAGGACAAGTCGATGTATTCGGCTTGTTCTGAATTCGACTAGGCTAACTCTTAGTGAACATAAATATTAATAAACTCGCTATGCTGCACATTTAAGGAATATAGACATCAAGCTCCAATTTAAAAAATTAGAAATCACAGGACTCAATTTAATTTGGCAACACATCAGTCGGCGCGAACTGATCACACAAAAGTACCTACAACAAAAACTACAATTAGAACTCATTGATTGTTTTTATGATGTCAAAAATTGGGATGCATATCATTTAGAAAATGATCCGCCATTATTAAAAATGCTGCATCAACACGGTGCTTTATGTGTCGGTGCATTTGATAGTTCACATCGGTTGGTTGCGATTCAAGTCGTCTCAAACCAATATATTGCTGATTATCCAGAAGCCAAACTACTTCAATATTTTTATGTGGATGCCAACCATCAAAACTTAGGGATTGGCATACAGCTGATGCAATCCTCAATCATTTCAGCGAAGCAACTCGGTGCTAAGCAACTGTATATTTCAGCAACACCAAGTAAACGTACTGTTGATTTTTATCTTAAACAAGGTGCGACACTTTTAGAAAAACCTGACCAGCATTTATTTGAATTAGAACCAGAGGATATCCATATGCTCTATACCTTATAGTTGCTTAGCTATCTAAAAAATTAAACATTTAAGTTTTTACCTAACCCATTCTATTCATTTCATCATATATGAATATACAGTTTTAACTGAAAATAGAAATAAGATTCACTTTCAACTATTTGCCTAATTGACGATCTAACTTATTTATTTTTCTGGCAAAATCTAACTGAGTAATACAACATCTGTTTTATTATCAATAAATTAACTTATTTTTCACATGTATAAATAAACAATATCAATAAAAGCAATTGTTTGTTTACCCCTTTTTTGCCTACAATAGCTCATTCCAAACAAAAAACCGTATTTTTAGGTAGCTGTCGCCATGACCTTCGTTGTCACTGAAAATTGTATTAAATGTAAATATCAAGATTGTGTTGAAGTTTGCCCTGTAGACTGTTTCTATGAAGGTCCTAATTTCCTTGTGATCAATCCAGATGAATGTATCGACTGTGCATTGTGTGAACCTGAATGCCCAGCAAATGCAATTTTCTCTGAAGATGAGTTACCTGAAGGCCAAGAAGTCTTTATCGAACTCAATGCTGAGTTATCTGAAAAATGGGCTGGCAACAACATTACACAAATTGGCGAACAACCTGCTGATCGTGAAGAATGGAACGGCAAGCCAAACAAATTACAATATTTAGAAAAATAATATTGTGTAAAAAAGGCCAGTTTTTACTGGTCTTTTTTATACCTGAATCACACATTTCTTTGCAATTGCATCATTATTAGTGCGTTATTTTGCATTAAAATAAGACGCCTCCAAATCAAGAACTGCCTTTTTATGATGCGAAACAAATTACAGGGTCTATTATCATTATTTATCATCCCTGTGATGATGGTGGGTTGTACCAGTTCGTCAACTAAAATGAATCAAAATCAAGGTAAAAGAATCTACATCCCACAAGAACAAGTAACCTTTACCCGCCCTATTCCAAACAAAGTAGAGCCCGCATCTTATCGTCAATGGTTAGGGCAAGGTGAAAACTACGCACGCGTCCGCGAATACGAACAATTTTTAATGCGCAATAATGTTGCACATATCATCCCAAGTTTTGAACTTTTAAGATCGGCAAGAGATTGGCAAAAATGTGGTCGGTCAGAATACATGGTGCCTAACCGTGAATTATGGGGCAATTCACTGTCTACTTTACGTGTCTTTAAATATCTAATTGCAGCAAAGATTTTGACTGATTTTGAAGTCACCTCAGTTTATCGTGACTTACCTTTGAATCAATGTGCAGGCGGCGCAAGTTCGTCAAAACACTTATTTAACTCGGCGATTGATTTTCGTATTGGGCCTGAATATCCACAACCTCAGGACTATGCATATATCGAACAAACAAAATTCAAGCTATGCCAATTCTGGATACAACATGGTCAAAGTTTAGATTTAGGTATTGGCTTATATAGTTCAGGTCAAATTCATCTAGACACTCAGGGCTATCGTACTTGGGGTCCTGATTTGACCCGTAACAGTTCAATGTGTAACTTCTAAAACGTAGCGTGTAGAAAACTTATCTAAAAAGAGATCATCGAGATCTCTTTTTTGTTTCGATGAACATGAATAATTGGTCAATCAAATTGCACTCTGATTATAAATGTTTAAAATGCAGCTAACAGATTCATAGGTAAACTTGATTATGCAACAAATGTGGACCGACATTGATGAATATATCAATTCACATTTAATTCCCACAGATCCAAGACTTCAACATGCGTTAGACAATACCGACAACCAAGGTTTTTCTAACCATCTGGCTGTTGCGCCTAATCAAGGCATGTTCTTACAAATGTTGATTCAGATGAATCAATGTAAACGTGTATTGGAACTTGGAACTTTTGGTGCTTACAGCACAATTTGGTTAGCCAAAGCACTTCCTGAAGATGGTTATCTTTTGACTGTTGAAGGTCGAGACACCCATGTGATCATTGCTCAAGAAAATATTGACTATGCCAATATGCCAACTAATATCGAGCTTAAAAAAGGTCGTGGCGCAGATATCATGAAGCAATTGATCGCAGATGGCGCTGAACCATTCGATCTGATTTTTATTGATGCGGATAAACAAAGTTATCGTGAATATTTTGAGTTGAGTTTAAAACTTACACACTCAGGCAGCATTATTGTCCTTGATAATGTGATTCGTGCTGGTGCAATTTTGGATGAAAATAATAAAAAACCAAGTATTGAAGGTATTCGCGATGCTTTCAGTGCACTTAAAGATCATCCACAACTTTTGTCATGTACTGCACTGCAAACAGTCGGCTCAAAGGGTCATGATGGCTTTGCAATTGCCATTGTAAAATAGCGATCAAAAAATAATCTTTTATTTTTAGTCTTTTAATATCAAATAATTATATATATCTGCATTGCTTTTCCATATAGTTATCCACAGTTATTGCGGATAACTATATGGAATAAAATGAATCACTTAGCGACTAATAATGGAACATTTGCATTCCTGAAGATTGTAGTCGTAATACTGCCTAAGAAAAATTGATGAATCTTACTATGGCTAAATGCACCAAGTACAATCAACTGAATATCATGTTCCCTTTGATATTCAAGAATATTTTGAGCGACATCACCGTAACGATAAATCGTCACGACCTCTAGTCCTGCATCTTTTAAGTACTTTTCTGGTTCAGTCAACATTTCAGGATGATCACCAACATAGAGCAAATGACATTGCAATTGTTTTAGCAAATCACTTTGGGCAATCCGTTGCAGCATCTTTTGGCAGGTTGGAGAATATTCATAAGCGAAGATAAATCGTCTAGGAGGAGAGAAATGCTCACCAACCGTAATCACAGTACAGTTTGCACCACGAATAAAGTTTTCTACATTACTCCCAATCGGTTTATTCTTTTCAGCAGCGCGCTCCCCTACACGCCCAATAATCACAACATCATTTTCATTTAGAATATTAAAGCTTTGTTCAAGAAAATCCCCTTTTTCTTGGATTTTGGTGCTTGTTAAACCGTACTGCTTTTCAATTTGCTCTGAAATATGCTTCAGTAAATTATTACTATAATCTAGTGCTAACTCACTTTGCTTCTGCTCTAGCTCTGCTAACTCTTTGAGTAGCATTGCATTACTCTCAAAGCCAATCACACCACTAATTTCACCTAAATGATAACTTGCAGGGTAATAGTCCAGAATTTGCAACAGTACTAATTCTCTTTGAGTTTGCCTTGCCACCCATACAGCAGCCTCGGCCACTGCATCAATACAGGGTGAAGAATCAATACATGCAATTACGCGGTTCATATTCGCCTCTCTTTAGGTTTAATACCTTAGGTCTTCTACTTATTTTTAACTTAACACAGATAAAAGCATGGTGGGTTAAATTTATGTATAGAATCTCTTGAGACTTTTTTAATGATTATTCCTATTTACGATAACGAATGAATCGTGCTGGATTTCCAGCAACAATAGAATATTCTTCAACATTTTTTGTGACCATACTATTCATTCCAACAACCGCATGATCACCAACCTTCACACCATCCTTAATGCCCACATGAGCGCCTAACCATACATCACGCCCAATCTCAATTCCTTTAGAGGTGACGGGTTGTTGGTAAATCGGGCGATCTAGTTCCACACCATGATCAAATGCATATAAATGACTATATGCAGCTATACGAACTTGATCATCTAACTTAATTCCAGTCCGTCCACCATCTAAAATACAGTGATGATTAATTGCAACTTCATTACCAATCTCTAAAGGGCCATGTAAGGTACAATCGGCAGCAATAAAGGTATTATCGCCAATCGTTATTTTCCGTCCACGTTCAGCGAAAATGTGCGCGAGCGGTGAGATAAAACAGTTCTGACCAATCTCTACAGTTTCCATTTCCATTAAATAGGCTTGGTACTCGGCTTGCCAAGCTTCTGCCCATTCACGATGTTTGGGTTTTAAGGTCCAATACAACCACGGCATATAATTCAAGCGGTGTTTATGCTGTTCACGATATTTTAAAAGTGGATCATGCATCATGTGTTTGATCCTCTACAACCTTGATTTCTTCTCGTCCGCGAGTCACATCTTGAAGTTTCAATTTCAATGGATCAATTTGATGTACCTGAACCCTTGCCTCAACCATAACACCAGTCTCTGTATAATGTTCTTGAAACTCAATTTGTTGCTGCGTAAGCTCGTATTGGATAATCGCCCACTCATTAAATAAGCAGCTAAATACAATTTCCTTTTTCTGAATCAGTTCAATTTTTTCAGCCAACATTAAACATTGACCTGCGCAACCGCCATAGGCACGAACCAGTCCACCAGTGCCGAGCTTTACACCACCATACCACCGATTAACCAACACAATTACATTAGTCAGTTCATTGCCTTCGATCGTCGCTAGAATTGGTCTTCCTGCTGTTCCAGAGGGTTCACCATCATCATTAAAACGAACATGATGGCCAATCTTCCACGCCCAACACTGATGCGTAGTCGAGATATCTTTGGTTTTTTCTAAAAAAGCTTTCACTTGTTGTTCATTTTCAACAATCTCAGCAATTGCCTGAAAACGACTCTTTTTAATTTCTTCTTCAAAAGTAACCGTGTTCGCTATGGTGAAAGGCATAAAATAAAAAATAAGTATAAAAAGATAATTATAACTTTATCGACTGAAATAAAAAATCCTCGCATGATGCGAGGATTCTTTGATAGGCAAAATTAACGCTCTCGGAGTGCCTCTTTTGCTTTATTAAATGGTTTAAGTAAATAATCCATAACTGTTTTTTCACCAGTACGAATATCTACTGTAGCGACCATACCCGGTGTAATACCGAATGCTTTACCTGATTTATTAAACAATTTATCAGAGTCGGTACGGATATATACACGGTAATAAAACTGATCTTGCTTTACTTCATCTCGAATCGTATCTGGGGATATAACCGTTACCTTTCCGTTTAAACCACCATAAATCGAATAGTCATAGGCCGTAACTTTCACTAGGGCTTCTTGACCTGGACGAATGAACGCAATATCACGCGGTGAAATTCGAGCTTCAATCAATAACTTGTCTTCTAGCGGTACAATGGTCATTAACTTACCATTTTGGGGAATTACACCACCAAGAGTAGTTACATCAATTTCCTTAATAACCCCTCTTACAGGTGCTTTGAAAACTGCACGTTGTAGACTGTCACTACGGCCCATAACCACTTGTTGTTGCGTTTGAATATCTGTATTCGCCTTGGACAATTCTTCACGAGCTTTTACATAATATTGGTTACGCGTGTCGTTCATTTTATTTTGTAAATCATTTGCTTCACGTTTTAAACGTAAAACTTCAACTTCACTCGCAGCACCTTTAGCAACAAGAGGTTCTGTCATCACTAACTCTTGTTGAACCAATTGCAGAGCTTGTCGATAACCTTCTAATGATTGCTCTAAATTCTCGCGGCGTGAATGATAAAGTGCCGTTTCTTCTTTAACCAATTTTGGTTCTTTTAATACATCATCAGGAAAGAGCAAAGGCGTTCCATTCACTTCTGCACGTAACCGAGCTGCTGTAGCTTGTGCTGAAACCAAT
Organism: Acinetobacter sp. COS3; assembly: GCF_000475335.1. Taxonomy (NCBI): domain Bacteria; kingdom Pseudomonadati; phylum Pseudomonadota; class Gammaproteobacteria; order Moraxellales; family Moraxellaceae; genus Acinetobacter; species Acinetobacter sp. COS3. Next base: position 100,994 of record NZ_AXCD01000001.1, read on the forward strand.
AAAGACTTCGACTCGCCGACATTTGAAGCAAAACGCGTTTGATCGAGTTGAGCTAGGACTTGACCTTTCTGGACAATATCACCTTCTTGTACATCGAGCTTAGTTAAAATACCACCTTCTAAAGACTGAATAATCTGTTCTTTTGAAGAGGGAATCACCTTCCCTGTACCCGTAGAAACTTCTTCTAAATTAAAAAACCATGCCCATGCCAAGAAAATTGCTAACCCAATACACACAATCCAAATAACAAGTGTTGCACGCGGTAAAGCAGGTTCTCTATAGGTCACATTCATTGAACGGTTATTGACTGGTTGTTCGCTCATGAATCTTCCCCTTTAATAATTTGTTTTTGTTGACCTGCTGATTGATTTAATACTTGTTCACGCGGTCCATCCATAACGACTTTTCCGTCATTCATTACAATAATGCGATCAACTAACTCTAAAACAGCACGGCGATGCGTTGCCACAACCAATGTACGATGAGCTAACCAACCTTTTAAATGATCAATTAATTGTTTTTCAGCAATATCATCAATTGCCGCAGTAGGTTCATCCAATAACAAAATATTTGGTTGACGAATTAAAAGACGTGCTAACAGCAATGCTTGCTTTTGACCACCAGAGAAACCCACACCACCCTCCAGCACCAAATGGTCTAGACCCTCTTTTTTCTCCTGCACAAATCCTAAAGCACCTGTCACTTTTAACGCTTTTAAAATATCTTCATCACGTGCGAGCGGAGCGCCTAAAGTTAAGTTTTCACGAATTGTGCCATAGAACATATGGGCATTTTGGTTTAACAATGCTGCATCACGACGTACATCCGCAGGATCAATTAAGCTAATATCTAAATTATCTAAATGTACAGAACCACTTGCTGGTGATTGCATACCAGCCAAGAGTTGCAACAAGGTCGATTTACCTGCCCCATTTCGACCTAAGATTGCTATTTTCTCACCAGCTTTAATTTTCAGCTGACGAATTGCCAAGATCGGACGAGAGTCCTCCTCCGTATATTGGAACATCACATTTTTGAGTTCATAGTCGCCATTGAGGACTTCTTTATGTACGAGATGTGCTTGATCGGGTTGATCAACTGGCTTTTGCATTAACTCATCAAGACTTTTCTTCGCGACCTTCGCTTGCTGTAAACGTCCTAAAATCCCAGTGATTTGAGAAATCGGCGATAACATACGTGATGACAAAATCGAACAAGCAACTAAAGCACCCGTTGTCATTTCACCTTCCATTACCGCAAAACACCCAACCAAAACGACTGCTGCATAAGTCAAACCTTGAATTTTTTGTGTCCATGCTGTCAATATGCCAACGATCTTACGTTGCTGCATACTAATATCAGCAGATACTTCATTCATGTGATTCCATTGGTTTTGGAAACGAGATTCAGCTCTTAATAACTTAATATCTTCAATACCTTGAACAGCTTCAACCAAGATCGCATTACGAATCGAAGATTCGCGCATCCCTTCTTGTGCAAGTTCTGCTAGTTTCTTCTGTACCAAAATACCCGGCAAAATCATGAGTGGTACAACCAGTAACATTACCCAAAATAAGTTACCGCCAATAATGGCGAATATGACTAAGAACAGAAAGAAGAATGGTAAATCTGCAATTGCGCCCATCGTAGTTGAGGTTACAAGATCACGTACGCCTTCTAACTCACGGATCTGAGAAATAAAGGTTCCTGTAGACTTTGAACGTTCACTATTTTTAATTCTTAACGCATGACCAAAAACCCGATCTGAAATTCTTAGATCAGCACGTTTACCAATAATATCTGAAAGATAAACACGGGCAACACGCAACACGAACTCAAATACAGCTGCAATTAATACACCACCAGCCAGAACCCAAAGCGTCGGTACTGATTGTGAAGGTACAACTCGGTCATACACTTGCATTGAGAAAATAATCGTTGCCAGAGCTAAAATATTTGCCATTAATGAGGCAAACATAATATCGACATATCGCTTCCAATCTTGTAACACAATTGACCAGAACCAACTCGGTTCATACGGTTTGATGTATTCATCAATACGTGCATCTGGAACTGACTTTTCAGGACGCAGAATATATACATCTTTAACAATATGCTTGAGTGCACCAACCGCAAATTTCTGTGATAAACCCTGATCACCACTTAATTGGACACTAACATTTCCATCTGAGTCAGCTTTATCAATAACACCGACTTGCCCATCTTTAAGCTCGATAATGACTGGCAAACGCCAAGGATTAATCACGTCATTTGTAAACCGAACCTTACAAACATTCAAACCTACCTGCTTGCTCATTAGCAGCAAGATGTCGTCTAAATTTTGATTTTGATTCCAATCCAACTGTAATCGAACACGTTCTTCTGAAGGTTCTATTCGATAATGTTTGGCAATAGTTAATACCGCTTGTAACCACGGCTGATAGTTTATTTTTGTCATCATGGCTGAACTTCAAACCCCTGAATTGAAATATTATTTAAGTCGTAGGCTTGACGCGAACGTCCTGTGGTCGCAATGTATTGAGCAATACTGTTGTAAATATCATAACGTGCTGATTCTAATTCTGAATTTGCACCGTGAATTGCTTGTTCCGCATTTAATAAATCAACAAGTGAGCGTGTTCCTAATTTATATTGTTCCTGATAAAGCTCTCTCGTTCTTACAGTTGTAGCTTGGCGGCTAATCAGCACCTGCATTTGTCGTTGTTTATTTTCGATCTGTTCCCGACTAGTCCGAATCTGATCGAGTACTTGTAAATACACCGCATTTACCTGTGCTTTAGCAGCTTCTTCAGCAAAACTAGCGGCACGAATTTGGGATGATGTTGCTCCTCCTTGATAAAATTGGCTACTTGCTTCAAGCATAATGGCACTATCAAATCCGCCATCTTTATTGTTGTTTGGATTTACACCATGCAATGCCTGACTTAACTCACCTTTAACAGATAATGTTGGATATCGGCTTAATTGAGTCTGTTGTTTTTGTGAACGTGCAACAATGATACCAGCCTGTGCTGCTATCATTTGAGGAATGATATTGAATTGTGGTGCAGCGTAAAGATCTGATTGCTGAACTAAATCCTCAGGAATTGTCCATTTCACATTGCTGGCATCGAACCCAAGCAACGTCGTTAAATGCTGCTGATATTGACCCAGTAAAGATTGTTGGGCAATTAATGCGGATTGTGCAGATTGTAAATAAGATTGAGCTTGTACTGGATCGGCTTGGCTACTAATCCCAGCATTGGCTCGTAAATTGGCCATTTCTTGAATGCGTTTAATCCCAATAATTTGCTGATCTGCAATTTGAATGAGCTTTTTATAACGTTGAATATTAATGATAGTCTGAGCAACATCTAAGGAAATATCATCAATCTTGACTAAAACATTGGCTTGCTCAACTGCCAATTTGGCTTGCTCTGTATTTACCCCAGATTTAACTTTACCAAAATCATAAAGCATTTGGGTGGCATTTAAGGCGAGAACTTGTTGTCCCCTTGAGGTTTTCTGAGTTAGATCGCCAGTATTTACACCCCCTGTTATTTGAGGATAATACCCTGCTTTGGCAACATCGATATTGGCATTTTGAGCAGCTAAAGTTGCAAGGGTTTGAGAGATTTCTGGGTTGCGTTGTACAGCAATTTGTACAGCATCTTTCAACAACTTGCGCTGGCTCTGCCATAGTGCAGCAGGAACAACCTCAACTGGACGACCACTTCCAACAACAGGTAAGGCATTGGTTGATGGATTGACCGAAAAATTGCTTAATTGCTGCATATTCGCAGTTTTAAAATCATCACTACTTTTCGGAGCAATCAGCTGAGATAAGTTGTTTTTTAAGGCATGGTATTTTTCACTTGGTGTTGCAGCATGTGTGATCGGGACTGAAAACGTTACCGCACATATCACCCATTTGAAATCTATACATAACTTACGTGTTCCATCATCTATATCTAAATCTTTTTTAATGCTCATATTCTTTTCAGATTGTTATGTTTTAAAAGCCCATTCATTCTACTCATTTTTAAAAGAAAAACACTATGCTCTAAGGACTAATTCCCACTTACTTAACTGTTTGTTTTTTGTAAAATAGTTCACACTTTCAAGTTTTCTTTTTATTCAAAACTCAACTACTTTTCATGATCAATTAAATTAAAATCAAATAGATATGTTAAAATCCACCAGTTAAAAAGAATTATAAATCATGTATCTATACGATATCCCATTCATTTGTATAAATAAAAAAAGAACCCAAAGGTTCTTTTAAAAATCATGTCAAAGTTTAGACAACGAAATCATCACCAAGATAAACCTTACGTACTTGCTCATTATCCAAGATTTCTTGAGGCGTACCTTCTGCAATCACAGAACCTTCACTCACGATGTAAGCCTTTTCACAGATTGCTAAAGTTTCACGGACATTGTGATCTGTAATCAAAACACCAATTCCACGATCTTTTAAGGTCTGGATAATATCTTTAATATCGCCGACTGAAATCGGATCGACACCAGCAAAAGGCTCATCAAGCAACATAAACTTAGGGTCTGCCGCTAAAGCGCGTGCAATCTCTGCACGACGACGCTCACCACCAGAAACACTCATGCCTAATGAATCTTTAATATGATTAATTTTAAAATCATTTAATAATTCAGTCAGTCGATCCTGACGTTGTTGCTTATTTAAATCTTTGCGTGTTTCCAAAATCGCCATGATATTTTCAGAAATCGTTAACTTTCTAAAAATAGAAGCTTCTTGGGGTAAATAACCAATCCCCTTGCGTGCACGCTCATGCATCGCAAGGTCAGATAAATCTAAGTTATCTAAATGAATCTCACCCTTGTCCATGCGAACCAGTCCAACGACCATATAGAAACTTGTCGTTTTCCCCGCACCATTAGGACCAAGTAATCCTACAATTTGACCACTTTGCATCGTAAACGAAACGTCTTTAACAACCCAACGTTTACTATAGTTTTTCGCTAAATGTTTAATACATAGCGTTTGAGGTTGCTGCGCTGATTGATCCATTAATCACGTGCCCCTGGGAAACTTTTCGAGCTTGATGGTGGAATAATAATTTGCACACGATTTGATGAAGAACCTTGAGCTTCTACATCACCTTTATTCATACTGTATTTCAAACTATTACCACGAATGCTTGATCCATCTTGGGATAAATAAGCTTTCCCAGTCAATGTAATAATGCCTGAGTCAGCGTTATAAACGATAGTTTGGGCCTCGCCACGCGCTAAACCCTTATTCGAATCAACTTGTTGCTGGAATTTAGCAAGCTGACCTTTAGCCGTAATCGTCTGAATTTCTTTTTTGCTATTCAACGTTGCAACAATCGAGTCAGCCTGTAGCTTCATCGTCCCTTGTTCAATCACAACATTACCCGTATAAGTCGTTATACCAGTCCGATCATTATATGTTGCACGATCTGCGACTAAAGAAAGCTGTTGGTTACGATCAGATGGTAAAGCGAAACTAGAAGCAGAAGATAATACAATCGCTGCAATACATGTTGCTTGTTTTAGGAAAGTTGAACGATTTTTAGAATTAAGAATTTGGCGCATACTTTCCTCGAACTTTGAAAAATTCATATTGACCATTATTTAAATTTGCTTTGAGACCTTGGCTCACAAACTCAGAGTTTGGAGACTGAACAGTGACTTGATGCTGTGTTTCGAGTTGACCAGTTTTCGGATAACCCGTTAATTCATCAGTACGAAACTCTAATTTGTTGCCCTGTTCAGATAACTTAGTTGCAATCACATCGCCTAAAAGCACAATCTTTGAATTGTCATCAAAACCATTTGCTTGCTTAGAATAAAAAGTCGCATCTGGTTTACCTTGCTTATACATCACAGCATTTAATTGATCTAAACGCGAAGTCTTTTGCTGCATGTCTTGCTGTAATTGTTTTATCTCAGCACGGATATATAAATTACCCTGCTCATCAGTTTGTGTAAGATGAACACCCTGAGCCGAATAAGTCATATTTTTTGCTGAATCTACATCCAGTTTTTTTGCTTTGCCACTGTAATAATAATAGCCGCCACTCAAAGCAGCGACTAATACAGCGACAACATATAAAACTTTGGTATCCATAAACAGGGTTACCTAACCTTTGGGCAATTCATTCTATATTAATGTGGTGCAGCAACGTATTTTGCAAGTAGCTCTTGGTAAACACCTTTTGCCATTAACAACATATCGCATACTTCGCGGACCGCGCCACGACCACCCATTGCTTGAGTCACTAAATGCGCACGACGACGAACTTCTTCGTGTCCATTTGGTACGGTAATACTCATACCCGCAATTGCAAAAGCTGAAAGATCAGGCCAATCATCACCCATATATAGGCAGTCTTCAGGCAAGATATTCAACTGTGCACATGCTTCTTTCAAAGCGACGCCTTTGTCTTCACGACCTTGGAAAACGAGATCTACACCTAAGTCTGACATACGTTTTTCAACAATATTACTTTTACGCCCAGTGATAATAATCACCTTCATACCAGCTCGTTGAGCCAACTTCATGCCCAAACCATCACGAATATCAAATGATTTAATTTCATCACCAGAGTTCGTTAGTGTTACAAAGCCATCGCTTAAGATTCCATCCACATCAAGCACTAAAGCTTGTAAATGACGTGCTTGTTCTTGTAAAGCATATGATGCCATGGCTTAATTTACTCCCGCCTGAATTAGATCATGCATACTAATGACACCAATGACTCTATTGGTCTCATCAACAACAACGAATTGATTAATTTTTCTCTCATGCATTTTTTCCAATGCTTCAACCGCACGGGCTTCAGGAGAAATCGTCAATGGATTTTTAGTCATCACCTCAGAAACAGGCAAGTTCACATCAAAACCTTGCTGATGATCAATCATTCGGCGTAAATCACCATCAGTAAAAATACCTAATAACTGATCTTCATCATTCACAATCGTCGTTAAACCGAGACGTTTATCGGAAATTTCATATAACACCTTATTCATCGGTGTTTCAGGTTTTACTTTAGGTAACTCTGCCCCTGTATGCATTAAATGCTTCACATGTAAAAGCAAGCGTTTCCCTAATGCACCAGCAGGATGCGAACGAGCAAAATCATCAGCAGTAAATCCACGAGCTTCCAACAATGAAACAGCAAGTGCATCGCCCAGAACTAATGTGGCCGTGGTACTAGAAGTCGGTGCTAAACCTAAAGGGCAAGCTTCATCTGCCGAGCCCAATGTTAATGCAACATCCGCGTTTTGTGGCATTGGCCCTTTATCATCACGACTAATCGTAATTAATGGCACACCTAAATGCTTAATAAGTGGCATCAACATCATGATTTCATCACTCTTACCTGAGTTTGAAATTGCAATCAGGACGTCTCCACGCACTAGCATACCTAAATCACCATGCCCTGCTTCACCAGGATGCATGAAAAAAGATGGTGTTCCAGTTGAAGCAAATGTAGCCGCCATTTTACGGCCAATATGACCAGATTTGCCCATGCCTGTTATAACGACACGACCTTTGCACTGCAATAAAATTTCACATGCATGATCAAACCGCTCATCAATCTGTGTTGCAAGCACTTCTATAGCTTGTTGCTCAATACGCAAAGTTTCCAATGCACTTTTCTGAAAATTTATAGCTTGTGACATGTGAGTTTGACTCAAAATAATGCTCAACATACTTAAGCGTAGATGATTTTAATCAAAAGAATTGCGGAGATTCTAGCATAAGTGTGCGTTATCCACGTTTCTAAATGTATAAGATTTCGTAGAAAATGGAGAGAGATTGAACTCACAATAAACAGAGCTATAGGAACAGTAATAGCCATTGATACTCTGTGAAAATAATTTCTTTCTTATCCATATATACCTCAGCAAAATGAGATAATTATTCAGTTTCTCTCGTTGTTTCCACAATAGTTAGATTTTCTGTTTTTTGAACTTTTTGCTGTTCTTCAAACTGCTTGTAATCATCTTCTGTAGGAATATAGGCATGAGCTGCTTGTTCAGAATGCTCTATCTCAACAGCATCCTCTACATCTTCAATATGAGTTTGCTCAAATGATGAATTTTCCTCAGAGTGTTCAATCATCTGTGGCTCCTCAGACTCATTTTTAGTTATTGCTAAAAAGATTGATATTCCAATGACAAAAATAAAAGTAAGGGTTACAACTTTCAAAATAGAACCCAAACACCCTCTTTTATTTCTTTGTACTTCAGTTGCAATAATAAAACCTTGACCACAATTCTTGCAGTTAAATCTTGCCACACCGATGTCTGATTTACTTGGGGTATAGCGAGTCTGTTTACTATTGCAATTTGGGCATATTGGTCTTGAGTCACTCATTATTTTTCTCTACTAGATAACCTTAAACAAATGTATTAATTCGTTTAATTTCACTCCTACATAGTAATTCATGTCAATAAGTATTAGTCATGGATGATAAACTTAACAACATGTTATTTTACTCGAACCAAAAGTTTTAAGGCTCATTTATAAAAAAAGTATACCTTCATCTTTCCCCCATAAAATACCCATTCAAATCAATCAATTAAAAAATATATTCCACCATCATCTTTTTTTTACTGATAACTTTATGAAATATGGTGCATACGTTATGATATAACGCTAATTTTGTAGAGTGTTTAAAACCCTTATGCAACCTTTTGTTCTATATAACTCTGAGCAACGAAAAAAAGTTGAATTTGTCCCACGTAAAGAAGGTCAAATCGATATCTATGTCTGTGGTATGACCGTATACGATTACTGTCACATTGGACATGCTCGCGTTATGGTTGCATTTGACTACATTATTCGTTTTTTACGTAGCCAAGGCTGGAAAGTACGTTACATCCGCAACATCACAGATATTGATGACAAAATCATCGCACGTGCAAATGAAAATGGTGAAACGATTCAACAACTCACTGCACGCTTCATTGATGCTATGAATGAAGATGCCTCTAATTTAGGCTGTGTTGCACCAGATGAAGCCCCAAAAGCAACTGAATATATTGATCAAATGCAAAATATGATCAGCACTTTAGTTGATAAAGGCGCTGCATACCCTGCAACAAATGGCGATGTATATTTTGAAGTGACTAAATTTGATAAATATGGTCGCTTATCTGGTCGTAAACTTGATGATATGCAAGCAGGCGCATCTGAGCGTGTTGATGTCGAAGTAGAAAAGAAACATCCTTTTGACTTTGTACTTTGGAAACATGCAAAAGAAAATGAACCAGCGTGGGCTTCACCTTGGGGTAATGGTCGCCCAGGTTGGCATATTGAATGTTCTGCGATGTCAACTTGCTGCTTAGGTAATCACTTTGACATTCATGGCGGTGGCTCAGATCTTATGTTCCCTCACCATGAAAATGAAATTGCACAAAGTGAGGCATCGACTGGTGAACAGTATGTAAATTACTGGATGCATGTTGGTTTCATCAATGTAGATGGTGAGAAAATGTCTAAATCACTAGGCAACTTCTTCACTATTCGTGATGTGATGGAAAAATTCCATCCTGAAGTCATCCGCTACTTTATTGTTTCATCGCATTACCGTAGTCCTGTGAACTTTTCTGATGTCGCTTTAAAAGAAGCTAAAACTGCATTGAGCCGCTTCTATCATTCATTTAAAGCCTATCAGCAAGTGTACGGACAAAAAACTGTTGAAACTTTAGAGCAGAGTTTTGTTGAACGTTTCAATAACGCAATGCGCGATGATTTTAATACGGCTGAAGCAATGGCTGTGTTATTTGAATTGAACAAAGAATTAAATCGTGCAGTAAAAGAAGAACAAGTTGAGCAGGCAACTGCTCTCTATTCAACTTTACGCCAACTGACTAACATTCTAGGTTTGGTTCAACATGATGTAGATGAGTTTCTCAAATCAGATATTGGTCAAGAGGCACTCACACTTTCTGATACGGAAATTGAAGATTTCATTCAACAACGTGTTGATGCAAAAAAAGCTAAAGACTTTGCAAAGGCAGATGGTATTCGTCAATCTTTGTTAGACCAAGGTGTGGTTTTAGAAGATACTCGCCAAGGAACAATTTGGAGACGTGCTGATTAATTCAGCATTTAGCATATTAGAGAGTTGACAGTTTTATGAAACTCTCTATAATGCACATCCATATTGCGGGAATAGCTCAGTTGGTAGAGCATAACCTTGCCAAGGTTGGGGTCGCGAGTTCGAGTCTCGTTTCCCGCTCCAAAATTTTAAAAAGCCACTTAAGAAATTAAGTGGCTTTTTATTTTCAAATATTTATAGATCTCTAGTATTCAGCTAGCGCCTCTTTTGCTGTTGCAGGATCATCTACAAACACACCATCTATACCAGCATCAAAAAACATTTTAAGCTGTTTTTTCAATCCCGATGGGCATCTCTCTGAAAGTACGCTGCTACATCTAAATGCAGTAGGTAAATTATTATTTTCAGGTGCAAATGACCACGGCTGCACTTCAAGTCCAACCCCATGCGCTATACTGACAAAGTTGCTCGCCTTCGTTGAATTGTCTCTAAAAATAGCATTCTTGTTCGGCCCAACCACATCAGCATATACTGCATAGGCAGGCAAACTTGCAAGATTTACAGCATCATACAGCGGGCCTAAATCATTAAGTAATTGTAATAACTTCACTCTCTTGAGTGAGCTATGCGTTGTATTTAGTTTAGTACGTACCAATTTCAAACTGATTGGATCAAACGCCTCAATATAAATAGGTGCAATGTCTCTGGTATATTTGTACCTTGCAAGAGTATTTAAAACTTTACTCTCTACTGGAAGCCCCACTGCTGTAAAATACGCAGGAGTTTTCATTTCAATATAAATCCCGGTGATTTTCCCCGTTCTATTATAGTTTTGCTCGGCTATATTAATCACTTCATCCAGTGTAGGTACGTTATATAAGTCATCATAAGCTGTATTTTCAGGCCGTGTATTTGGGCCACGTTCATGTACTTTTAACATTTTGATTTCACTGAGCGTAAAATCCTCACTAAACCAACCTGTGTAATACTTTGCACCAACGAGCTTACTGGTTTTTCTATTTGCAAATTGGCTAAAACTGCTCACATTGGTTGTTAAACTTAGCTCATTTTCATGTATGGAAATCAGTGCTCCGTCCTTAGTGGGAACAATATCAGTTTCGATGAAATCAGCCCCATCCTTAATGGCTCTTTGATATGAAGGCAATGTATTTGCAATAGCAAATGAAGGCGCACCTGCATGACCGATCACCGCAATTTCCTTGGCTTGGCTAAATACGCTATAACCACAGAGTGCACCTATTAAAAATAGTCGATTTAAAACATTAATACTCATAATTTACCTTCTTTATTTTCTTTATTGAATGCGTGGCTTTTGTTTGTTTACGTTGAATACCCTTACAACCTGAAACTAACAATAAAAAATTACAAATCAATGAACATTATTAAGAAAATATTTATATTGATTTTTTCACGATTTACCAAAGGTTAAATAACGCTTACATTCCTTCACTACCCTTTTCTTTTTAAATTTCATAACTTAGGACACAAGTATTTTTAATAGGTTAAATCTAAAATGAAAAAATCAATTATTGCACTCTCTCTTGCTTCTATATTTTTAGTGGCTTGTAGCAAGACAGACAACAAAAATAATCAAGAGCAAGCTCCAACCGCAACGAGTGAAGCAGTTGCCGTTGATAGCGCTCACACTGCCGAAAACTCTTTAGACTGGAATGGCACTTATAAAGGTGTTCTACCATGTGCAGATTGTGAAGGTATTGAAACAGAGCTTGAACTTAACGCTGATAAAACCTATGAGTTAAAAGAAACATACCTTGGCAAAGGTGACGGTAAAGCATTTGAAAGTAAAGGTAGCTTCCAATTCGATGCGAACAACACATCTGTTATCGAGCTAGATAAAACTGGCGATAACCGCAAATATTTCGTTGCTGAAGGTTATTTAAAAGCACTTGATATGGAAGGAAATGAAATTACAGGTGATTTAGCAGAAAAATATGAGCTTAAAAAAGAAGCTGAATAAAGTTTAATAGAAAGCTCACCTAAATAAAGGTGAGCTTTTTTATTTCTAATAAGCCAATAAAAAACCCTGCATAAGCAGGGTTTTTTTGAATCAATCGCTTAGTGAGCAGCGAATTGGTTCATTGTGTTTTTAGCATCATCGTGCGCTTTAAGAGCGTTGTCACCAGAGAAGATTTCTTTGTGATCATCACCGATGTCAGAACCAGCCATTGCTTGGTGTTTAACACAAGCGATACCACCGCGGATTTCTTTACGTTGTACGCCAGCAACATAAGCCAACATACCTTCAGAACCGAAGTAACCTTGTGCAAGCTCATGAGTAGAAAGAGCAGCAGTGTGGTAAGTAGGAAGTGTGATCAAGTGATGGAACACACCCGCTTCACGAGAAGCATCTGCTTGGAATGTACGTACTTTCTCATCAGCATCAGCAGCTAATTCAGTGTTGTCATACTCAGCGCTCATTAATTTAGCACGGTCATAAGCAGAAACATCTTTACCTTCAGCAACCCAACGATCGTAAGCTTGTTGACGGAAGTTTAACGTCCAGTTGAATGATGGGCTATTGTTGTAAACTAGCTTAGCATTTGGAACTGTTTCACGTACACGGTTAACCATGTGAGCGATTTCTTCAACGTTTGGAGTTGCAGTTTCGATCCAAAGAAGATCAGCACCATTTTGAAGGCTAGATACACAGTCAAGTACAACACGGTCAATTTGAGTGTCTGGACGGAACTGATATAAACCAGAAGCTAAACGCTTAGGACGGTGTAATTTACCATTACGTTTGATCAAGATTTCATCTTCTTGAGCATCAGCAATGTCAATTTCAACTGTGTCTAAGTAGCTGATGTATTGAGAAGCGATGTCGCCTGGCTCTTTAACCACTGGGATTTTTTGAGTCAAGTCAGCGCCTTCAGAGTCAGTACGTGCAACGATGATACCGTCGTCAAGACCCATTTCTAAGAATGCATAACGTAATGCATGGATTTTAGCGATGAAGTCTTCGTGTGGAACAGTTACTTTACCAGCTTGGTGACCACATTGTTTCGCGTCAGATACTTGGTTTTCGATTTGAAGCGCACAAGCACCAGCTTCGATCATTTTCTTAGCAAGTAAGTAAGTCGCTTCTTCGTTACCGAAACCAGCGTCGATGTCAGCAATAATTGGCACAACGTGAGTTTGGAAACCATCGATTTGAGCAGTGATTTCAGCAGCTTTAGCAGTATCACCAGCTTCTTGAGCTTTTTTAAGAGCACGGAATAAATCGTTTAATTCTTTCGCGTCAGCTTGACGTAAGAAAGTGTAGATTTCTTCGATTAATGCAGGAACAGAAGTTTTTTCATGCATAGATTGGTCAGGAAGTGGACCAAATTCTGAACGAAGTGCAGCAACCATCCAACCTGAAAGGTAGATATAACGACGTTCAGTAGTACCGAAGTATTTTTTGTTCGCAATCATTTTTTGTTGTGCGATGAAACCGTGCCAGCAACCTAATGATTGAGTATATTTGCTAGAGTCAGCATCATAAGCAGCCATATCACGACGCATAATCGCAGCTGTATATTTAGCAATATCTAAACCAGTTTTGAAACGGTTTTGCATTTGCATACGAGCAGCATCTTCTGGGCTAATATCGCGCCAAGTGTTGCCGAATTTTGCTTTTAATTCGCGAATTGCATCAATCGCTGTTAAATATGTAGACATGATATATTCCTTTTGAGGATTGGCATCGAACGATCGCAATAAAACCATGCTTTTTTATAGGCTAGATTTCAAGCACTTCATCAATATGTTGCACAGCTTAGTCTTTGCCAAGAGATTAATCCAATATCCTAAGGTAATTTTCAGTATTTTTTTTTGAAATACATATAAAAAGATGATGTTATATAAAAAATAAATACCCATAAGATATTGTTACTTATAAATTATTATTAAAAATAAAATCACAACACAGAATCATCCATCAAAGATTTTGTATTAATTTTAAACAGTAAATTCTTTTGTCAGCATCGATGTTAACGATCTAAATTGACACTTTTTGCCATATTCTCACTCATTATTTTTATTGTTTACTGCTGTTCAGATTACGGTTAAGTGCATTCAAAACCAAACGAGTTAGCACAAAACGGAATAGCTTTATTGGTCGGTGTTTTAGGGCTTATTTAATAGGATTTAAGTTATACAAATGCCTTGAGATATGTCATAATTCAACACAATTTAAATATTTTATTTTCGGTATTTTTTTTATGAATCTGGAGCGGGTTGATCTCAATTTATTAATTTATCTTGATGTACTTCTTCGGGAAAAAAATGTCACACGCGCAGCAGAACAATTAGGGGTTACTCAACCCGCGATGAGTAATATTTTACGTCGCTTGCGTAATTTGTTTAATGATCCCCTGCTTATTCGCTCATCTGAAGGCATGACGCCAACTGAACGTGCACTTGAATTACAACCTCGTATTCGTGATGCATTGTCAGACCTTTCCATGATTTTGGAACCGCGTACCGAATTTAGACCTTATACCAGTACTCGTGTGTTTCGTATCATGACTTCGGATTATGCCGAAGCTACCTTAGTGCCTCGCCTAGTCAAGGCATTGCGCTCGGAAGCGCCAAATGTCGTACTGGATTTCTTAACGCCGAGTGACGTGTCTTATCGAGATATGGAACAAGGTAAAGTTGATCTCGCCATTAACCGCTTTAATGAAATTCCGCAAAGTTTTCATCAAGTCCTAGTTTGGCGTGATAGCTTTAGTTGTATTTTGAATGACAAACATCCAGCAGTTACTCACTTAAATTTGAAAAGCTATTTAGATGCTCAACACATTTGGGTCTCTAAAACAGGTATGGGTGTTGGATTTGGTGTAAATCCAGATAAACAAGCAGGTTTAGGTTGGATTGATCAAGCACTAGAACGTATTGGCCAACGTCGTAAAATCTCTGTATTTACACGCCATTATCAAATGCCAGCGTTGTTGGCTCAAAATGTTGATTTGATTGCAACATTACCTACCCGAATGGCACGCTTACAAACACAGAATCCAAAACTTGTGATCAAAGATCCTCCATTTTATATTCCAGAATTTGAATTAAAAATGGCATGGTGTCCGTTGCTCCATCATCATCCTGCACATCGTTGGTTAAGACAATTAATCCTCTTTGTTGCAAGACAAATGATCGAAGAAGAGAATCGTGAGTTTTTTATAAATAATTCTCAATTTTCACAATACTAAAATATCCAATTGTAAAAACCCTTAGAATTTGTTGAAATATCAGCAAATTCTACTCCCTTCCGAATAGATTGTTACACTGCGGTAAGGATTTAGTTACCTCCGTACTTTTTTGTGTTACAACATATTCATAATAATGATGAACCACAGGTGATGTGTGAGTCTCTTCCAAAATATTATAGTAATTATTCTGCTGATTTCAGCGGCAGGTTTTTTATCACTTACAGAAATTGCATTAGCTGGCGCACGTAAAGTTAAATTAAAAATTTTAGCGGAATCTGGTGAAACTCGTGCTCAAAAAGTTTTAGATCTACAAGAGCAATCTGCTGATTTTTTCGCAGCATCTCAAATTGGTTTAAATGCTGTCGCAATCTTGGGTGGTATCCTCGGTGAGGCTGCGTTCCGTCCGTTTTTCGTTGAAATGATCAAACAGTTTTATGCAGGCCCTTGGCTAGAAACCATTGGTTTTGCACTGTCATTTACATTGGTAACATCACTCTTCATTTTATTTGCTGATCTCATGCCAAAACGCTTGGCAATGATCGCCCCTGAAAAAATTGCTATTAGTGTCATTGAACCTATTCAAGTTTTTATCAAAATTTGTAAGCCACTTGCATGGGGAATTAATGCAATTGCGAACCTGTTATTTCGTCTGTTTAAGGTTAATACAATTCGTGATGATAATATTACCTTTGATGATATTTCCGCGGTGATGGATGCAGGTGCTCAAGCTGGTGTTCTGCAAAAACAAGAACATCATTTTATTGAAAATGTATTTGAGCTTGAAGAAAGAACTGTTCCATCTAGTATGACAACACGTGAAAATGTTGTGTTCTTTACCTTGACCGAACCAGAGGAAAGCATCCGTCAAAAGCTTGCCGAATATCCTTATTCAAAGTTTTTAGTCTGTAACGAACATATTGATCAAGTGATTGGCTATGTCGATGCCAAAGATATTTTAATTCGTATTTTGAATAATCAATCATTTACCCAGTTAAATGAATCAACGATTCGTAATGTTCTGATCATTCCAGATACGTTGACTTTATCCGAGTTACTGGATCGTTTCCGTTCAACTAAAGAGAAATTCGCTGTTGTTATCAATGAATACGCTTTAGTTGTCGGTGTAATTACGCTGAGTGACATCATGATTACCGTGATGGGTGACTGGGTCACACCAATGGATGAAGAGCAACAGATCATTAAACGTGATAATCATTCGTGGCTAATTGATGGTAGTACGCCTATTGAAGATGTAAAACATGTTTTAGAAATCGAAGAATTCCCTGAAAATGAAAACTATGAAACCATCGCAGGTTTTATCATGTATCGTCTTCGCAAAATTCCTCGTCCAGCAGATGCTGTAGAATATGCTGGCTTTAAATTTGAGGTTGTCGATATTGATCATTATAAAATTGACCAATTGCTTGTTACTCAGATTTTACCGAGTCAAGAAACCGAAACAACACCCCCATCTGAATAAATAAAAAGCCCAATTAAATTGGGCTTTTTATTACTTCCATATCATCCAAGCGATAATCGCAATCAACAAGAACATAAACACAGCGAACTTAAGCCCACCCCGACTACGTTGCGCCAATTGTTCTTGTAAATGTGATTGTTCATTAGGATGATCATTTAAATATTGATCAACTAAATCTTTTGACTCTTTTAAACCAAGTCCTGTTTTTTCACGAGTTATTTTAATTGCCTCTATCAACTGCCCCGATCGCAATGCTTGTAACGCCTCTTGCGGTAATTCTAATTGTTGATTCATAAAGCCAACATCCTTGTTATTTTAATGATTTGATTTACATCATTCTAAACTTGAATAGAAATTAATTTCCACCATATAAAGCAATAAGCTGATCTAAAGTTGCTTGGTAGTGGATCGAAATGTCTTCAGCCAAAATTTTATAGGCATTATCAAACTGCACCATCGGCCAGCCTTCTTTCCAAAATGGAAAAATATTGTGTAAGCCTTCTGTCACAATTGCATCTTCACGCGTAATTGCCTGTGCAATTTGAGACAATACTTGTGCCGTTTCCGCACCATCAATCGCAAGATAATCAATACCACGTACTTTCAAGATACGAACACGATCTTTCTTATAACGTATTTTTTTCGCCTGCCCCGCATTTAATCCCAAAGCAAGGGTCACAGCTTCAACAAATTTCTCTTCGAAACTTGTATTTAGCGCTACTAAAGCTTGTTTGTGTGATTCTTGACGCCCAGCTTTCCCACCATTACGAATTATCTCTTTTGCTTCACTATCAAGCACATCTTTTTTCATAGACTGTAAAATGTCTAAAACTTCGATATCGCTTAAAGATTCTGGAGAATAATCAGTCATGGGAGTCCAAATACAAAAAATATGAAACGATATTGTCTCATAAAAGCCCTATCAAAGCAGAATAAAAATTTAAAATTGCATCTTTCGCTTACTAACTTTCAATCTGTTCATTTGCTCTATTCATCATAAAAAAAATAATATGAATGGCGTCTATCCTACAGTAGGATTTGCAAAAATATTTTTACCCTGATAATATTATTTTACCCGTATAAAATTAGATTTTTAGAATATGAATAGTTCAACAACCTATACCGCTTTTTCAGGTGATCGCTATCTTGCAAGTGGTGAAATGATGGAACTCATCTTAAAGATTAAACAACTTCAAGAAACGACTGAAAATATTTTGATTTTTAATGATCAAAATGGCAGGCAAATTGATTTTGATTACACTGGCTCTGAACAAGAAATTCGTGAGCGATATGCTGAACCTGAACCAACTAAAAAAGTTGGACGCCCGAAACTTGGGGTAATTTCTCGAGAAATCACCTTACAGAAAAAGCACTGGGATTGGCTAGACCAGCAGAGTGCCAGTGCTTCTGCGATTATTCGCAAACTGATCGATAAAGAACTGGATGATCCAAACTCTGAAAGCAATAAGATGCTGGCAAAACAAGCCACTGATCGCTTTATGTCTGCAATGTTAGGCGATATGCCGAATTATGAAGAAGCAACACGCGCTTTGTATCAAGGTGATCGAGAATTTTTTTTGAAGATGATTCAAGATTATCCTAAAGATATAAAAGAGTATTTGATTCAGAAAACCCAAAATATTTTTTAATTTTTTTGATTGTTCCAGCTTCTTGATGAGCGGAACAATCAGACATAATCTATAAATCATCTTCATCATTTATTGATGATGTCATTTTCATATCAATATTTTTATAATCAATTCCCTGCAAACAACTTAGGCATCTCTGTTTCAGTTCATCAATCATTTGCTGTTGCTTTATCTCTCCACCGTCAAAGCTAGATAAAACATCAATCTCATCAAAACATGCGATTACATATTTCAAATCATCAGAAATCATTTTGGATTTTAAGACTTCATTAGAAAAGCTTGGCCTTGCTAAAAACCATATTCCAGCTTCAGGAGAAAGAATTCCCTGTCTCATTCCCTCTAAAACTCCTAGAGCTAGTGAAGCGATATAGAATTCAGCATTTTTATTAAGGGTTTCAAGTTTCATCTACTAGGAATATAGTTATATAAAAATATAAAGTATACACAATACAATAAAAAACCCGCCTAAGCGGGTTTTTTTCAATTGACTCAATCAATTAAAGACGGACCAATTCCACCACTTTTTCAGCGGCTTCATCAACCGTTTCAGCGGTAATTTCCGTATCTGTACCTTCAACAGTTGTGGTAATAATCACTACACCTGTTTCACGTAACAATGCAATTTGCTCAGCCGTTAAATTGGCTTTTGCAATCGCAACCACACCTTGTTGAATCAATAAGCTTTCTAAAGCTTGAGCTTTCTCGATCAACGATGCAGACACACCAATCACCGCAGGCTTTTGCCCTAAACGAGCAGCACGATCTTCCGCAGTCACAGGATTACTGTGTGCAGTCCATTCTACTGCTGCTTCAACCATACCGGCACCGACAGTCACGTTGCTTAAACGATCAATAAAGATAAATGAGCCTGTGTAACGACTGTCTTGATATCGGTCGAATACAACTGGTGCATCGAACTCAACCACAACATCAGCAATCGCATTCAGTTCAAGTTCTTCAACCTGAGTGTGCTCAAGTGTATTAACATTGACTCGAAAATTAATCGCAGTGACTTTAGCAGGAACCGTTTGCGTACCAATTTTTACGTTGTACAACTTCCCTTTTACTAAAGGATGCTCATTCATCCAAACCACTGAAGCACGCACACTACGTGAAATCAAAGGTTGCTCACCAGCACGCACAAGTACGTTGCCGCGAGAAATATCAATTTCATCATTGAGCGTTAAGGTAACAGCTTGACCCGCAGCAGCTTGTTCAAGATTTCCATCAAAAGTAACAATTTCTTTTACTGTTGATTTCTTGCCTGATGGTAATGCAACGATTTCATCGCCAACACGAATTTCGCCTAGTGCAATTGTTCCAGCAAAACCACGGAAATCAAGGTTAGGACGGTTCACATATTGAACAGGGAAACGGAATTCCTGTTTGTTCGATTCACGCTTAATTTCCACTGATTCAAGAATGCTCATCAAGGTTTCACCCTTGTACCACGGCGTACTTGCTGATGGATTAACGACGTTATCACCATTCAGTGCAGAAATTGGAACAAATAAAATATTTTCAGGACGACGATCGCCAAGTTGATTCACAAATGCATCATATTCAACTTGAATTTCATTGAAACGCGCTTCTGAGAACTCGACCAAATCCATTTTATTGATCGCAACAACGATATTTTTAATACCTAACAAGCTTGCAATAAATGAATGACGACGTGTTTGTGTTTGGACACCATAACGCGCGTCAATCAAGATAATCGCAAGATCAGCAGTCGATGCGCCTGTTGCCATGTTACGCGTGTACTGCTCATGCCCTGGTGTATCAGCAATAATGAACTTACGCTTTTCAGTTGAGAAATAACGATAAGCAACATCAATGGTAATACCTTGCTCACGTTCAGCTTGTAAACCATCTACAAGTAAAGCAAGGTCAGGTGCATCACCAGTGGTACCGACCTTCTTACTGTCGCGGGTAACCGCTTGCAATTGATCTTCATAGATCAGTTTAGAATCATAAAGAAGACGACCAATTAAAGTACTTTTACCATCATCTACATTACCGCATGTTAAAAAGCGCAATAAGTCTTTATTTTCATGCTGGTTTAAATACGCCAAGATGTCTTGGCTAATAAGATCTGATTGATGAGACATTGCTCAAAACTCCACATATTCTTTAGAAATCGGTTTTCATCTCCCTAACTCCCTCTTTTAAAAGAGGGGTTCGCTTAAGGAAATTAGAAATAACCTTCCTGCTTTTTCTTTTCCATTGAGCCAGCCTCATCATGATCAATCATTCGACCTTGACGCTCTGAACTTGTTGCTAAAAGCATTTCTTGGATAATTTCAGGCAATGTATCCGCTTCAGACTCAACTGCACCTGTTAATGGGTAGCAACCAAGAGTACGGAAACGTACTGATTTCATTTGTGGAACTTCACCCTCTTTCAAACGCATACGTTCATCATCTACCATGATCAACGTACCGCTACGCTCAACCACTGGACGTACAGCAGAGAAATAAAGAGGGACAATTTGAATATTTTCTAAATAGATATACTGCCAAATATCTAACTCAGTCCAGTTAGACAAAGGGAATACACGAATACTTTCGCCTTTGTTTACTTTACCGTTATAAAGATTCCAAAGTTCTGGTCGCTGATTTTTAGGATCCCAACGGTGTTTGCTATCACGGAATGAATAAACACGTTCTTTAGCACGTGATTTTTCTTCATCACGACGAGCACCACCAAATGCAGCATCAAACTGATATTTGTCCAAAGCTTGCTTTAAGCCTTGTGTTTTCATGATATCTGTATATTTAGAGCTACCATGATCAAATGGATTAATACCCGCTTCGCGGCCTTCAACATTTTGATGTACGATCAAATCAAAGCCATGTGTTTTCGCCATGTTGTCACGAAATGCAATCATGTCTTTGAACTTCCAACCTGTATCAACATGCAATAAAGGAAATGGAAGTTTTGCTGGATAGAATGCTTTTAATGCAAGATGTAACATGACCGCAGAATCTTTACCGATTGAGTAAAGCATTACTGGATTTTCAAACTCAGCTGCTACTTCACGAATGATGTGAATACTTTCTGCCTCAAGTTGTTTGAGGTGAGTTAATCTATTTTCAGTCATGTAGGCTTCCTCCTTTATTCATGTTACCCATAAAATCTATAAGTGGTCTTACACCACCACTTGGAAGACCGTGTGGAGGAACGAGTGCCATAACAACTCCAATTTTTCGTGATATCAATGTTCTTACTAGAAGTTAATGAATAATCCAGTAAAGGTTATTCATTATAATAATTTAGACGGACTTCTTTAGCTTGTTTTTTCATATAAATATGCAAAATTATGATATGCATCTTTATGATGAGATAAAATTTACATCTTATTTCACATGATTTAAGACAATAAAAAAGAAGCCTTCAGGCTTCTTTTTTATTCATATCTTAGAATCGGAACATATTACGTTCTAATGGAATTTCAACACCGACAGAAACACCGCCATCATTGCCATTTACATCCGAGTCACTTACCCAACCATTAATTTTCAATGGAATCGTAGGTTTTAAATAATGTGTCCACGTAACATCTAAACCTTTAATTGTATCTGCTTGTGGGAATGCAGCATTATTATCTTCAACTCGTTGAGTCTGACTTACTTTTGCATACATCACTCTTCCGCTAAGACGATTCATTACATCAAAACGAATATCACCACCAACAGAATACATCTGACCATCACCACCCATCGCATGTCCTAACGGGAAACCATGCTGATAATAACCATCCGTATATTGATGATGGTTATAGGAAATACCTTGAGCTTTTCCGTTAGTACGGGTATCAGCCCACTCAGCATAAAGTTGATATGGCATATTTTTATAGCTAGAAGAAAAATCTGCACCGCCTAGATACATATATTTAGCAGGTAATCCTCCTGCTTCATCTTCACCTACAAATTGAGTATACAAACTTACAGGGACATTTAATAATGGTTGAAGCAATAGACGACCGTCAAAACCAGCTATCTGATTTGATGCATTTTGGTCACCCGTACACCCACTATTATCACAGCCATTATCTTTACCAATCATCGCATTCCAATAAGCTTTAAAACTATTAGGCTGTCCTTCACCACCGATTTGAAATGCACGGGAAGCCCCTAATTCTAGATAAGGCAAAGGTTGCGCGGTCAAACGTAAACCTATTAACTTTGTATCAGGAACAGCTTTGTAGTCATCTAATTGACCAGCAAATACTTGGTACTGCCATGGTCCAATCCAAGACAACCACTTTGTTTCAAAGGCATTTTGTACAGCACGCTGAACTGTCACCCCATAAACAGGACGACTTGCATCACCACGAATCAAGCTACCATCATGCCCAGGACCCCAGTAAGTTGGGATTTGACCAGCAACAACCCACTGATTCCAAAGTTTTCCAGCGATATATGAACCTTCAACATTGACATCATGCCCATTGTCAACTAGTGGATCTTTTTCACCATTGACACGGATCTTAGCATCCCAATTCTCACCACCAGCATTGAATTCAACTGCTGCTTGGTATTGAGATTTTTGATTATCGCCAAATGCTTGAGGTACTGTCTTTAGATCAGTTCCAGCATGTAACCCAACTTTCACAGTTGCGTTATCTGCTTGCAAGGTATTGAGTACTGAATTCACAACCTTTTGTTGCGTGTTATTGCTCACTTGTGCTTGAGACAATGCTCTTTGGATTTCATCACCACTTAAAGGCCAAGTCGAAGTACTGATTTGAATCACACCTTGTTGATTTAACCAGTTTAAATCGGTACGTAAATTTTCATCGTTGAGCACTAAACCTTGCGCAAATATCATCGATGAAAAAGAAGCAAATAATGCGATGCAAAGCGATTTTTTTAGAAACATATCCAAACTGTTCTCAAGTTTATTTATGAGCACATAATCGTTTTTTTGAACATGAATTTCAATCCTCAAACCAAACAATTACATTTCTTAACCTAAGAAACAAAAAAGCCACTTCTAAAAAGTGGCTTTTTCAATGTTAAACAACGACAAATTAGTCTTTACGACGCATATGAGGGAATAACAATACATCACGAATACTTGGTGCATTGGCAAAAAGCATCACTAAACGATCAATACCAATACCCTCACCCGCTGTTGGCGGTAAGCCATATTCAAGCGCTTCAATAAAGTCAGCATCATAATGCATTGCTTCATCGTCGCCTGCATCTTTTTCTGCGACTTGAGCTTGGAATCGTTCAGCTTGATCAATTGGATCATTTAATTCCGAGAAGCCATTTGCCAACTCTCGGCCACCAATGAAGAATTCAAAACGATCCGTAATATGCGGATTATCATCATTACGACGTGCAAGTGGTGAAGTTTCCGCAGGGTATTCAGTAATGAATGTTGGTTGACGGAGTTTCGTCTCAACTGTTTCTTCAAACACGATCGTTTGTAATTTACCTAAACCAAAGCCCGGCTTAACCTGCTCTTTTAATACGTCTTGAGTAAATTTAGCCAAGAACTCACGATCATTTACATTTTCAGGTGTGAAATCAGGGTTATGTTCAAGAATCGCATCAAACATCGAGATCTTCTTGAATGGGCCTTTGAAGCTATAAACTTCATCACCATAAGGTACATCTGTTGAACCTAAGATATCTACAGCAAGTTTCTCAAGCATATTTTCAGTCAATGCCATCAAATCTTTATAATCAGCATACGCTTGGTAGAATTCAATCATCGTAAATTCAGGATTATGGCGCGTTGAAACACCTTCATTACGGAAGTTACGGTTAATTTCAAAAACACGCTCAAAACCACCAACCACTAAACGCTTCAAATAAAGCTCAGGTGCAATACGCAAGTAAAGCTCCATATCTAATGCATTGTGATGGGTTACGAATGGTTTTGCTGAAGCACCACCAGGAATCACATGCATCATTGGCGTTTCAACTTCCATGAAACGCTCATTACTTAAAAATGCACGAATCCCCGCCACAACTTGAGCACGAATTTCAAATGTCTTTCTTGTTTCTTCGTTTACGATTAAATCTAAATAGCGTTTACGGTACTTCGCTTCAGTATCCGTTAAACCATGAAACTTATCTGGTAAAGGACGTAGAGACTTTGTCAAAAGTTCAAAGCCTTCAAGGTGGACATATAAGTCACCTTTACCTGAACGGCCAATATAACCTTCAGCAGCAATAATATCACCAAGATCTAAACTTTTGATCGTTTCTAAAACATCAGCTGGTAAACCCTTACGGTCTACATAAAGTTGAATACGACCTGTCATATCTTGGATCACAATAAATGATCCACGGTTGAGCATGACACGACCAGCAACTTTTACATAAACTTTTTCAGCACCTTCGATTTGTGCTTTGTCTTGATCTTTAAATTGTTCTTGTAGGTCAGCAGTATAATGCTCACGCTTAAATGTATTTGGCCAAGGACTCTTGCCGTTTTGTTTGGCAGTCTCTTGGATTTGCTTTAATTTGGCATGACGCTGTGCGATTAAATCGTTTTCGGAAAGAGTTTGTTCAGAAGTCGATTGAGCGTTTTGTTGCGTCATCTCTGCCTCGAGCTAAGTAAAAATGAAGTCGCATAGGATAGCAGATAACAACCGATTTTCGTATCGTTTCAGCTAGACAATTGAGAAAAAAAACAAATCATTATCAACTCCCAAAGGTTATAGGCTCGTTTTACTCCATCAAAAATTAACAGACTCTTTATTATTTTTCAGCCAAATGCTTAACCATGGCAAGCCCTTGATCAAAGCATTTATTTATAAATTCTGCATATTCAGGCTGTATATCAACTTCAACATGAAGTTGTGTAATACCATCCAAATCGAATAATAAATACTTTTCCAAAGCTCCTGACCAAGCTTTAACCTCATCACTTTCAGTATCCTCTTTACCGTCTTTGATCATTCCCAAATGTTTGAATATCACTTCTTGTGGTTCGTTTAAGCTTTCTATCGTCGAAATCATCCCATCACCTTCTCCACTATAGAAATAAGTTATTCCACCTTCTTTCCAGTCTGATTGCATCGTCGAGTTGCAAGCAAAAAATTTTGTCCAAGTTTCATAGCTCTCAGGTGTCCATAAAACATCCCAAACTTTCTGTCTGGAGGCATAGATTTTTATATTAAAAGATAAAGTTTCCATGTATTACATTCCTTAATTATTCTAATACCCCATGATAATACAGTTTCAAATGTTTATTTTTTATTCATACTATATCTATACGTTTACTGATTTTTTTAAGATATAGCAAAAATTATTTTACAAAAAATTAGAGTAATTGCTCAAATAACAAGAGTTTCAGCTGAAATTGCCATATCACTTTTTACATAAATGATTAAACTCTTGCATTTGCTTTACTTAAATGTCGTTCTGCGTAAAAATCTAACTCCTGATCAACACAAGTTAGTTCTATTGCTGCGATCATAACGACATTATGGAATAGTTTTACTGAAAGGCAACTTGAGCATACCTATCAGTTTGGAGAGTCACATGAAAAAATATCAATGTATCGTTTGTGGGTGGATTTACGACGAAGCAGAAGGTTGGCCACAAGACGGCATTGCAGCAGGTACTAAATGGGAAGATATCCCTGATGATTGGACTTGCCCAGATTGCGGCGTTTCAAAAGCTGATTTTGAAATGGTCGAAATCTAAATCATTCTAAAAGACCATGATAATGATCATGGTCTTTTTTCTTATCATTTGTTTTATTAATGGAAAAATATTGGAGAATATCATGCATCCTATCGTCATTATCGGATCAGGTATGGCTGGTTATACCGTTGCAAGAGAATTTCGCAAACTCAGCCCTGAACAAGAACTTGTTATGATCTGTGCGGATGATGCGGTAAATTATGCAAAACCAACATTATCCAATGCTTTTGCCGGAAATAAAGCGCCTGAACAAATTGCTTTAGGTGACTCAGCAAAAATGGCAACCCAGTTAAATATGCGTATCGAAGCAGAAACGTGGGTAAAAGAAATCAAAGCTGAAAGCCATGAGCTGATATTAGAAAAAAATGGTGAGACAATCACTCAACCCTATTCAAAACTTGTTTTGGCTGTAGGCGCTAACCCAATTCGTCTTGCGATTGCGGGTGATGGCAGTGATGATATTCATGTTGTGAACTCATTGATTGACTATCGTGCTTTCCGAGAAAATCTTGCAAAACGTAAAGATAAGCGTGTCGTTATTTTAGGTGCTGGTTTAATTGGTTGCGAATTTGCCAATGATTTATTGCATAGTGACTATGATGTGACTGTCATTGACTTAGCACCACAACCATTAGGTCGTTTATTACCAAACCACGTTGCAGAGGCATTTCAAACCAACTTAGAACAAGCAGGCATTAAATTTGCCCTTTCTACAACAGTTGAAAAAGTAACTAAAATTAATGATGGTGAAGACTACGCTGTAACATTGGCAAACGGTCAAACTTTAGTTGCAGATATCGTACTTTCAGCCATTGGTTTACAACCAAATACAGCATTAGCAAAATCAGCAGATATTCAAACTAGCCGCGGCATCATTACTAATACGCTATTAGAAACCAATCAACCTGATATCTATGCAGTTGGTGACTGTGCTGAAGTCAATGGAACATTACTTCCATTTGTGATGCCAATCATGCAACAAGCACGAGCATTAGCAAAAACACTTAGCGGACAAAGTACCGCTGTACACTACCCTGCTATGCCAGTTGCAGTGAAAACACCAGCGGCACCATTAACCGTTCTACCAGCACCATTAGATGTAGATGTTAACTGGGAAACTGAAGAATTTGATGATGGTATGATTGCGAAAGCGGCTGATGCTGCTGGTACATTGAGAGGTTTTGTTCTGTTAGGGGCAACGGCAGGGAAACAACGTTTAACGTTGACCAAACTTGTACCTGACTTGATTCCTGCTCAAATTTAAGGTTTAAATACGAGAGTTTATTGTAAAATGACTTCCAATAAACTCTCTAAATATTGTTTATAAAAATAATTCAACTTGGAATGAATGCCATGAACAGTGCCCTACAATTCAACGTGTCACCATATGCTCCATTTATGCAAGAAACTAAAGTTACCTTGGGTAATGGCATTGAATTACATGTAGAAATGGGTGGAAATCCTGAACATCCAACAATCTTATTGATTATGGGTTTAGGTGCTCAGATGCTGTTTTGGCCAGATTTCTTTTGTAAATCGTTAATTGATCAAGGTTTTCGCGTTATTCGCTTTGATAACCGTGATATCGGCTTATCTTCAAAAGTTCGCCATAAAGGTCAAAGACTCAATACCATGAAATTAATGAGTCGCTTTATGTTTGGTCTTGCGAATCAAGGTGCACCTTATACACTGTATGACATGGCAGATGATGTTGCCATGTTAATTGATCAGCTTGGCCTAGAAAAAACCTATATTCTAGGTGCTTCAATGGGTGGGATGATTTCTCAAATCGTTGCTGCAAAATATCCAGAAAAAGTAGAAAAAATAGGTCTGTTATTTACAAGCAATAACCAACCCTTACTCCCTCCTCCGTTTCCTAAGCAGTTATTTAGCTTATTGGGTAAGCCTGAAGCGCATGATGAAGATTCAATTGTAAATCATAGTTTAAAAGTATTTCACATCATTGGCTCTCCTGGTTATGTGAACCAAGTAGAAGCAATTCAAACTATTCGCAAATTATATCGCCGTAGTTTTTATCCAGCGGGTGTACTTCAACAGTTTTTAGCAATATTATGTACAGGTTCATTATTACCATTGAACAAGAATATTATTCAACCGACCTTGGTGGTACATGGCTCTAAAGACCGATTGTTACCGCCGAGTCACGGGAAAGCGGTTGCAAAAGCGATTTCTGGTGCTAAGTTTGAATTAATTCAAGGAATGGGGCATGATATTCCTGCTCATTTCATTCCACAACTTAGCGGTTTGTTTGCTCATCATTTTAGATCATCACACTAGGACACTATGGCTGCATTACCCTCATTAAGACAGCTATCATATTTAGTTACGTTGTCAGAAACTTTACATTTTACTGAAGCAGCGCGCCGTTCATTTGTCACCCAATCGACGTTATCGGGCGGCATTATGGAGTTAGAGCGTCTATTAGGTGGCGTCCTAGTTGAACGTGATCGTCAAAACGTCCGCTTAACCCCACTCGGTGAGCAAGTTGTAGCTCGAGCACGCGTATTACTTGCGGATGCTCAAGACTTAATGCGTTTGAGTCGAGAGATGAGCGAACCTCTCACAGGTGATTTGCATCTTGGGATTATTCCAACGATTGCACCATTTATTCTGACTCAGCTTCTTGATGAAGTTCATCAACAGTTACCTAAAATTCAATTACATCTACATGAAGCACAAAGTGAAAAGATTGTAGAAAAGCTTGAACACGGTAATTTAGATATGATCGTTCTTGCGCTCCCTTTTGATACACGTAGTTTGAAAGTTGAAGAAATTGCCAAAGAACATTTATTTCTTGTTTACAATAAAAAAGACACGAATGCAGCAAATGCCAATTCGCTCGATGATCTTGATTTAACGCGTTTGATGTTACTTGAAGAAGGTCATTGTTTACGTGATCACGCGCTAAGTGCATGTCCTGTTGGCGAACGTAAAAATGATCATCGCTTAAAAGCAAGTTCGCTTCCAACCCTCGTTGAAATGGTGTCTTCTGATTTAGGCTTTACCCTACTTCCAGAAATTGCACTAAAAAACAGTATGATTCATTTCAATGAAGATATTGCTGTGAAATCGATTGAAGATGCACCAAGCCGTACATTGGCATTGGTAACACGGAAAAGTACCCCACTCCAAAGTGAGTTTGATGTGATCCTGCAAATTTTGCAGAAAATTACCTCTCACTTAGAGTAAGAAAAAAGCCTGCAATCAAAATTGCAGGCTTTTTTAATGATAAATAAAAATAGATTATTTAATTTCTAATAAGTTAACTTGCTCAACTTGTACATCACTCATACGTTGACCTTGATCAAGCAACTGATCAAAGTAAGCCTCAACAACTTTAGCCTGATCGACTGTACTCTCAACTTTATACATACTTTGGCGAAACTCATTGCTAGAACGCAAGCCCTTGGTGTACCAAGCAATATGTTTACGTGCAATACGACATCCAGAATATTCACCATAAAACTGATATAACTCAGCCAAATGGCCTAACAAAACATCTTTCACTTCAGCAATATCTGGTGCAGCTAAATGCTCACCTGTTTTCAAATAATGTGCAATTTCTCGGAAAATCCAAGGTCGTCCCTGCGCTGCGCGCCCAATCATAATGGCATCTGCACCCGTGTAATCTAAAACATATTTAGCTTTTTCAGGACTATCAATATCGCCATTCGCAATTAAAGGAATATGAATCGTTTCTTTAACCTGTTTGATTAACTCATAACGCGCGGTATTTAAATACATGTCTTCACGAGTACGGCCATGCAAAGCTAATGCGGCAATACCTGCCTGTTCTGCACGCTTTGCGACTCGTAGAATATTTTCATGTCCGTTTAAAAAACCTAACCGCGTTTTTAACGTTACAGGGACATCAACAGCTGCAACAACCGTATCTAAAATTCGAGCGACTAAATCTTCATCTTGTAACAACGCAGATCCTGCAAGCTTATTACAAACTTTCTTGGCAGGACATCCCATATTGATATCAACAATTTGGGCACCATTTGCAACTTGATAACGTGCGGCTTCAGCAAGTTGTTCAGGATCAGAACCCGCTATTTGTGCTGATATAGGTGCAAGTTCACCATCAAAATTTGCCCGATATAGGCTCTTTTTACTCATACGCAAGGTTTTGTCCGCAGTCATCATTTCACTAACCGCATGACCAGCACCAAAGTATTTACATAACGAGCGAAATGGACGGTCAGTAACACCTGCCATTGGAGCAACAATCAAATTATTTGACAGTTGATATGAACCAATATACATATATTTTCTTACAAATTCTGATCAACATAGTATACTTCATTCGCCCATTCAGCTCATCTTTTTATGCGGTGCTGTCCAGATTATGAACAAACCCTCTTCTGCTCGTCCATTCATCAAAACACTTAGCATGCTTACTGCTTGTATCAGTTTAGTGGCTTGTGGAGATAGTTCATGGTGGTCAAATAATAAAGAACCTGAAATGGAAGCTGAACAAATTCAGAAAGTCATTCCACCTCGCGTTCATGGTCGTCAGTCTTGGTCACAGGACATCTTCGACATTATGGAACAACTCAAAATTCCAAAAACCAAACAAAATGTATGCAGTATTGTTGCTGTGGTTGACCAAGAGTCGAACTTTGTTGCTGATCCAACAGTTCCAGGTTTAGGTGAAAAAGCTGTTCAAGAGATCAACACACGCTTAAATGAAAAGTTTGAAGCAAAATTAGGCGAAATGATTGGGGGAACTGTTGCTGGTTATTTTGAAGATGTTCTCAAAAACCAACCAACACCAGAAAATAATTACATGAGCCAAATGCGTAAAGTAAAAACTGAGCGCGAACTTGATCTACTTTATCGTGAAATTTTTGACTACATGTCTCAGCACTATCATGTGAGTGCACTCACAGGTGCAGCTAAGCTGGTTGGTCAAGACATTGGCGAAAAGATGAATCCAATTACCACTCTGGGTTCTATGCAAGTCCATATTAACTACGCAAAAGAACATAAACGCCAAAGTGGAAACATTGCTGAATTGCGTAATGATCTTTATACCCAATATGGCGGCTTATATTATGGTATTCATCGCCTGATGGAATACCCAGCAGATTACGACAAAGCAATCTATCGTTTTGCTGATTATAACTCAGGCATGTATTCCAGCCGTAATGCTGCGTTTCAGTCTATGTTAAAT
Source organism: Acinetobacter sp. COS3 (assembly GCF_000475335.1). Classification (NCBI taxonomy): domain Bacteria; kingdom Pseudomonadati; phylum Pseudomonadota; class Gammaproteobacteria; order Moraxellales; family Moraxellaceae; genus Acinetobacter; species Acinetobacter sp. COS3. Next base: position 132,306 of record NZ_AXCD01000001.1, read on the forward strand.
GCACTCACGGATACTGAAATTAGTTTGGATGGTGACTTATTACTGTACAACAAAGACGGCGGCATCAAAGCAACACAAAGCCAAACTGAAAAAGAGCTAATCGCTGCATTTGCACAAAACAACGTGCTCGTTACACCAAGACAAATTCGCTCTGACTTGAAAAAAGAAAAGGAAAAGAAATTTGAAGATACGCAAACTTATTTAGCTCTACAAAAACTTTATCAGAATAAAACCAATAAAGAACCAATGTATGCGGTGATGCCGCAAGTCGTCATTTCAGGGCCTAAATTAAGCCGTGACTACAATACAAATTGGTTTGCTAGCCGTGTAAATGGAAGATATGAATCATGCATGCAAAGAGCGAAACGAATAAAACTATAAATCTTGCTTTATTTGATTTCGATGGAACACTTTATCCCAAAGACAGCTTTACTGGGTTTATTTTCTATACCCTTTCAAAACGTCATATTGTAAAAAATGGGCTGAAAATCCTCCCTTGGATTCAAGCCTATTATTTAAAGCTATATCCAGCACATGCGATGAGACCACGTTTATATCAAAGCATGTTTAAAGATATACCTTTAGATTTTGTGGATAAACTAGCCCAAGAATATGCGCAAAAATTAATTAAAAAACTTGATCCTGATTTGCTGCATCAGCTAAAACGCCACCAACAACGTGGAGACAGAGTTGTTTTAGTTTCGGCATCAATTGATCTTTATTTAACTCATATCTGCAAATATTTAAATATTGAATTAATTTGCACTAAAACAGAATATAAAAATGGATTATTAACAGGCTTTTATCGATCAGAAGATTGTAGCTGTGAGCAAAAAAAGCTCCGAATCATGCAGCAATATCAACTATCTGATTATCAATTTATCTATGCCTATGGCAATAGCGAAGAAGATTTAGAAATGTTATCGATTGCAGATTATCCATATATGGTAGGCGAAGAAAAAGCTTTACCAAAATTAAAACCACAGGCACTCAAGATTTGGGAAAACATGAGTGAAATATAAAAAAAGCTCGCTGAATGCGAGCTTTTTTCTTTTCAGCAATTTAATAAATCGCCATATGATCGCGGTGAATCATTTCTAAAGAACGTGCTTCACCTAAAACTTGATAGACTTTTTCAGAAGATAAACCTTTGATTCGCTCGGCTGAAGTTGAACTAAAATTAACTCGACCAACAGCGACACGACTACCACGCTGATCAATACATTCAACCACGTCACCACGCGCAAAATGCCCTTGAATGTCTTTCACACCGACAGGCAATAAACTACGATGTTTGAGCTTAATTGCCTCAACTGCCCCATCGTCAATCACTAAACGACCAGCAGTTTGTAGATGTGCTGCCAACCATTGCTGATGCGCTGTAACACGATCATTATCCGTGGTGAATAAAGTGCCTAACATTTCACCCGCCATTAGACGAGCTAAAACATTATCACTTTCACCGCTTGCGATTAGCGTCGGACAGCCAGACTTTGCAGCCAATCGTGCAGCACGGACTTTGGTTACCATACCGCCACGACCAAGCACACCGCCACCACCCGCCATTTCAAACAGAGTGTCATCTAAGGCACGAACAGCGGAGAACAACTTCGCATTTGGATTACTTCTTGGATCAGAATCAAACATACCCTGTTGATCAGTTAAAATAATCAACAACTCTGCATGAACTTGACCCGCAACCATAGCTGCTAACGTATCATTATCACCAAATCGAATTTCATCTGTAGAAACAGTATCATTTTCATTGATGACAGGAATAACACGCCAATCAATCAAATTTTGTAAGGCATCACATGAGTTCAGATAACGACGACGATCAGCAAGATCATCGTGCGTCAATAAGACTTGTGCTGTTTGGATACCATGCTGCTCTAATACACTAGACCAAGTATGAATCAAACCCATCTGTCCGATGGCTGCACAAGCTTGCAAACTGGGTAGATCGGTGGGTCGACTCGCAAGCTTCATGCGTACCATCCCTTCTGCTACTGCGCCTGAAGACACTAAAATAATCTCATGTCCAGCATTGTGTAGATCAGCAATTTGTTTCGCCCAATGCGAAATTGCATTTAGATCTAGACCTTGCCCATTTGCAGTAAGTAAAGATGATCCGATTTTAACAACGATTCGTTTACACGCATTGAGCTGACGTTGCCCATCGACCACTTCTATCATTTCTTCCTCGGTTTACTAGTCACGAACGTAGATGCTTTCTACGCCGCCATCATCTTCATCGTCATCAAAGTCTTCATCATCGTCAAAGTCAGCTTCACGCTGAGCTTTACGCATTGCACGATATGCTTCTTTTGCTGCGATGGTTTGTTCACGTGTCTCAGCTTCAAGCTGCTCACGGAATGCTTTAATCTCTGCCGCGTACTCTGGATCTTCAACTTCGCGTTCACGTTGTTGTTCAATTTGATCCATTAAGTAATAAACCACATCCTTGGTTCCTTCTGACATAAGACCAGAAGTTTTGAATACTGGACCAGTCCATTGCAACTCATCAAGAATGTGCTGACACCACTCTTCTCTTGACTCTTCAGGAATTTGATCAAGCTTATTTAATACAAGAACCACAGGAAGTTTTGCCAATGTCGGAGAGAATTTTAATAACTCACCTAAAATTGCTCTTGCATTGTGTGCTGGGTCAGAACCATCAATTGGTTGAACATCAACAATATGCAAAAGAATACGTGTACGAGCCAAGTGTTTAAGGAAACGAATCCCTAGACCTGCACCCTCTGCTGCACCTTCGATCAAGCCTGGAATATCAGCCATTACAAACGAACGATGGCGATCAGCATCGACCACACCTAAGTTTGGCACCATTGTCGTAAATGGATAATCAGCAACTTTCGGTTTTGCCGCACTGACTGCACGAATAAATGTTGATTTACCCGCATTTGGCATACCGAGTAAGCCGACATCAGCAAGTACTTTAAGTTCTAAACGTACTTCACGGTATTCACCTTTGATACCATGGGTACATTTACGTGGAGCACGGTTAGTCGATGATTTAAAGTGTGTGTTTCCTAAACCACCATCACCACCATTAGCAACTTTCACACGTTGACCATCAGCAACCAAGTCACCAATAATATCGCCTGATTCTGTATCAACAATGGTCGTACCTACAGGTACTTTTAAAATGACATCTTCACCGCCACGACCAGAACAATTCGCACCTGAACCATTTTTACCACGTTCAGCGCGGAATCGACGCGTATATCGGTAGTCTACGAGCGTGCTAGTGTCATCATCGGCTTGAATATAAATACTTCCGCCACGTCCACCATCACCACCATCTGGACCACCAAAAGGGACAAATTTTTCACGGCGAAAACTGGCTACGCCATTGCCACCGTCGCCAGCCTCTACGGTTATGACTGCTTCATCAACAAAGCGCATGTGCCAATCCTCTGAAATCTTAAAAGCGGACTATTTTGCCACATTTTAATAAATTTCTCGAATAGAATAATCAGCAAATACGTATCAAACATTAAAAAAGATTTTTATTCCTATTAAGGTTTCACATTCTTCAATGGCAACTCCATCTGCATATCTAAATTTGCTTTAGTTTGCTGAACTGAGTTAAACATCGTGGCATTAAAAGATGAGATATTAGTCATATTCACCGCATCATTCATATAAAAGCTTGGTTTAAACTGATGTTTCACAGGTAAATTTACTGATTCATCAAAACCAAAATGAACAGGTCCACTAAATACGATTTTTACAGGAACGGTATAAGTCCGCTTCAATTGAAACGGAATGTCGAGCTTTACGGGTACATTTAGTTTTAATGGAAATTTCGGTAATAATTTATTTTGGTAAATTAAGTCAGTACTCGTTTCAACAGGCATGACCTGATCAACTTTGAGCATCGTTTCATAGTTAATATTTACGGTAATCGGTGTTTCTACTTCAAAACTTAAATCCGCTAAATATTTACCTTTCAAAGGAAGTTGTAGAGTTCGATCAATATCCAAGGTTGTATTGAGTTGACCCTGTGATTTTACTCGTAAATGATCACCCACCTGAATTTGTGTAGCCAATGATTCAGGCAGGCGGATATCCGCCTGTTGTGCAGAAACAATCAAAGATGCTTGTATGTTCAAATACAACCAAAACAAGATTGCAACTAACGTTGTGAGTATTACAAAACTGATGACGAAGCTTTTAATCGATTTGGTGATATCCATTATTCACCTATTTTTACGTCACGAGGTTTTGCAGGCTCATCTACAGGTTGAGTTTTAACTCGATCCAAATACATCGTTGAAAGTGGAATTTTCAACTTCCCTTCAGCAATTTTAACTGGAAGCGTATTTTTTACGTCAACCGATGCATTTAGCTCAGATGTAATAGGTACATTTAATTTGCCTTGAATAGGAATATTGGCATTAAGTTGTGCTTTTAATGGGATATTTAAGTTTTCTTTTAAAACAGTACGAACTGGCGCATCAAATTTTAAATGAACTTTTTGATTTAAAGGAACTTGGATATTAATCGGCACATCCAGTTGCAAAGGAATAGACCCTTTCAAGGGTAAAGTGACATCTTTACCTAAAATTTTAACTTGGACTTTTGTATCGATTGGCAGACTTTGATTAACCTTAATCGTTTCATTGACAGGAATTGTGGTGCTGATCGGCACCAAATTATCAAAATACACCCGTGGTGTTAATGTTTGTGTCAACGGAACATTCAGTTGCTCATCTATTGGAATTTTTGCATCCACGCGGCCATCCACATCGACATTTAATGCATCTTTCACTTTTACACGAACTTGTAATGGCTCTTGTAAATCAATCGCAACATCTTGATTTTTGAGTGGGATATAAATATTAAAATGTTTAAATACCCACATGGCAATATAAACACCACACAGGTTAGCAACAATAATTAGGCCAAAAATCGCCAGCACACGTTTAAACTGCAACAATGAAGTATTCCTAACAAATCATTTCCCTTTGTGGTTATTCTCATCGATTTTTATGTTTTAATCTGCATAGATTCTGTACAGTCAATAAAAAAGCCCAGTTTAAACTGGGCTTTTATTGTATAGCTTTGCTAACAAATATTATGCATTTGTTTCAGCAGGAACTTTTGCATAGCTTACGCCACACATTTGTTCAGCGATACGTAATACTTGGCAGCTATAACCAACTTCGTTATCGTACCAAACATACGCAGTTAAACGGTTACCAGAAGTGATTGTTGCTTGTGCATCAAATACACCCGCTGTACGAGAACCGATAAAGTCGCTCGATACAACTTCTGTTGAGTTGGTATAACCAATTTGACCTTGTAACTTAGAGTTAATCGAAATTTGACGAATGTATTCGTTCACTTCTTCACGATCAACTTCTTTGTCTAAAGTTAAGTTCAAGATAGCAAGAGAAACGTTTGGTGTTGGAACACGTACTGAGTTACCAGTTAACTTACCTTTAAGTGCTGGTAATGCTTTTGCAACTGCTTTTGCCGCACCAGTTTCAGTAATAACCATGTTCAATGTTGCAGCACGACCGCGACGATCTGCTTTATGGTAGTTGTCGATTAAGTTCTGGTCATTTGTAAATGAATGAACTGTTTCAACATGACCATTTAACACTTTGTATTTGTCATCTAAAACTTTTAATACAGGTGTAATTGCATTTGTTGTACAGCTTGCAGCAGAGATGATTTTGTCTTCATCTAAGATGTCAGCTTGGTTCACACCAAATACAACGTTCTTCATGTCACCCTTACCAGGTGCAGTCAACACAACGCGAGCAACGCCAGCACATTGTAAATGCTGAGCTAAACCATCAACATCACGCCATTTACCAGTGTTGTCGATAAGAAGTGCATTATCAATGCCATATGCCGTGTAATCTACTTCGCTTGGGCTAGAAGCGTAAATTACTTTGATGAATTGACCATTTGCGATGATCGCTTCGTTTTCTTCATCAACAGAGATCGTACCGTCGAAAGTACCGTGAATAGAGTCACGACGTAATAACGAAGCACGCTTAGCTAAGTCACCATCAGATGATTTACGCACAACGATTGCTTTAAGGCTTAAACCACGACCCAAACCAGATTGGCTGATGATTAAGCGCGCTAAGATACGACCGATACGACCAAAACCGTAAAGAACAACATCTTTAGGCTCAGCAGCAGTTGAGTTACCTTGGATTGGAGCAACAGCTTGTGCAACAAATGCATCAACATCGCCACCTTGGTTCTTGTATTCAACAGCAAGTTTGCCGATATCAACTTCAGCTGAACCAATGTTTTCAACTTTCATTAACGCTTCTAAAATAGGGAACGTATTTACAACTGAAAGCTCAACATCAAGCATACGAGTACGACGGTGAGTTTTTAAAATTTGGATTACTGAACGGTTAATTAAAGAACGACCGTAAACAGAAACCACGATGTTTTTCTCACGGTACAATTGACCAATTAATGTAATCATACGTTCCGCGATTTCTTCACGGTTTTTCCAACGACCTTGGTGTTCTGCGTGTAGGGCAACGATAGTTTCTTTGCTCACAGTTACGTCCTCTAATTTATATATACTGGGCGTGAATTTTTAAAACGCCATTATTGTAATAGAATTATCATCAAGATTGAATCAAAAGCTGCTAAACGAGCTAAGATTTTGTACTAATTGACTATAAATTCATAAAATACCTATAATTATTTTTGTGAATTTTGGTGAATATTCATTTTCATGACCCGCTTGAGTTGATTTTTACTCATACGGATGATGAAGCTACTGATAAATATAGTTATCCTTTACACGATCCTAATAACTACAACAAACAGTAGGATCAAAAATTAAAATCACCAATCGAATAAAACCAACCTAATGAAATATAATAATAAAAATTATATTTCAACTCATTACAACACTTAACTAACTCAAGGTAAAAATGAATTTTAAAATATGGTTATTACTCATTAGCATTCCTCTCGCCTGTGAAGTCTCTATGGGCTTTATCGGATTATTTGGACTGCTACTCACAAATATTGTCTATTTTCCTATTTCTTGGATTGGTGATCCCTTTTTCAACTGCAACGGTGAGGTTGGTTGTCTGCCTAAGGAATATGGACGTATTTTAATGTTTCTCACCATTAACCTAATGTACTACTTATATGCGAAGTTTAAAGGTCTTTAGTTCAAAACTAGACTCATATTAATCTTGCTGATTGTCACTCAGCCGTTTTGAATATTGTTGTAAATTCAATTCCAAATGTTGTTTACGTAGTCTTTGTTGATACAGATGTATCGCCCCTTCGATCACTAAAACCAAGACGGCTAACCAAATCGGTATATAAGTAAGCCATTCTTCTGCACCTATTTTTTCTCCTAGCATTAAAGACACTAATGCTAATAAAACTGGCTCTAAATATCCCAACAACCCAAAAATAATCAGTGGTAAGTATCGACTTGCTAAAAGATAACATCCCAAACCAATCGCACTTAATGCGCCTAAGCCCATGACGATAAAGGTTAAACCTGGATGGTCAAAAAACTTCAAATAAGGTGTGATACCTGTTTGTGTCAAATAAATTGCAATAGGTAAAATCAATATAAGATCCCACCAAAATCCACCTAAATTATCAGTATTGATTTTTTTTCGAATCACAAAATAAGCTGCATAACCTATTGCGACCAAAGCCGTTTCCCACGCAATACTCCCCAAACGCCACATTTCGTGTCCTACACCAAACACTGCGAGTAACACAGCCAAACACTGTAACTTAGAAAGTTTTTCTCCATATAAAACACTTCCAGCGAGCACCAGTACAAGAGGTAATAGAAAATAACCAAGCGAAACCTGCAATCCCCTACCATGCATCGGCCCCCATAAAAAAAGCCATAATTGCGCAGAGGTTAGAACCGAGGTTAGTATTAACAAGAGGAGTAAACTCGGCTTTGCTAATACTCTTTGGAAAATAGTTTTGATATGAACCAAATCACCACTCAACCACATAAATAGAGTTAAAAATGGCAAGGTCGCAATGATACGCCAACCAAAGGTTTGCTCACTATCCAATGCACCTAAAAATTGGGTATAAAAATAAAGAACACCAAAGGTCACAGAAGCCAAAACTGAATACGCAATTCCCTTAAACATTTTGACCTCTGGATAGAAAAGTGGTTCAAGAAAAACTTGATTAATCCACTATATGAGAAATAAAAAACCATGCAAGCGCATGGTTTAAAAATAAAGTGCTGTTTCTAGCGATGTTCAGGGTAAATAATATCATTAATCTCATAGCCAAGGGACTTGGCATAATTTAGATATTCATGAATCACTTCTTTTTTCGGATTTGGTGTTCGTGAAAGCACCCATAAATATTTTCGCTTCGGCTCTCCGACTAATACTGTCTGATAATCTTCATCAAGTTTTAAAATCCAGTAATCCCCTCGCCCAACAGGAATCCAACGAACACCTTCAGGTAGGAAACTTACGCTTAATTTAGTATTAAAGGGTGCATTCACGACAAATGCTTCACCAAGACTTTGCTGAAGATTTCCATCAACGTCATAGCATTTATTATCGACAACAATATTGCCATTTTCATTTACGGTATACGTTGCTGAAACGTTATACGCACACTTACGTTCGAAATACATCGGCTTGCGAGCAACTTCGTACCAAACACCCAAATATTTATCTAACTCGACTTTCTCAACGGTTGGTAAAGGTTTGGCTTGTGCATAAGAGATTGTTGCTACAGCCAATCCAGTTAAAACAGCTCCACCCACTGCAATTTTTGCTAAACGCCAACTCGCTTTTGGAAAATTTTTAATAAAGGGCATCAGAAATCCTCAAAGCAGAAATTTGTTATAAATAGTCATATACTTAACTTAGAAACATAGCCTAATTTATAAACAAAAACTGTTGCGATATGTATCACTTTTGAGGATTTCTCAACTTATTTAAGACTGCAACATATGTGCTTTTAAACGCACGATTTCATCACGAAGTCGCGCTGCTTGCTCAAATTGTAGCTCTTTCGATGCTTTCAACATTTCCTTTTCCAACTTAGCAATATGTTTTGCAAATAACTTTGGATCAGAAAGCAAATGTTGTTCATCAGCACTAATTGACTGAGCTTGCTCAAGCACTTTTTCATCGATTTCATCATCGGTCAGCACTTCGCCCGTATCAATTTCTTTAATTGTTTGGCGAACTGCACTGCGTGGTGTAATTCCATGAAGTTCATTAAACTCAATTTGCTTATTACGACGGCGCTCAGTCTCATCCATCGCTTTACGCATAGAGTCTGTAATGCGATCAGCATATAAAATGGCCTTACCTTTCACATTACGCGCTGCACGCCCAATCGTTTGAATCAATGACCGTTCTGAGCGCAAGAAACCTTCTTTATCCGCATCCAAAATTGCAACTAGAGATACTTCTGGCATGTCCAAACCTTCACGCAGTAAGTTAATTCCTACCAAAACATCATGTACACCTGTACGTAACTCATGAATAATTTTGACACGCTCGACCGTATCAATATCGGAATGTAGATAAGCAACTTTAACCCCATACTCTTTGAGATATGATGTTAAATCCTCAGCCATACGTTTGGTCAACGTCGTCACAAGAACACGTTCATTCAACTGCTTACGAATATTAATTTCTGATAGCACATCATCGACTTGGGTCAGTACAGGTCTTACTTCAATTTCAGGATCAATCAATCCCGTTGGACGAACCACCTGCTCTACCACTTGCTCTGACTTTTCCAACTCATATTGCGCAGGTGTTGCACTGACAAATACGGTTGTTGGGACAATACGTTCCCACTCTTCAAACTTCATTGGACGGTTATCCAATGCACTTGGTAAACGGAATCCATAATTCACCAAATTTTCTTTACGCGAGCGGTCACCTTTGTACATCGCCCCAATTTGAGGAACGGTTACATGCGATTCATCAATAATCAATAACGCATCTTCAGGAATATAATCAAATAAGGTTGGAGGCGCTTCTCCAGCCGAACGCCCAGATAAATGACGTGAATAGTTTTCAATGCCATTGGTATACCCCAATTGCTGCATCATTTCTAAGTCATAACGGGTACGTTGCTCAATACGCTGTGCTTCGAGCAATTTGTCATTGTCTTTAAAAAATTTAAGTTGATCTTTGAGTTCATCTTTAATGGTATCAATCGCACGAGTCAAATGGTCTTTCGGCGTGACATAGTGGCTTTTTGGATAAATCGTCACACGCGGAACTTTCCGTACTAATTTCCCCGTCAATGGATCAAACCAACGAATCGAATCAACTTCATCGTCAAACAACTCTACCCGAATGGCATCTTTATCCGATTCTGCTGGGAAAATATCAATAATTTCACCACGGATACGATATGTACCACGTAAGAATTCTAATTCATTACGCGTATATTGCATTTCAACGAGACGGCGAATGATCTCATCTCGGCTCACTCGATCGCCTTGTACAATATGCAACAGCATTTGCATATAGGCATTTGGATCACCCAAGCCATAAATCGCTGAAACTGATGCAACGATAATGGCATCTCGACGCTCTAACAACGCACGCGTTGCAGAAAGTCGCATCTGATCAATGTGATCATTGATCGCTGAGTCTTTTTCGATGAAGGTATCTGAAGAAGGTACATAGGCTTCAGGTTGATAATAATCGTAATAACTAACGAAATACTCAACTGCATTGTTCGGGAAAAATGCTTTAAATTCACCATAGAGTTGTGCGGCTAACGTTTTATTATGCGCCATGATAATGGTTGGTCGCTGCGTCTGAGCAATCACATTTGCCATGGTATAGGTCTTCCCCGACCCCGTTACCCCAAGTAGCAACTGATTACGAAAACCTTGGTCAATTCCTTTGACTAATTTTTCAATTGCCTGTGGTTGATCACCCGCAGGTTGGTAATTTGTCACTAAATCGAAAGGTTGATTTTCGCTCACAAGTACACTCTTTGATAAAATTTAAACGATAGTTTAACAAATCAATTTGGGCGAATTGATACTTTTCAAGATTAGTTTCATTTAATTAATACGGTAACAGCTGCCCATCCCAATTTAAAAGCTTTCCATTTTGATGTGCTGTTAAATTCTGCATAATTGTTATCAATCGTTCAGCTGTTTGTTCAGCGCTATACAGTTTTTCTGGTGAAATATTGCGCTGAAATGGCTTGGATAATGCTGAATCAGTCGTTCCAGGATGCACGCTTGCGACAATAATGTTAGACGATTTACGTGACCATTCGATACTTAAATTTTTAATAAACATATTTAATGCTGTTTTGGTCATTCGATAACTGTACCACCCACCTAAGGCATTATCTTCAATAATTCCAACTTTGGCTGATAATGATAGCCATTTTAAATCATAGTTTTTGTTCAAAATAGGTGCTAAGGCTTGCGCTAGATGAACATGTGTCATAACGTTTTGTGATAACGACTTATAAACCCATTCATCATGAATTTGGCTTAAGCTCTTTTCAGGCATATAACCATTTTCATGTAAAACACCAGCACAACAATAAACCTCTGTGGGTTGAATATGACTTAAAAACTCCTGAATCAATTTGATTTGACTTGATTCAGATAAGTCAGCCTGTAAATCACAATCCCTTAGACGTTGTCGGCTAATACAAAATACCTTCTTCTGAGCCTGCTTATTTAACAACTCAAAAAGTGCTCGTCCTATTCCACCTGAAGCACCTGCGATAACAATACTCATATGCGTAGACTATATATTCACCACTTGAAAGTTTGAGCTTAAACAACAAGATGTGAATTCCGTGTTAGCTATATTTATTCTCTATGATACAAGTAGTTTTTCAAGCTAAAATTATGCTTAACAAATTGAAATTATTAACATAACAATTAAATATTTTTTTACTTGACCCTAGTACCAATCAATAGCAACATGAGTAGAACGATAACCTAAAATATGAATTCGAATGACTTACCAATACCATGATGAAACCATAGTAACGGAACTCCCTGAAGATACGGTCTTTGTATTTGGCAGTAATCTTGCTGGCATACACGATAGTGGTGCGGCTCGTGTTGCAGCACAGCATTTTGCTGCGGTAAAAGGTGTCGGTCGTGGTTGGGCTGGACAAAGTTTTGCGATTCCAACACTCAATGAACACATCCAACAAATGCCACTCTCTCAAATTGAGCATTATGTGGATGATTTTAAAATCTACGCAAAAAATCACCCAAAAATGAAATACTTTTTGACGGCTTTAGGGTGCGGTATTGCAGGCTATAAAGTTTCAGAAATCGCCCCATTATTTAAAGGCATTCACAGCAATGTTATCTTCCCAGAATCATTCCGCCCTTATATCGAAGAAGATGCAGTTTCTCAATTTCCAAATTTAACAGCAGCAACAGTACATGCGTTTATTAATGATGAAGTTATTTTTTACTTCAATCATGGTTATGAATCATTTGAAGAAGCATTAAACCAAACTCAATTATCTGCAGCTGAAAAAGCGATTGCTCTTGTTGTATTAAATGAAGAACTTTATCCGCGTGATCGTTATGGTCGGGGTAGAGAGCATGAGATCAAGGATATTCTAGGTAAATTGAATGGTAAGATTTTTAATTTCCAGAACAATTCTGAAGGTGCAATGATTTTTGTGAGTGTGATTATTGCCTTGATGGAACTCTATGACATTGATGAATATGATTTTATTAAACTTTGGCGTGGTGAACTAGAAATACAACATCCTCTAAACCGTCATTAGTAATAAAAAAGCCAATCATATCGATTGGCTTTTTTATTAACGTTTACCCATAGAACGGCGTGTCCCACGAGGTGGCATCCACGTACGATCAGCATATTGTTCAGGTTTTGGACGAACCTGATTATGCGTTGCATCATCATCGTCATTTTGCGCAGATGGCATCGGGAATGGTAATTTCACCAAAGCTTTCTTCGCTTTAGGATTTTCGGTACTCATTGAAATTCTCTCGAAATCTAAATTTCTAGTCGCTATTGTAATAGATTTTTGCGGTATTTATAAAAATAAAAAATGTAAAAAACACCTCTGTGTATTTGGTAACTTTTTATTCAAACACGGTAAGTTTCGACCACTTTTAAGTCTATTTAAGCTAAGATAGCTTGCTTTTATTTTTAATCCCATAAGAAGGAATAATGCCGTGGACGTACGTCTCTCTGATCGTGTCAATGCTATCAAACCGTCCCCTACACTTGCAGTAACAAACAAAGCTGCTGAGCTTAAAGCTGCTGGTAAGAACGTGATTGGTTTAGGTGCAGGCGAACCAGACTTTGATACCCCTCAACACATCAAAGATGCTGCAATTGAAGCGATTAATAATGGCTTTACAAAATACACAGCTGTAGACGGTACTCCAAGTTTAAAAAAAGCAATTATTGCGAAACTCAAACGCGATAACAATTTAGACTATCAAGCAAATCAAATTTTGGTTTCTTGTGGTGGTAAACAAAGTTTCTTTAACTTAGCACTTGCTTTGTTAAATAAAGGTGACGAGGTCATTATCCCTGCTCCATTCTGGGTAAGCTATCCAGATATGGTGATTATTGCTGAAGGTACACCAGTAATCGTGAAATGTGGCGAAGAGCAACGCTTCAAAATCACACCAGAACAATTAGAAGCGGCAATCACACCAAACACACGCTTGGTGGTATTAAACAGCCCGTCAAACCCAACAGGTATGATCTATACCAAAGCTGAACTCGAAGCTATAGCAGAAGTCTTGCGTCGCCATCCACAAGTTTTTGTTGCTTCTGATGACATGTATGAACCAATTCGTTGGGAAGATGAGTTCTACAACATCGCAACTGTTGCACCTGATTTATATGACCGTACCATCGTTCTCAATGGTGTCTCTAAAGCATATGCAATGACAGGCTGGCGTATCGGTTATGCTGCTGGTCCTGCAAAAATCATTGGTGCAATGAAAAAAATCCAATCGCAATCAACTTCAAACCCGACTTCAATTTCACAAGTCGCTGCTGAAGCTGCATTGAATGGTCCGCAAGATGTATTACAGCCAATGATCGAAGCATTTAAACGTCGTCACGATTTAGTGGTAAATGGCTTAAATGAAATCAATGGTATTTCTTGCTTACCAGCTGACGGTGCTTTTTACGCATACGCAAACATTCGTCCGCTTATTCGTGCAAAAGGTTTAAAATCTTGCACAGAGTTTTCTGAATGGTTACTTGAAGAAACAGGCGTTGCTGTTGTTCCTGGTGATGCGTTTGGTTTAGGTGGATTTATGCGTATTTCTTATGCAACTGCTGACGAAGTTTTAGTAGATGCTTTAGCGCGCATCAAAAAAGCTGCTGATTCAATTGAAGGTGTTGATGCTGCAATTGCATCAATCGAAGCAGAAAAAACAGCTTAACACCTAAAAAGATGTAAAAAGCCTGTTTCGACAGGCTTTTTTATTATCAAGAAAGACGCTGCGGACGAGATAAACTTAAGTAATGACAATAAAAGGGAAAACTTTCATTCAAACTTATTTTTTGAATCTTTTGCTCTAGTACATTCCACGCATAAGCATGCGCTTGTTTGAAAAGTCCTTGCTTCTCAAATGCAAATAAGAATAAAGCATTTTCCCTATTCTCTAAGTTTTTATTTGATAATAAATTTCGAGATTTTTCGAGAATTTGTAATTGATGTTCAGTCCACTTATCACCAAACCAAAGCTGTAATAAATCACCTAAATACAGCCGCTCATCACTGAAAGCAGCGAAATGTATATTGGCATTTTCAACAGATTGATAATATTGTGTAGGATTTTGAATGATATCTAAATAATTTTCTTGATAATAAGAAAGATTTGAAAAGATAGATTGAATACTGAGAATAGTCATTTTGACCTCCGATTTAGCCATTTTAGTGCTGGCAAGTAGGGTTAAATCCACACTGCTTAGATAGATATCTAAACGCTTTCTACCTCGAATCTAGCAATAGCATTTCCAAAGTTCAAGTTATTTTTTAAATTTCAAACTAATTGAGCAAATAAAAACCATACGATATAAAAATGAAGAAAACATGACACTTTTAACTTGACCGATTTCAAAAGCCCCCTATAATGGCATTCAGATTCTCCCATAGCTCAGTCGGTAGAGCGACGGACTGTTAATCCGCAGGTCCCTGGTTCGAGCCCAGGTGGGAGAGCCAAGATTCTAAAAGCCCTTATCATTGATAAGGGCTTTTTTAATGCTCAATTATTTTAATTATAAGAAATGTCTGAAAATGATGATAAAAAGTACAATTAAATCAATATTTAATTTTTTTCTTATGAATGACTTGACCATCCTCTACTTCATGCATAGAATGCATATCCAGATTCTCCCATAGCTCAGTCGGTAGAGCGACGGACTGTTAATCCGCAGGTCCCTGGTTCGAGCCCAGGTGGGAGAGCCAAGATTCTAAAAACCCACTCTTCATGAGTGGGTTTTTTTATTCACAGCTCAATAAGAATATGTTTCAATCCAGCCAAATTATTTTCATCCTTATTGGATGTATCAGTACAGCACTTCTTTTATATAGCTGCCTACCCGTTTTCTTTAGAAAACAAAAATTCTTCGCACGACCCGTTATTACCTCATTTGAATCACAAATGTTTCTACGATTACAACAAGCTTTTCCTAATGATCATGTATTGGTTCAGGTTGCATTTAGCGCACTCATAACAAGTGATCATTATAAATTAAGAAATAAGTTCAATCGAAAAGTGACTGATTTTGTGGTGTTAAATAGAGAGATGAAGGTTATTGCGATTGTTGAATTAGATGACCCAAGTCATATAGGTAAAGAGCTAGAAGACCAGCAGAGAGATCAAATGCTAAAAGAGGCAGGTTATTTCGTACAACGTTATACGCAAATTCCATCTGTAAAACAGCTACAGATGGATATTCGCTGAATTTGGTCTTTATGGTTGATTTTCTGCAACTTGCTCAGCATTTTTCTGCTGTTCAAATTTTTTAGCAATTTCGGCATGTTGCTGGTCATATTTACGCTTAGTTTCAGCATCACTCTTTGCAGCCAGAAATGCCATACCCACAATAAAAATTGGAATGAGTAAACCCAAACTCATTAACAACCAAGGAATACGTCTCTTTTCAGCAGCGTTCTGACTCATAAAGGATTCTGTCTCAAATTAAGCCTTAATAGAATGCAACAATATAACAAAAAAAGAGCCTCTATAAAGAGGCTCCTTGCTTAAAATTAAAATCACAGTTTTGTGGGGTTAAAATAATCCCGTACAGTGCGGACTTTGACTCGCATCTTTTTGCGCATCAGTTAGTACAATACCTGTACCCGCAGACATATTGGCTTGAATAAAATCTACAGCTTTGGCATTTTCACAAATGATTGCTTGAGTATGAGTCGCATTCGGAACAATCTTCAACTCATAACCATTTTCATAACCTGCTTGTGGGAAGAACTGTAAAGCCTTCGCTTTCATGTTGGCAAACATACTTTGTGTCACCACGGGGAGTACAGCTTGATCTTTCTCTCCCTGAAGCATCAATACAGGAGTTTTAATTACCTTTTCAGCTGTGGCATTTGTTGCCGGCTGAGTTGATTTTAAAAACTCTTGCACAACAGGATCTGTTTTAAACTTCGTCAGATCAATACCGTATCCTGACAGTTGATGTGTTGGATCGACTAAGTAAGCAACGATCCCTGCTTTGAATTTCTCATGTAAACCATTTGCAGCATCTTCACCAGAATAACTCAAACAAGCCCCATCATCACCATTACGCCCATAAGCTAACTCAGCAATATCAGCCGCACCTGATGTAAAGATTGTTTTCAAATCATAGTTTGGTTGCTCTGCTTTGATCCCCGCACTTGCTAAAGCAGCATAAGCTAACAATTCAGCATAACCATCTGCTATTTCTTCAATTTTTGCTTGACCTTGTGCAGGTGTAAGAAGGTTATTTGCAACTGCATAACGCACTTGTAACAAGCTCTCATCGAGCTTACTTACAGGCTTAGGTTGACCATTCGTATCAAGATTAAATTGCGGATCAATATAAATTTGGATAATAGTCCCTAAACTTGATGCTGGTGCGCCTGCTACTGCCCCTTTATAACTCACATCCGCATTAGCAAACTCTGCCGTACCCAATGATGCATGACCACCTTGTGATTGGCCAATCGACATCCACTCACCGTTCAACTGCGTGCCATAATGATCTTTTGCAGCTTTAACCGCAGCAAGTGCAGACTTCGCCTCACTAGACAAGTTTAAATATGGGTGAACTCCAGATGTACCCAAACCCTCATAATCTGGAGCAACGATCACATAACCTGCTGCCAACAAACTATCTGCCAGGATTCTAAATCGAGGATTAATTAGATTATTACTTGGTGCACAGCTATCACCCACCCCAACCGTCCCATGCTCCCAAATAACAACTCTATAGCCATCTTTCGGTTGGATCGCTTTTGGAAATATCACCATTGCCGTAGCTTCCGCTGTTTTCCCCTGAACATTCGTCATATTGTAGGTCATGACTTTGATCGAAGAAGCATTATCTATACTGTCCTTAGCATAGTTACTTTCATACAAATATGTCTTGTCGGAATCAGCACGCTTATTGTCATCTCCATTATCATTACATGCTGATAAAAACAGTGCTGAAATTGAGAACGTCATTGCCAATGCAATTTTTGACCGTTTCATAAAATATCCTTTTAGTCTTTGTCTTTTTTTTAAGCATGAAACTACATGCACTGTTATTAATACATAAAAAAAGTGCCCTTGTATAGGACACTTTTCAACTATTCAGTCAGATTAAGATATTAATTCTAAAAAAATTCCTGCAAAAATAATCATTCCAACCCATCGATTGTGACGGAATGCCCAAAAACAGATTTGTGGATCACGTTCTTTGGTTTTTATTGCTTGATAAATAAAATCTAATCCTACGAATATCAATGCGATTAACCCAAATGGCAGCAAAAGATTTTCTAAATATAGTGCAGTGCCTATTAAGCCTAAACTAACAATTTGCAGTAATCCTATAATTTGAATATCAAATCGCCCAAACAAAATTGCGGTAGATTTCACACCAATTTTTAAATCGTATTCACGATCAGTAATTGCATATTGAGTATCGTAGGCAACAGTCCACGCTAAATTACCAAAATATAATAACCAACATGTCAAATCAGGTGTTTTCCCTACTGCTGCATAAGCCATAGGGATTGACCACGAAAATGCCGCACCTAAAAACACTTGTGGCAGATGCGTATAGCGTTTCATAAAAGGATAAATAAAGGCTAAAAATAGCGCCCCAAATGACCAATAAAACGCTTCAATTGGTAAGAAAAATAATAAGCATGCGCTTGCTATAACTAAGCCCAAAAATACGAATACAGCTTCTCTTGCCTTAATCACACCTGTTGCTAAAGGGCGATTCTTAGTCCGTTCAACATGGGCATCAACTTTTCGGTCAGCAAAATCATTAATTGCACAACCAGCCGCTCTCATAAAAAAACAGCCTAAAACCATGATTACAAGTACTTTTAAATCAGGAATACCCTTTGAAGCAATCCATAATGCCCACATTGTCGGCCACAAAACCAGTTCTGTACCAATTGGTTTATCAAAACGACATAAATAGTAATAGGCTTCTAAACGCTGCCGCCAAGAGATATGTTGCACTGTTTCCATGAAGAATCCTTAGAGTCAATGCTGTCGAATAAACTGTTCAAAAGCTGGCAAGAAAGTTTCTTGCACAATGAATTTACAACCGTGCCACGTATAACAACTTTGCCTAGTCCAACCCTCTGCAAGATAGATCACACGTCGCTCACACTTAGGGTCTGTACGTTGAAATAAGAACCACCCAATCGGTTTGTTCCCGATATGCTTAAATATACGCGCTTTTTTTTGCAAACTTAGAATCGGAAAAATACTTTTGGCTTTTACCCAAGCTTCGGACTCACTACCATAAAGATTGGTTTCTCTTACCCATGCGATATGCTGATAAGGCATCCGCATCCACTGGCTGTCCGTAAAAGTTAGACGTTGATAATGTTCTTTTATTCGCTCTACATGAAACTCACCATCACCTAGATCGGTGAGCTGCTGTGTTAGTGAACCTGACGCATACAACCATTTTTTTAATTCAGCTGGGATCTCTTTGCCTTTTATTCTGTTTGGTCGTAAATTTCGCATGCGTTGCCCACTAAAAACATCGCGTTTAGTTTACATGAATTTTTCAGTAAATATGTACAATCTTCCAATCTATTAATGACATAAAAAAAGCTCGCCGAAGCGAGCTTTTCTGAATAACAATGTATTACAAGCTGTAGTACATGTCGAATTCAACTGGGTGAGTAGTCGTGTTAAGACGACGTACATCTTCAGTTTTAAGTTCGATATATGCTTCAAGCATTTCTTTAGTGAACACGCCACCTTTTAACAAGAACTCGTGATCAGCTTGAAGTGCTTCAATCGCCATTTCCAAGTTGTGAGCAACTGTTGGGATTTTTGCTTCTTCTTCAGGAGGAAGATCGTACAAGTTCTTGTCAGCTGCTTCACCTGGATGGATCTTGTTCTGGATACCATCAAGACCAGCCATCAACAATGCAGCAAAACCTAAGTATGGGTTCATCATTGGATCTGGGAAACGAGCTTCGATACGCTTGCCTTTAGGGCTAGAAACATATGGAATACGGATTGACGCAGAACGGTTACGTGCTGAGTAAGCAAGCATAATTGGCGCTTCATAGTGAGGAACCAAACGCTTATAAGAGTTCGTAGATGGGTTAGTAATCGCATTTAATGCACGCGCGTGCTTGATTACACCACCAATGAAGAATAATGCCATTTCAGATAAACCAGCATATTCATCACCAGCAAACAAGTTCTTGCCATCTTTAGAGATAGACATGTGAACATGCATACCTGAACCGTTATCACCCACCATTGGCTTAGGCATGAATGTTGCTGTTTTGCCATATTGGTGAGCAACGTTCCAAACAGCATATTTGAACTGTTGTACTTCGTCAGCTTTGCGAACCATTGTATTGAAGCTCACACCAATTTCTAATTGGCAAGAAGCAACTTCGTGGTGATGTACTTCTACGCGGCCAGGGCCCATGATGTCTTCGATACGAGCACACATTTCAGCACGCATATCTTGGTGAGAATCAACTGGAGGAACTGGGAAATAACCACCTTTAACACGCGGACGGTGACCAGAGTTACCAGCTTCGTAATCTTTACCAGTAGACCAAGCAGCTTCTTCAGCGATTAATGTATGGCGAGCGCCAGACATATCGATGTCCCATTTTACTTCGTCAAATACGAAGAATTCTGGTTCTGGACCAAAGAATGCAGTATCACCGATACCTGTAGATTTTAAATATTCTTCAGCACGACGAGCAATCGAACGTGGGTCACGCTCGTAACCTTGACCAGTAGATGGCTCGATTACGTCACAAGTTACAACAACTGTAGGCTCAGCAAAGAACGGGTCAAGAAAACCTGTTTCAGCATCTGGACGTAAGATCATGTCAGAAGCTTCAATGCCTTTCCAACCAGCGATTGAAGAACCATCAAACATTTTACCGTCTTCAAATGTATCTTCATCAATCGTGTCAGCTGGGTAAGTTACGTGTTGCTCTTTACCCTTAGTATCAGTAAAGCGAAAATCGACCCATTTTGCGCCACTTTCTTTGATGAGTTGAAGGACCTTGTTCGCCATGCTCATTTGCTCCAATGAAATTTATATGCACTTGTTAAGTGCGTGTTAGTTGTTGGGATATAATTAGCAATTATCATACCAACAATTATAAAGCATACCTAAAACATTGAAATTCTTTACAGAAAAAATGCTTTAAGCTCCATATCCTATGTCCACTATAATGTTTATATTCGCAAATGCACCATATTCACACATTTCTATTTTAGCGCGTCCCCAAAAAAGACATTATGAACCAAAATAGTGCAGAACATATGATAAAGAACCAATGTAGTGCCAATTACGCCATCATTTGTTAGCATAAATTGGCTTTTTATATCATTCTTTTCAGCTTGATTCCAATCAATTCATTTAGACTTTAGATTCACTTTGTGTTTATTTTATCAAGTCTTTCAATTACAAAACTTTATTCTTCATTTTTTGTCGTTTTTTTGCTGAACAAAGTTTATAAACATTCAGACTCATTCTTGCGATTTCACTCACATTGATTCTTTGTTTTTGTTATGATGACTCTCCTCTATGATTCTATCATTTCTTGTTTTTTCAAATTTTAGAATTTAGAGTGAATCCACAAAGTCGAAAACACAATTAAAGTGTATATTTTCAAAAGGTTATAATCATGCTTCTAATGATTGACAATTATGACTCATTTACTTACAACATCGTTCAATATTTTGGCGAGTTAAATCAAGAAGTAAAAGTTGTTCGTAATGATCAAGTTACATTAGAGGACATCGAACGATGGCAGCCCAAATACCTTGTGATTGGCCCTGGCCCTTGTTCTCCAACTGAAGCTGGTATCTCAATTCCTGCAATTAATCATTTCGCAGGTAAAATTCCTCTACTCGGCGTATGTTTAGGGCATCAGTCTATTGGCCAAGCTTTTGGTGGCAATATCATTCGCGCCAAAACTGTGATGCACGGTCGATTATCGGATATGTACCATAGCGATAAAGGTATTTTCAGTAATTTACCATCACCTTTTTCTGCAACACGCTATCATTCACTTGTAATTGAACAAGAGACACTTCCTGATTGTCTAGAAGTCACCTGTTGGACCAATCAAGCAGATGGAACAATTGAAGAAATTATGGGTGTAAAACATAAAACTCTTCCTGTGGAAGGTGTTCAATTCCACCCTGAATCAATTCTCAGTGAACATGGGCATCAAATCTTTAAAAATTTCTTAGAAATTTATGCATAAGTCAGTCTAAATTTAAAATATACAGCCCTCTAAACAATGGGCTGTTATTATTTTGAGCATCTAAAAGTTACTTTTCAAATCTATTTCTCCAAATGATTAGGTGGATAGAAAAATATATAATCCACATAAATTTTAAATAATGATTCAATTTCAACAACTAAAAGATCTTTCAACTAATTAAAGTAATGTAAAACACTTACACGAAGCTTCTTTTTAGTTTTTATGATTAAGCTTATGAGTAGGAATGATTAAGCCAAAAACTGCTTAAATGCTAGAATTTATAACTTAAATAACTCTCCCTCCTCCCTGAGCCATCTATCAGGACATTTATTGTGAATGCTCTCGTATTATTGAATATTCTCGTTTTTATTTTGCTTTTAGCAGGATTATTTTTTAGTTATCGCCAAGACTGGAGCCTCTCAAAGAAAGTTTTGATTGGTATGGTTGTCGGTATCGTTTTTGGGCTTGCATTAAAAACCATTTACGGTGATAACCCCATCATCGAACAATCTATTGCTTGGTTTAATATTGTCGGAAATGGCTATGTTCAGCTCTTACAAATGGTGATCATGCCGCTTATTTTTATTTCGATTTTAAGTGCTGTTGTAAAGTTACATCAAACAACTTCTCTTGGTAAAATAAGTGTACTCACCATTGGAATCTTGCTATTCACCACTGCAATTGCTGCCATAGTCGGGATTAGCGTGACCAATCTATTCGGCTTAACTGCTGAAGGTCTTGTTCAAGGAACCAAAGAAGCCGCTCGCCTCGCCACAATTGAAAGCCAATATATCGGTCAAGTTTCTGATCTCAATATTCCACAATTATTGCTGTCACTTTTTCCACAAAATCCTTTTGCGGATTTAACAGGCATTCGCCCGACAGCGATTATTAGCGTCGTTATTTTCTCAGCTTTCTTAGGCGTTGCAGCATTACAGCTTATGGCAAAAGATGCTGTAAATGGTGAAAGAATCAGACAAGGAATTGAGGCATTACAAGCACTCATTATAAGTTTAGTTCGTTTAGTGATGCAGTTTACGCCTTATGGTGTACTGGCACTCATGACGAAAATGGTCGCAAGCGCAAACCTAGCTGATATTGTGAAATTAGGTGAATTCGTTGCAGCATCCTACTTGGGCCTTGCAATCATGTTTATCGTTCATGGACTGATTTTATTATTTGTTCGTGTTAATCCGATCGACTTTTTCAAGAAAGTATTTCCTGTTTTAACCTTCGCTTTTACCAGTCGTTCCAGCGCAGCAAGCATTCCATTAAACATCGAAACACAAACCAAACAGCTTGGCGTACCTGAAGGAATCGCAAGCTTCTCAGCTTCGTTTGGTGCAACGATCGGTCAAAATGGTTGTGCTGGCTTATACCCAGCAATGCTTGCCGTAATGGTCGCCCCTACTGTTGGAATTAATCCTTTAGATCCACTTTGGATAGCGCAACTGGTTGTGATTGTAACACTTAGTTCTATTGGTGTTGCCGGTGTTGGCGGCGGTGCAACCTTTGCAGCCCTCATCGTACTGCCGGCTATGGGACTTCCTGTCACTTTAGTGGCATTACTCATTTCAATTGAACCTTTAATTGACATGGGACGAACTGCACTTAACGTCAATGGTTCAATGACGGCAGGAACAGCAACAAGTCAATTATTAGGTGTTAGAAATCCAGACCATGAGATAGCTTAATCAAACTAATTTCCATATATAAAAGCCAATTCATTGAAATGAATTGGCTTTTCATAAAAACTAAGAATTAAACTCAACGAATAATTTTTACTTCCTGCCCAATTGTAATATGCCCTTCTCCACGATGTAATGCATTCTGCCCCATCATGACTTTAGTACCCTGTTTTCTATATTTGAGCATTGCTTGCATGATTTCTGGTTGCTTTTGACTTGTTTTCAAATCAATTGTTGGAATCACACATCGAGAGCACTGTTTAACAAGATCAAAGACAATATCTCCAATTTGTATCTGTCTCCATTGATCTTCAGCAAATGCATCACACCCCGACACCACAATATTGGGTCTAAAACGCTGTACATCCAGCGGATAACCTACTTTCTCAGCTAGAAACTCAACAGATGCTTCACTAATAATCAAGAATGGAAAGCCATCCGCAAATCCTACGCGATCACCTAACTGTGCGTACTCTAAATCTACTTGGCGAATTGTCTCTTGTGGCATATAAATCAACTGTGCCTCTCGTCCAAGTTTTTGGCTCAACCAAGCATTAACAGGATGATGAATACGATTCCCCGAAAGTTTATCTTGCCAAACTGTCACTAAGCGCTCATCTTTCTGACCTTGCGCTTCGATCATACTGAGCTCGATCTTCTCTGACTGATAATCAAAACATACGCGATCAGATGAAACCGTAACACCAATTTGTCCCATTTCTGCGACTTGCCTTTGGGTGATAAACCGCCCATCAGGATCAACAATCATCCAACGTCGATCCCAATTAGGACCAAAACCATCAATATCCATTGTCGAAAGTTTATTTCCTTTACAGGACTTCACTGGATAATTAAAAAGCTGGCTGATCTGCATATTCTTGTTTCCATAAAGACAGAATTATGTATTGATGAAATTATTTATTCACTGATTATAATAGTTGAAAAATATAGCAATATGTCTAATTTTGAAGCACAAGATAGTTTTTATTTAAAGCGTATAAAATCTACATTATTTTCTGATAACATAACTGGCTAGCTTTTAGATCATGTATCACACTCAAGTCATACCGAACCAATTGCGATCAATCTATTTAATTCTGAAATTTTTTAATCAATCATAATGCTGTAACTCATGACTATGAATATCCAACAGGCTCTCAATCACATTACTAAAAACATTCATCTTACCCAACCGCAAATGGAAGATGTAATGCGCAGTATTATGCAAGGTGAAGCGACAGATGCTCAAATCGGCGCGCTGATGATGGGTCTGCGTATGAAAGGTGAAAGCATAGATGAAATTACTGCTGCTGCACGGATCATGCGTGAATTTGCAATTAAGATTGATGTTAGCGACATTCCACACCTCGTCGATATCGTCGGAACGGGTGGTGATGGACAAAATTTATTTAATGTTTCAACTGCCTCAAGTTTTGTGATCGCCGCTGCTGGTGCAACAATTGCAAAACATGGTAATCGTGGCGTTTCAAGCAAATCTGGCTCTTCTGATGTGCTTGAGCAAATGGGTATCCAACTTGATCTCGATATGAAGCAAACTGAACGTTGCATCCGTGAAATTGGTGTAGGTTTTCTATTTGCACCTAATCACCACAAAGCAATGAAATATGCGGTTGCACCACGTCGTGAGTTAGGTATTCGTAGTATTTTTAATTTATTAGGACCACTCACCAATCCTGCTGGCGTGAACCGTTTTGTCATTGGTGTATTCTCAGATGAACTTTGCCGCCCAATTGCAGAAGTACTGAAACAACTTGGTGCAGAGCATGTACTGGTTGTGCATTCTAAAGATGGTTTGGATGAAATTAGCCTTGCTGCGCCGACAGCTGTCGCTGAACTAAAGAATGGCGAAATTACGGAATGGACATTAAGTCCAGATGATGTTGGTATTCAATCTCAAACTCTATCAGGTCTAACAGTCAATAGTTCTGAAGAAAGCTTAAAACTGATTAAAGATGCACTCGGTCGAGATAAATCAGAGATTGGCGAAAAAGCTGCCAATATGATTGCACTGAACGCAGGTGCAGGCATCTATGTTGCAGGCATTACTAGCACCTACAAACAAGCTGTTGAACTTGCTCAAGATATTCTTTATGGCGGTCAAGCCACTGAAAAAATGAGTATCTTGGCTGAATTCACCAAAACATTGAAACAATATCAAGCAGACTAAGGACTTCTCATGATCAATATTCAAAATACCATTCTCGGTAAAATTGTTGACCGTAAACATGAGGAACTTGCAGCACGTTTAAAACAACGTAACCTGCATGATGTTGAAGAATGGGCAAAAGCAGCGACACCTGTACGTGGTTTCGCCAATGCCTTACAACACAAACGTCCTGCTGTGATTGCTGAAATTAAAAAAGCCTCTCCATCTAAAGGCGTGATTCGTGCAGACTTTAATCCTGCTGAAATTGCTCAACAGTACGAACAAGCTGGTGCAGCGTGTCTTTCTGTTCTAACAGATGTAGATTTCTTCCAAGGTACAGATGAAAATATTGCCATTGCACGTCAACATTGTGCCTTACCTGCTTTGCGTAAAGATTTCTTAGTTGATCCTTACAATGTTGTCGAAGCACGTGCATTACAAGCAGATTGTATTTTATTAATCGTGGCTTGCTTGTCCGATCAACAATTAGAAGAAATGTCTAAAACCGCATTTGAACATCAGCTCGATGTATTGGTTGAAGTACATGATGAATATGAGTTAGAGCGTGCATTAAAACTTTCTGAGCAATGTATTTTAGGCGTGAACAACCGTAATCTTAAAACCTTTGATGTTGATTTAGAGACATCCATTCGTTTGAAGAAATTACTCCCCGCATCTCGCTTGTTAGTCACTGAAAGTGGTATTGCCACACCTGACGATGTTGCAATGATGCAAGCCAATGATATTCATACGTTCCTTGTTGGCGAGAGTTTTATGAAACAGCCTAGACCTGATGTGGCATTTGGTGACTTGTTTGGTCAGCCAAAACAGGTTTAAATTTAAATTAGATGAAAAGCCCAATTCCTTATCATTGGGCTTTTTTATGCCTCATTTATTTTCTTGGAAAAATAATATGGGCTTCGAGTCAGTTAATATTTTACTATCTCTAACAAGAGAAAATTTAAAAGGAATTTATTTATTGGGATTTGAATTAGAGGGTGAAGTTATATTGAGTGGTGAATGTTTTATAAAATATAGGCTATATAAGCCCTCAATATAAACTACGATTTCATTTTAGATAATCAATTGTTATTTATCGCTAATTACTGAGTCCTCTTATCAAAGATCGCATGAATGCAATTCAGTTCAAATCATCACGGATTCAGACTATAATTTTACACTTCTCTCGTATCTTGCCTATTTTTCTAAAATTATGAGTAAACATGATTCATCGCTTTCTAAAGATCAGTTTAATTTACTGAAAGCCTTTAAAAAGCAAATCTCTAATCCACAATCCAGCGCGATTGCGAAGCAAGCCGAATCAAAAAAGGCGCAAGCTGCCGCTGAAGAATTGGAAGATACAGAACTTTTTAAAAAAGCCCTTCTTGGGGTCAAACCGATCGACAATAAAAATATTGCCGATACCAAAGTTATGCGTAGTAAAAAAGTCGATGCCCAAACTTTAGCAAAGCGCGCTGCTGCAGAAGGTGGTGCTGAGCAAGAACTTACTGAAATTTCAGATACGCAAGCCATTTTAAATCCTGTTGCCAGTCAAGCAGCATTGAGCTATCGCATTGCGACCCTACAACACAAAGTATTTGAAGATTTGAAAGCTGGTAAAATTCGTTGGTTCGAAGCAGTCGATTTGCATGGTTGTACAGTTGAACAAGCGCGCGCTGCAGTTTTACAAATCATTCAAATGGCCAAAGATGAAAATCAAAACGTCATTAAAATTGTTCATGGTAAAGGCCCAGAAGCAATTTTAAAAACCTATGTAAATGGCTGGCTCAGACAACATCGCGATGTTCTTGCTTTTGTCAGTGCGCCTGAAAATCAAGGCGGCACTGGTGCTGTTTTAGTCCTATTAAAACGAGCAGAAAAGAATCCAAAGTACAAACAATAATCGGCATTTGACTCAAAAGTAAGTTTTTGAATCGTTTTCTGATACAATTCCCGTTTTGTTCAACCCACCTAAGTGAACATTGTTATGTCTATGCAGCAATCGTACGCAAACATCTTAACTGCCGTTGGTGAAGATTTGAATCGCCCAGGCCTCAAAGATACGCCTATGCGTGCGGCTAAAGCTTTTTCTTTTTTAACTTCTGGTTATAGTAAAACGCTTGAAGAAGTTACAAATAGTGCGGTTTTCCCATCCGATAACCATGAAATGGTATTGGTTAAAAATATTGAATTTTATTCACTTTGTGAACACCACCTGCTCCCTTTTTATGGTCGTGTACACATTGCTTATTTACCAGAAGGTCAAGTCTTAGGTCTATCTAAATTTGCCCGTATTACAGAAATGTTTGCTCGCCGCTTGCAGATTCAAGAAAATCTAACCCAGCAAATTGCCGAAGCTGTTGCTGATGTAACGAAAGCACGTGGTGTTGCAGTGGTGATTGATTCAGCGCATATGTGCATGATGATGCGAGGCGTAGGTAAACAAGAATCTACGACTCGTACCGTTTCTTTTGTTGGTGATTTTAAGACTGATAAAGATGCACGTCGTGAATTTTTAAGTGCTGTACCAGAAAGTTACTAAGTAATATGGCTCTTAAAGCCTCAATTCAATTGAGGCTTTTTTATTTCTAATTTTTCTTAATCAAATTCATTTTGTCATTTTAGTAAGCTTAACTTAGACGTATAAAGATGCTTTATAATTAGCTTAATTTAAGCACGCCCATCATGAAATATGACAGCTACAGCATTATTACTCGATCCATTTAGTTTAGAGCAGACGAATGCAGCGATAGACTATCCTCGACCTGATCGACTCGTAACAGGTAATCCGCAACGTTTGACACACAGCCTCTATGAACATCCCAATATGAGTTGTGGCATTTGGCAATGCGAAGTGGGTGCGTGGAATATTGTATTTGCTGACAACAAACAAGAATTTTTCCAAGTCATCGAAGGAATTGTTCGCTTGCATGATACTGACAACAAGTCTTTTGTTGAAATATCAGCAGGTCAAGCGGGTATCATTCCGCCATCTTTTGTCGGTACATTTGAAGTCGTTGAGGCTGTAAAGAAATATTATGTCGTGGTTGAGGCATAGTATTAGTATTCTCTTTTATTCAAATAGATTATGACTAGACTTCTTTACCATAGAGGAACACAGTCCATTAGAAACAATGAACTCTCTAAGAGAAGTCTAAGATCTAGAAAAAACGAATATAACCTAAACCGACTTTATTCCAATCCCTGTGATCTTGTTGTTCAAAGTCCCAACTCAATCGCATAGCATTATTTGAATTTAAACTATATTGGAATTGAGAGCCCAGTTTTAGATTCCACTGATTCTGATCTTGCCAATACGGCAATTCAACTTGTAAGACGCTATTGATTCGACCTGTCCATCGATTCATACAACCCACCGTTGGCCCTATGCCAACGCGCCAACCTTTATCTAAGTTTTTTCCACCTTGCACATGCCCTTGTAATTGGGCGTAACATAGATGACGTCGATCATAATCTGCCAAACTATAGCCCGCCTGCATGTTTAAGTTCATTACACCATGCTGCTGATCTTCACTAAATTTGCCATCTTGAACCGCTTTTTGTTTCCAACCAAAATTAAAGCCCCAACTGATTGGTGATTTGAAGGGTTGAATCGGATTATAAGAATTCACCGAAAGTAAATCCAAATGCTCAAGTTTGAGTTGATCATCTCGATATTGAACACTTCCATCTAAAAATAAAAGCTGCGTACCTAAGCGATAGCCACCTTGAGGATCAATCAAATCATGGTAGGCTTGGCGATGTCCTAACTCAACAAATGCCTTGCCTTGTAATTCCCCTACATTGACTGAGATATTACGCGCATGATGTCCTTCAACAGGTTGCATCTTCGGGCGAGTCGGTTCTTGACGTTGTTTCTCAACTTCTATTTGACTACGCAATGCTAATAGTTGTCGTAATCGCGGTTGAGCAATTTCTGTTTCAACAACGCGACTGACAAATTGCAAATATAAGTCGTCGTATGTCATCTCTAAAATTTTAGCTTGATCTTGAATGTTATAAGCACTTAGAACAGCTTGAATTTGATCTGATGGTAGCAAAGCAACTTTGTGCGCAACTTTAGCCAAATGTGTCCCATGCTGCTTCGCCTGTGAAAGCAATTGAGTTTCAAGTGCTGGACGATAAACGACATCGTTCACTAAATTCTGATCATCAACTGCTTTTAATGTCTCAATTGGAATCGCAGCATAATTAAACTGTTTTTTTAAATTTAGCTCTGGCCGAACCAAATCAATCAGTCCTAACAAACGATAAGCACAGTTATCACTGACAAAATAATAAGGGAAACTCACATGCTGCATTTCCCAAATATGTTCCACCAAGAAGCGTGTTTCCTCGGGAGTTAAGTTGAGTTCATATTCCCATAAATCACGACTTTCAAAATCACCATATTCTTTGACTTTACGATAATAAGGCATTAAGGAATATTCACCAGGATATTGCCCTGTTAGCCCTTTCCAAGCATATGACCAGTTATCTTGACCATTTACAGTAGCAGCATAATTCACAGCATAAGAAACTAAATTAAGTTGTTTCTGATCTTTGGGGTCTAATCGCAAAAGTGTATGCCCAAACATCGAACTTGGATTACCCATAAAGTCAGTTGCATAAATCAAGGTTGCTTTATATGGCTTGATCTGATTAATCCACGTATCAAAGTCATCGCAGCCCACATTGGGAAGTTGTTGAGTTGGGATTTGCAACTGCTCGATCAACCAGCGGCTACGTGCAGGAAATTTACAGCGAATAGACTGATTATTTTCAGTTTGTTGAAACAAAGTTTGAATATCTGCATGAAGCTCATTTTTTATATTGGTTTTACCATCAAGCGCATAAAAATAGCCGTTATAATTCACCTCACTGGTTTGTGATTGATCAGCATACATCAATCGTTGCCACGTCATGTCTTGATCCAATTTTTTTTGTTCAGCTAGATTTATATAGTTTTGAATATCAGATGGAGCTACAGCATAAGCAGCTTGACAGAATATAGAAGCGACAATACAAGTAACAAATTTCATTCAGCAACAAACATTTTTAAGAATTATCAATCTGACAACAAATCACTTCTCTCATACATCAGCTTTTTATTGCGAACTAATAAAATGATCGAAGCAATCTACTATCGAATATAAGAAAACCCTGCCAAGTGACAGGGTTTCAAAGTATCAAAGATTAGACATAAGCTTTCAATACAGCATCTTTTGCCATAACACCTTGTAGAGAGTCTAAAACTTGAAGTGTATTTTGATTTTTGCTTGAGTAAATTTCAGCAAAGTTCGCTTTTGAAACTGCGAAGAAACGTGCTTTATCTTGAGCTTTAATCTGCATAAGCTCAGCAAGAACATTCAAGCTTTCACCTTGACCAACAGCCATATCACGCGCAAGAGCTTCCGCATTTTCATTGGTAAATGTCACCACTTGAGCAGTCACTGTACCACCTTGACGACATCCTAAAGTACCAAAAGTGATCCCTAATAATTGGTTTGTAAAAATACCATTTGTTGTAGCTGCAAGAATTTTAGGTACAACACCTTTTTGCCCAGCCCAAACTTGCGTACCAACACCACAACCAACATCATTGTCAGCCATTGCTACAGTTGAACCAGCTGCCAATAAAGCTGCTAATGCAATTTTTTTAAACATAGGAAAGATCTCCAGTATCAATTATTTATTGGTATTTGTTATCACTATCGTGCTGTGAATTTCACATTCATACACTTGCATTAAAATAACGAGGTTAACTAGTTTTAGCAAATAGATTTTGAAATAAAGTTGAAATATTTATAAACCGAGCTTTGTAATCATCATATTTATCTAAAAATACAGTTTATTTTAACTGCCACATTCCACTTTCATTGCGATTACCTAGAATTTTAAGTACCAATACCAGACTTAATAGTAATAATAAATACCATGAACCTAACTTGCCCCATCCCACCATATGCCATGCATCAACTTGGCTTGGATACAACCATATTTTATAAAATGTACTAATATTTTCTGCGATCCAAATCAAGAAAGCCAATAATAACAAAACAGGTAACATTGGAATTTTAAAATGCTTCTGCTGAAGCTGAAAATGTAGTTTTGTTTTCCAAAAAATGATGATACTCCAGATAAATAATGCAATACGGATATCTGGAATAAAAAACTTAGTCATGAAATTTAAATAAGATAAAACAGCGAGGCACAGCATATTACTGAATCTTGGTAAGTGCTCAAATGCAACTTGGTATAATCTAAGAGATCTCGCAAAAAAGCTACCTACAGCCGAATACATAAACCCAGCAAAAAGTGGCACTGTAAGTAATTTAAATACAGCAGGTTGCGGATACTGCCAAGAAGCAATTGCTGGATGTGTGAGAAAAATCTCCATCCCCATCGCCATGATATGAAACAAAGCAATGACTTTTGCTTCTGCCCATGACTCGAGCTTCAAATAGATCAGGCAAGCTTGAATGATCAAAGCATAAAAAAGCAGATAATCATAACGGAAGAAACCAAAATACTCATTGCTTCCCATCGGTGCTGTTAATGCAAAAGCAATTAAAAGTAATAATCCAAATAAGGCAGCCGAAGCTGCCTTAGCGATAAAATGTAGCGGTAAAACAATCAACTGCACAAGATTGATCCTAACATCAGATATTGATTAGAGTTTTTAAATCAACCTAAATATTTCGCACTATATTCATGAACGGTATCAACAAAGATTTTCGGCTGAGCAGGATCAACCCATTGCGTAATACCATGCCCTAAGTTAGCAACATAACCTGTTTTTTCGCCATTCGCATAAGCATCATCGAGCATTGCTTTTACTGATTTTTCAATGGATGCCGCTGAACCATACAGTACTGCTGGATCGAGATTGCCTTGTAATGCTGCGCGACCAGCAATCACATCTCTCGCTGTATATAATGGCGTGGTCCAATCCACCCCAAAAGCATCTGCACCAGTACCCACCATCGCTTCTAGCCATTGTCCACCACCTTTGGTAAAGACAATAATTGGAATACGACGACCATCTTTTTCACGTTGAAGACCTGCAATAATTTTCTTCATATAATTGAGTGAGAATTCAACATATTCTCGATGTGCTAATGCACCACCCCAGCTATCAAAAATTTGGATTGCTTGTGCACCAGCATCAATTTGTGCATTTAGATAATCAATAACGGAATCTGCAAGATGATCTAATAACGCATGCAATACTTCTGGCTGTGCATACATCATATTCTTCGTAAAACGGAACTCTTTACTTGAACCACCTTCAACCATATATGTTGCAAGTGTCCAAGGGCTACCAGAAAAACCAATTAAAGGTACTTGACCATTTAAAGCAGATCGAATGGTCGAAACTGCATTCATGACATATGCTAGATCCGACTTCGCATTTAACTTAGGCAAATTTGCAACATCTTGTTCAGTACGGACTATTTTATGAAACTTTGGTCCTTCGCCTGTTTCAAAATACAAACCTAAACCTAAAGCATCAGGAACTGTTAAAATATCTGAAAAAAGAATTGCGGCATCAAGCTCATAGCGACGTAATGGCTGTAAAGTCACTTCACAAGCAAAATCAGTATTTTTACACAAAGAAAGGAAATCACCTGCTTGAGCACGAGTTTCACGATATTCTGGTAAATAACGACCTGCCTGACGCATCATCCACACAGGTGTTGTATCAACAGGTTCACGTAATAAAGCTCGTAAAAAACGATCATTTTTCAACGTTGTCATTACCAATCTCTAAATTCTTTCATGTAGCGCGCATGATAGCAAAGTTAGCCTAGAAATTATAATTCCATACAAAAAATCTGCCTTGGGCTAAAAATTTCGCTTTGACACAAAACAGCTACTGCAACTCAGCTTATTTTCTGTAATACTTGCAACATCTTATATCTCAATATGAATAATTCTTAAGGTTGAATTACATGTTTGTTCGCTCATTACTCGCTATGAGTTTAAGTTGTATTATTGCTAATGTTGCTTTCGCTGCTCCAACAACTGAGCAACCTTTAAATCCAAAAATAATCTCAGCACCAGTCCAAGATCCAATAGATCCTTTGGCAATTGATCGTGCAACATCAAGTGTTGTAGCTCAACCAGCTTCACAACCTGTGATGAATACAAGCCCAGCTTCTGCTGTTGTGGCTCAACCAGCTTCACAGCCACAAGTAAATACTGCATCTGTCGTATCTCCGAACCTAGACAAAGCTCCAGATACTACAACAGCAGCTTTACCACCAGAAATTCCAAAGTCATGGAAAATGGATGCGATTAATAATGCTGAATGGCCTGAAGGCTTACCAAGAGGTAAGCACCCAGCCTATGCCCGCGCCCATGTTATGCTAAATAATGCGCACGCTTCACCAGGTGCAATTGATGGTTCAAGTGGTAAAAACACCTTAAAAGCGATTGCTTCATTCCAACAAATGAATGGCATTACACCAACAGGTGAGTTGACCAAAGAAACATGGGATGCATTAGTCGCAAAACAGACTAAACCTGCTTATGTTGAGTACACCATCACTGAAGATGACCTAAAAGGGCCATATGCAGATTCAATTCCTTCTGACTATGCTTTACAAGCAAAAATGAAAGGTCTTTATTACACTCGCGTAACAGAAATGTTAGGCGAAAAATTCCATATGGATGAAAATTTCCTAAAACAACTTAACCCTCGCGCGAACTTTAAAAAAGTGGGTGAAAAAATCGTTGTTGCGAATGTTCGCAACGATTTACCTGAAGACATTCACTTAATCGTTGCACACAAAGGCGCTAGACAACTTTATTTGTTCAACAGCCAAAACCAAATGATCGCCTCATTTCCTGCAACGATTGGCAGCACAGATACACCTTCACCAACAGGAACTTATAAAGTCACAGGTGTTGCTAAAAACCCTTGGTATAGCTATTCACCTTCTAACTTTGTACAAGGTAAGAATCTTAAACCTCTCTCGTTACCACCTGGTCCAAATGCTCCAGTCGGCAATATCTGGATTGGTTTAAGTAAAAAATCATTTGGTATTCATGGCACACCAAACCCATCTTTAATTTCTAAGACCGCATCACATGGTTGTATCCGTTTAACCAACTGGGATGCAAATGATTTAGGTGCTAAAGTCCGTTCAGGTGTTACAGTTAAATTCTTAGAATGATTTTGACAATCGAGCGACATAAAAACCGAATATAATTTATATTCGGTTTTTTTATTCTACGATCGGTAAGGGTTGATAATAAATCTGATTCCGACCCAATTGTTTAGCGCGATACAACGCTTTGTCAGCAGTATGAATCAAGACATCTTGGCTAATTTTAGGATTGCCATTAAATACTGTAATTCCTAAACTGATGGTCACATGATTGGATACTAAAGATTTTTCATGTGGGATCATAAGCCGATCAATGGCTTTATAGATATTGGTTGCAACGGCATAAGCGCCTTGTGCTGAGGTCTCAGGTAATAAAACAACAAACTCCTCTCCCCCATAGCGTGCAATAAAGTCCATATGTCGAATCGAACTTTTAATTGTTTTCGCAATTGCTGAAATTACTTGATCACCCATCTGATGACCATAGAAATCGTTATAGTTTTTAAAATAATCGATATCGATAAAAAGCACAGACATTGACTTGGTTTCACGACATGCCAAGTCATAATAATAACTAAACATCTCTTCGAAAGTACGTCGATTTGACACTTTGGTTAATTCATCATGCTGGCTTAAATGAAGTAACTCAGAAGCCTGTAAACGTAAAATTCTTTCATCTATTTCTGAAATTTTAGTTTTTAAAAATAACTTTCGTTCTTTAGATGTCAGCATCACACTAATAGAAAAACCTAAAAGTAAACTGCCAATAAATGTCCGCCCCAACATTAAAAAATCGCAGGGTATTTCTAGTAAATATAAAGAGACTAAAATACCAATAGCAGCGACTGATCCTAGCCATAACATATGTGTAGGTCGGATACCACTTAGGATAAATCCCAACATATATAAAAAGGCAATCATCACCATTGCCTGATTTTGCAGGACAACATTGGTGATACTCATCATAAATAACGATGGAAAAACGATCGTAGAAAATACGATGCAACAAACGGCAGGATAAAATAGTTTATTGAGCCTGCGAAAACGAGCAAATACCCAAAATAAAAATAATGCACCGCCTACTATGAGCAGGCTCAAAATACTATAAACAAAATCGGCAATAAAATTGGGACTAGAACGGATAACTAGAAAGTTTGAAGGCAATATGAGGAGAACAAAAATCGTATAAGTAATCACACCCTGACCAAAAAATTGGATTGAATTAATCCGCGTTCTATCAATATTAAATTGCCAGAACTCATTTTCTAGTTGAGACGGTAAAGTCTTTTGTGTTTTCTTCCCTTTAAAATGTTGAAAAACAAGCTGCTCTAACTCTTCTTTCGACCGCCTTAACTGTTCAAGATCATACTGATTTTCCATCCCTCTAACTCTTCTTATAATGCTGTATTCTTGTGCCGCATAAAAATAACACAATTTGTCATTTTGTCGTGCACTTTGATTAACCACTTATCCGTAATTGTAGTTACCATTTTCACACTTTATGCATTATTATTTGTATTATTTTTAAGTTTGAAGTGCACCTTGAACACGATTACCCTTTTACAACCAGATGATTGGCACGCCCACCTGCGTGATGGTTTAGCCTTAGAGCGTACTGTACCTGATTTAGCTAAACAATTTGCGCGCGCAATCTGTATGCCAAATCTAGTTCCACCTGTAAAAACGGTAGAAGAAGCTTTAGCTTACCGTGAACGTATTCTAACTCACGTACCTGAAGGTCTTCATTTCGATCCGCGCATGGTACTTTACTTTACTGACTTCACCTCACCTGATGAAGTTCGTAAAATTAAAGAATCTGAATTTGTTAATGCCATCAAACTTTATCCTGCTGGCGCAACAACCAATTCGGATAATGGCGTGAGTGATATTCGTAAAGTATATGCCGTAATCGAGCAATTAGAAGAACATCAAGTTCCATTACTCTTGCATGGTGAAGTCACTCATAATCATGTCGATATTTTCGATCGTGAAAAACGTTTCCTTGATGAAATTTTATCTCCACTGTTAAAGCAATTTCCAAAACTAAAAGTTGTTTTAGAACATATTACAACCAGTGATGCAGCTAACTTTGTTCTTGAACAAGATCGTAATGTTGCTGCAACAATCACACCGCAACATTTACTTTTCAATCGTAATGATTTATTGGTCGGTGGTGTTAAACCGCATTTCTACTGCCTGCCAATTTTAAAACGTCAAACGCATCAAACGACATTATTGGAAGTTGCAACAAGTGGTAATCCAAAATTTTTCTTGGGTACAGATAGTGCACCACATTCGCAAAATGCCAAAGAAAATGCATGTGGTTGTGCAGGTTGCTACAGCGCACCAAATGCAATTGAGCTTTATGCACAAGCATTTGATCAAGTGGGTAAAATTGAACGTTTAGAAGGTTTTGCAAGCATGTTTGGTGCAGATTTCTATGGTTTACCACGTAATACGTCTACAATTACTTTAGTTAAAGAAGATAATACCGTAGCTGAGTCGCTTGACTATCTTGATGGTCAAAAAATTATTCCACTTCATGCAGGTAAAACACTGCAATGGAGAAAAGTGTGACCCAAGAAGAAAACAAAGCTCCTGTCATTGGTCAGCGTTTTCGTGGATTTTTACCTGTTGTTGTCGATGTTGAAACAGCAGGTTTCAATTCGCAAACCGATGCTTTACTCGAAATTGCTTGTATTCCGATTGTCTATGATGAACAAGGACAATTTGTTCCAGGCCCTTCATTCCATGCACATATCAATCCATTTGAAGGCGCAAATTTAGATCGTCGGTCTTTAGATTTTATTGGTATCGATCCATCTAACCCAATGCGAATCGCAATGGCTGAAGATGAGCGAACAGCATTACGTCGTATATTTAAGTCATTGAATGAAGTTCGTAAGGCCCAGCATTGTACTCATGCGGTCTTAGTGGGTCATAATGCTCACTTTGACTTGGGTTTCTTACAAGCTGCGATTGCACGTTCTGGCACAAAAAATCAGAATCCATTTCACAGCTTTTCAGTCTTTGATACAGTGACGCTAAGTGCAGTGATGTTTGGTCAAACTGTCTTAGCTCGCGCATGTATTCAAGCTGGTATTGAGTTCGACGGTAAAGAAGCGCACTCTGCTTTGTATGATACTCAGAAGACAGCTGAACTGTTTTGCTATATTTTGAACAAACTGTCTCCTCACCTTCTTGACACTTTGGTGACAGAACCCTAATATACACCCACCTCAAGAAGTCCCTATCGTCTAGAGGCCTAGGACATCGCCCTTTCACGGCGGTAACCGGGGTTCGAATCCCCGTAGGGACGCCAAATTCAAAAAAGCCACTGCATCTTTCAGACAGTGGCTTTTTTATTTTGAGTATCAAAATAAAATTTAAGATATTTTTTGCTCATTGGTATCTGTTTCAACAATAAATGCATCTGATACTAAATGTGTTTTTGGTTCAGCCAAAGGTTCTTCAACGAGTTCAGCAACTTTAATAATTCCAAAATCTTTTTGTACTTGCTCTAGGTCAGGCGTTCTTTTATAACGGATCACACGATAACCAGCCTCAGCAATTAATGCATCTCGGTCAGCATCTTTTTCTTCCTTACCTTTATGTGAAGCATCATCGAGTTCAACAATCGCAACTACATTAAATTGTTTATCTAAGACAACAAAATCAGCAACTTTACGATTAAATAAATTACGTGTTGCATATCCTTTTGCTGTCATAAATGCACTAAAAGCAACTTGTGCTAAAACAATATGCTCAGGCAAAGCTTCTCGTAATCTTAAAAAAGTTGGTTGTTCATTCATTGTGATGATGCGTTTACCTTTGATTGGGTTGCGCTCACCTCTATTACCTTTAGCCTTATTCACATTCGCTAAAAAGAATAAAATGACTGCAAAAACAGCAATCAAAATAATAATCATGGTCATCTATTTCCCCTACTTATAAAAATTATTGTAAATGAAGTTATTGAAACTCTAAGCTCAAACGACTTTATCAGCAACATATTCTATAGGGTATGAATGATTTTTTATTTTTATTCGAAATAAAAAGGACGCCGAAGCGTCCTTAAAATATTATGCTGACTTTCGAGAATTAACACGCCCTTTGACAACCGCTTTAATATTTCCTTTCGCATAATTTAAGAACACAATTAGAGGTGATAATTTTGGATTTGGTTTCTTCCCCTGACCAATCGCCTTAAATTGTGCCGCATACCAAATGATTTCCATGATTGCCATTTTATCAACAAAAGGAATTCCTGTTTTAATCTGGTTTACTGCATAACGTACATCATTGCCTGCGATTAAACGATCAGTTAAGTCCGTTTCCACAGCAAGTGGGCGAGCAATACCAATGAAATCACATGCCCCACTTTCAAGCGCGGCATTCATACCAGCAACAGTACGGAAGCCACCTGTCACCATCAATTTACATGATACATGCTGACGAATCTTTTCAGCGAACTCAAGGAAATACGCTTCTCGTGCAATCGTACTTGCCTTACGTGACTCGGCCTTTGCTCCAGCCATTGCAGGTGCTTCATAAGTGCCACCAGAGATTTCGATAATATCAATCCCCGCCTCATCAATGGTTTTAAACACGGTAATCACATCTTCTTCAGTGATTCCACCACGTTGGAAATCAGCAGAGTTTAATTTTACTGAAATGATGAAGTTTTCTGAGGTTGCAGCACGAACTGCTTTATAAATTTCCAATAAAAAACGCGTACGATTTTCAATTGAACCACCCCATTGATCGGTACGCTTATTGGTCAATGGTGACAAAAATTGGCTGATCAAATAGCCATGCGCACCATGTAATTGGACACCTTCAAATCCTGCCTTTTCACAAACGGCTGCGGCTGTTGCAAAACGTTGGATAATATCGAGGATTTCATCATGTGTTAGCTCACGCGGTGTACCAAACATGGTTGCAAGCATTGGACTAAAAGGGACAGCAGATGGTGCGACCGTTTCTTTGTTTAACCCTTTCGGGCATTGGCGTCCAGGATGAGACAACTGAATAAGTTGCACCATACCGTATTTCTTACCAACTGCGGCCCATTGTTGCAATTTAGCTAAATCACGTTCGGTTTCAATCGCAACCACACCAGGTTCATTTTTAGCAGCAATATTCACCATGACATTGCCTGTGATCGCACAGCCCAAGCCACCTTTTGCCCAAGCTTCATACAAACCAATATGCAATTCATTTGGCTGCCCTTCGTGATTGGCGAGCGCCTCACTCATTGCTCCTTTGATAATGCGATTTTTAAAAATGGTATTGCGAATTTGGATACTGTCTGCAATCTGACTCATGGTCATCCTCTGCTATAATTAGAGTATTTACTCTAATTTAATCTGATTATTGTTGGTGTCAAGATATCTTCCGATAAATTGACAATAACATATGTCAATTTAATTACAATGCTAATATTCGCTAGCAGAAATCAGCTGGCGCGTATATTCAGTTTGAGGAGATGAAAATAACAATGCCGTGTCTTGATATTCCAATACTTTGCCCTGCCGCATTACCATTATTTTTTGACAAAGCGCTTTAATGACTTGTAAGTCATGACTGATGAACAAATAACTCATTTTATCTTGTTGTTGTAACCGACGTAGCAGTTGAATCATAGCCCTTTGCGTCGACCGATCAAGTGCTGATGTGGGTTCATCTAAAATGATGAGTTTAGGCTGTAAAACCAAAGCTCGAGCCAATGCAACGCGCTGTCGTTGCCCACCAGAAAGTTCATGTGGATATTTATGTTTATCCTCAACAGACAATTCTACTTTTTCTAAAACTTGTTCAATTTCTAACGCGATCTGCGATTTCTCAATCGCACGCAAATTTAATCCTTCCGCAATAAGCTGCTCAACATTCATCCTTGGGTTCAAACTACTCATAGGATCCTGAAATACAATTTGTAAGTCAGTTCGGATAGAACGTAATTGATTTTGGTTTAATTGATTGAGTTGAATCTTCTCAAAATGGATTTCACCTTCACTTTTGATTAATCGTGCAATCGCTAAAGCCAAAGACGATTTTCCTGATCCACTTTCCCCTACGATTCCGAGTGCTTCTCCTTGCATAAGGTCTAAGTTGATAGAATCCACAGCGAGCTGAAAACTTTTAATTTGGTTAAACAAGCCACGTTTGATTGGGTATTTTACTGAGACATGGTTTAAAGCCAATAACATTTCTGTCACATCTAAACTTAGAGCATCCCCAAAATCATGCTCCAGCAAATGACGGGTATACGCGGTTTTAGGATGGGTAAAAATTTCTTCAACTGTGCCCTGCTCTGCTGTATGACCTTGATTTAAGACCAGAACATGATCGGCATATCGTTTCACCAAATTTAGATCATGGCTAATCAAAATCATGCACATTTGACGTTGCTGTTGGATTTGCTTTAACAGATCAAGAATTTGAGCTTGCAACATCACATCCAAAGCGGTTGTCGGCTCATCAGCAATTAAAATATCAGGTGCTAATGCTAATGCCATCGCAATGATCACACGCTGGCGTTGCCCACCTGACAGCTCATGTGGATAACGTTTTAAAATTTGTTCTGCATTTTCTATCCCAACATCTTGCAATAAACACAGTACTTTTTGTCGAGCTTCAGCTTTAGATTGACCCGCTAAGATCAAGCTTTCACCTACAATTTTTTCAACTTGATGTAATGGATTCAGTGCTGTCATCGGCTCTTGAAAAATCATCGCAATTTTTTTGCCACGTATCTGCTGTAATTGCATGCTATTCAATTGATATAAATCAGCGCCCTCAAGTTGCACTGAACCACTGATGCTCAATGTTTGAGGTAATAACCCCAACAAAGCCAACATGCTTACGGATTTACCTGAACCACTTTCACCAACAAGCGCAAGTGTTTTTGCAGGAAACAGATCAAAGCTAAGATCACTCACGAGTGGCTGTCCTAACTCATTACAAATACTGAGTTTTTCTACTTTCAATACAGCCTGATTATTGTCTTGGGTCAAATGCATCACGTGCAGCCTCCCCGATATAAATTAACAAAGAAAGTACCAGTGCTAAGCTAAAAAATCCTGATAGCACCAACCACGGCGCATCTAAATTATTTTTGCCTTGTAATAATAATTCACCCAATGACGCTGCATCTGGTGGTAAGCCATAACCCAAAAAATCCAATGCAGTCAAAGCCACAATATTAGCCGTCAACATAAAAGGAATTTGCGATAAACTTGAACTTACAGCATTCGGTAAGATATGTTTAAAAATAATTTGATAATCACGTAAACCTACAGCTTGTGCAGCACGCACATAATCCAAATGGCGTGCGCGTAAAAACTCAGCACGAACCAATCCAACCAACTCAGTCCAGCCAAACAGCAGCATAATCACAAATAACCAATACACATTTGGACTAAAGAAACTGACCAAAATCATCACAATGAAAAGCATGGGTAAACCGCCCCAAACTTCTAAAATACGTTGACCGATCAAATCAACCCAACCACCGTAATAACCTTGAATTGCCCCTACAATGATTCCGAATACCGCAGAACACAGCGTTAAAGCCAAACCAAATAAAAGAGAAACTCGTAAACCATACAAAATACGTGCAAAGACATCACGACCTTGATCATCCGTGCCCAACCAATTTTGTGCCGTCGGCGGTGATGGAACAGGCACTGCCAATGATAAATTTGGTGTCTGATAGGCAAATGCAACTGGAGGAGAAATCATCCACCCCTGCGCTTGGATAAGCTGTTTAACCACAGGATCTTGATAGTCTGTCGTGGTTTCAAACTCACCACCAAAGGTCGTTTCAGGATAATCTTGAATAAATGGAAAATAAAAAGATTGTTGATAGCGCACCAGTAATGGCTTGTCATTTGCAATCAACTCAGCGGCAAGTGACAGGACAAAAATCACGATAAATACAATAAAACAGCCAAAACCAAGTTTGTTCTGTTTAAAACGTTGTAGTCGTCCTCGCATCAATGGTGACATCACTTTCCACCTCTTGACTCAAAATCAATCCGTGGATCAATTAATTGATAGAGTAAATCTCCAATTAATCTTAAAATGAGTCCAAACAAGGTAAAGATAAACAACGTTCCAAAAACCACAGGATAATCCCGTTGGGTGATCGCCTCAA
This sequence comes from Acinetobacter sp. COS3, assembly GCF_000475335.1. Classification (NCBI taxonomy): domain Bacteria; kingdom Pseudomonadati; phylum Pseudomonadota; class Gammaproteobacteria; order Moraxellales; family Moraxellaceae; genus Acinetobacter; species Acinetobacter sp. COS3. The sequence goes on from NZ_AXCD01000001.1 coordinate 175,401, forward strand.
AACCGAGTAAACCAATCCCATCTAAATTAAAAATAATTTCAATAAAGAGATTACCGACAAAGAAAAGCCCCACTAAAGTTTCGGGCAAAGCTGCAACCACAATTAAAATCGCATTTCGGAAAACGTGCCCATACAATACTTGATGTTCATTCAAGCCTTTTGATCGCACAGTTAATACATAAGGCTTTTTTAATTCTTCAACAAATGAATACTTCATTAAATAGGCACGCGCAGCAAAGCTTCCCAAAACCATGCTTAAAATTGGCAAACACATATGCCATAAATAATCTTTAATTTTGGCAAAGAAACTGAGTTGAGCAAAATTTTCGGAAACCAATCCTTGTAACGGAAACCACTGTAAATAACTCCCACCTGCGAAGAAAACAATCAGTAAAATCGCAAAAACAAAAGATGGAATGGCATAGCTCACCGCGAGTAACAACGAAGTCGATTGATCAAATAAAAAACCATTATTTCTGGCTTTTTTAATTCCAAGTGGAATCGCAATCAAATAAATTAAAAAAGTACTCCATAGCCCTAAAGACAGCGTAACAGGGAGTTTTTCATAGAGCAGTTGCGTCACAGGTTTATCTTTAAAGAAACTCGTTCCAAAATCAAAACTCAAATAACCTTTAAGCATCAACCAAAAACGTTCATGTGCTGGGCGATCAAATCCATACTGTACTTTAATTTTCTCAAGCATTTCAGGACTGAGTCCACGCGCACCTTGATACTGTGCTAAATCACTTAAATGAGGGCTATTATTTGCCCCTGTACCTAAACCTTGTGCATTCTGGATTTGCTGAATGGCTTGCTCGACAGGTCCACCCGGTGCAACCTGAACAATCATAAAGTTGATCAACAAAATGAAAAATAATGTTGGGATCATCAATAACATTCTTTTCAGAATATAGTTCATCATTAAAGAGAATCCCTTATTACGTTATTTGATCGAAATTTTAGAACACTGTTCATAACCATTCTAATTAATGCTTTTGAACCGACTGATGCAACTTCTTGGCTTTCTCAGCGTCAACCCACCAATATTCCCAACCCACGGATAACTTCGGCTTAATCACAGGCTGCTGGTAAATATTCCAATAAGCAAACCAACGCTCAGGCTTTCCGTAAGTCAAAATTTGGTAATAGCCAGCACGCAATAAACGATCGAGCACACGCGTATATAAAACCACTTCTTCACGACTTTTTGCAGCAACAATTTTCTCGATCATGCGATCAATCACAGGTTTTTTAATCCCTGAATAATTATAGTTATTGGCTTCATCTGCCGCGACGCTTCCCCAAAACTGTGCTTGCTCCTTACCTGGCGTAAGCGTTTGAGGCATATTAAACACCATCATATCAAAATCATGTCGACGAATCCGCTCCATATATTGCGGTACATCTACCTGTCTTAGATTGACTTGGATACCAAGTCGATTCAAATTACGAACAAATGGCATCAACTCTCTTGGCTGATTTTCTTGCTGCATTAGTAGTTCAATTTGAACCAATTTACCTTGGCGATCGTATAACTGATTCTTTCGAATCTGATAGCCCGCATCTTTTAAAAGCTTTTGTGCAGTCAATAAGTTTCGACGATTAAAACCACTAGCATCAGACACAGGATAATGCCAATCCTGTACTACACCTTGCCGCATGATTGGATTGAGTTGGGCCATATAAGGCTTTAACACACTCAACTCAGCAGCACTTGGTCGACCTTTTGCGGCTAAATCCGTATTATCAAAATAGCTTTGTAAGCGACGATTTTGATTGAAAAATAGTGCCTTGTTCTGCCATTCAAAGTCGTAGGCATAAGTTAATGCCTGACGTAAATGGATGTCGTTTAGGGGGGCACGCCTAGTATTAAAGACTAAACTTTGAATATCTAAAGGCGTATGAAGATGGGCTTTATACTTTTTAATTAAACCAGATTGCACCGCAGGAAAATGATAAGCGGTCATCCAATTACGGATATTTTTCTCTTCGTATAAGGTAAATTGTCGAGACTTAAAACCCTCAAAGCTGACATCTAAATTTCGATAATACACATATTTGAGTCGATCAAAATTATAGCGACCTTTATTTACAGCCAAATCTTTTGCCCAATAATGCGGACTGCGTTTATAACTAATACTTCGTCCTGCATCAATTCGATCAATCACATAAGGCCCTGAACCCACAATTGGCTGCAAAGTCACGCGACTAAAATCTCTGTTGATCCAATCTTGTTTTGAATAGATCGGCAAGCTCGCCACAATCAATGGCATTTCAACATTGTTGTCGGACTTAAAAATAAATTTGACTTGATGTTTAGATAATACTTGTGTTGTCGCCAAATCAGACAAATACATTTGCAAACCTAGATTTGCCTTGGTTTGGTAGGTATCAAAGGTAAATTTTACGTCTTCAGCTGTCAGTGGCTGACCATTATTAAAGCGTGCCTTGGGATTCAAATGAAAAATGACATACTTTAAATGATCAGGGTCATAACTCACTTTTTCTGCGAGTAATGGATACATGACCCTCGGCTCATCCAAAGAGCGATCCATCAAAGTATCAAATAGATAATTTACCCCTTCTGTCGAGCTGCCTTTGCCATTCATACTATTCAAGTTATCAAAAGTACCAAGGCTCGACTGACTCAATATGCCACCTTTCGGTGCTTGTGGATTGGCATATGGCATGACCTGTAGCTTTGCATACTTGGGCTGCACATGCATGGCGAGATATGGTGTTGTTTGTACAGCTGCACATACAATCTGAGTAAAAAAGCTTAGTCCACAACATAGACTAAGCTTTTTATAAAGAATAGATCGAATCATAGATCAATTATAAGTTTGGTACTTTGATCACATCACCAATTCGTAACTGAGTACTTGGTTTGAAGTCATTCAATTCAGCAAGTGCACTCGTATCTAAACCAAATTTACTCGCTAAACCAATCAACGTGTCACCACGCTTAACTTTGTATTCAGTTACTAATTTTGGAATCACAATGCTTTGACCCAGTTGTAAGCCCGTGTTTGGACGTACGCCATTTAGATCTGCTAGCTCACGACCAGACATACCTAAACGACTCGCAATACTATTGAGCGATTCACCAGACTTAACTGTGTATTTCTCAGTGTTTTTGCTTGAAGCTGTTTTCGAAACACTTCTCGTATCATCAGCTTTAGCAGACTCATTGCTTGGTACATCACCTGACAACTTAAGCTTTTGCCCAACACGGATGCTACTGTTACGAGACAAACCATTTAAAGCAGCAACATAATCAAGTTGTAAATAATAACGACTTGCAATATTGCTCAAGGTGTCACCAGACTTTACGGTATAAATATCTGGAGCACTTTCTTCTTTCTGATTTGATTTGCTATTTGATGCTGTTTTTGCTGGCGCATCACCCGTCAATTTCAAACGCTGTCCAATGCGTACCCCAGAATTTCGTTCTAAACCATTCAGATCGGCCAAATCGCTTAACTGTAGATCGTATTTATTTGCAATCGCGATCAGGCTATCACCTGATTGAACGACGTAAGTTTCAGGAGTTTTAACTGTTGCAGGGATTTTCAAGCTTTGTCCAAAGCGCAAACCACTGTTCACCTTGATATTATTTAAATCTGCTAACTCATCTAAAGTAATTTTTGACTGTGCTGCAATACTTGTTAATGTATCACCACGTTGTACCGTATAGCTTTCTGTTTTAAAGCTGGTAGAAGCCGTAACGTTGTCATATTTTACTGAGGTTTTGGTGTCTGAAACATCATCACTTTGATTGACTTCATTTACAGGCACATTAATTTTTTGCCCGACTAATAGGCTGCTTGTCGCACTTAGATTAGGGGTGAGATCAGCCAGTTCTTGATTAGACAATGCATATCGATCTGCAATTAGTTTTAAGTATTCTCCACGCTTCACCGTATACGTTTTAGTTGCAACTTTATTCGTCACTTTACTGTCTGTATTGCGTGCAGATTGTTGTGAACCACCTTTAGGCTCTTTCAAAGTAAGCTTTTGACCTACAAATAAGCCATCTGTAACAGAGAGGTTGTTGTAGTCTGCTAGCTGTCTTAGGCTTAAATCAAAACGGGATGCTAACGTCGTCAAACTGTCTCCAGACTGCACCACATAGCTTTCTGGTTTTTCAGCAATTTTAGCAGTCTCAGGCTGTGGTTTTGCATCGTAGAGATATAAACTTGTTCCTACAAATAAAGTGCCTGTTGGATCAATTTGGTTCCACTTTGCAATGTCACGCCAGTTCACACCATTTTTTTGTGCAATAACCGCCAATGTATCTCCTGGCAGAACAACATACGTTGAACGTTTACCCTTCGGCGCAACGACAACGACATCGGTATCCGTTTTAATATACGGTTTACCCTGATTTCGCTTAGCGTCATCACTGTTTGCTGTAGTAGTATCTTCTACTAAATTCTTAGGATAAGCGAAGCCTTTGGTAACTTCTTGACCTTTTTCATCAGCAACAGATTGGCTTGTTTGAATCGCTGTTAACTTAATTTTGCCATCAAATGGATCAACAATTTCAGTTCCTTTCGGCGCAATCGCTTTAATTTCAGCAACAACTTGGTCTTTCTCAGCTTGAGTTGCTTGTGGTTCTAAAACTTGAGCAACAGTTTCCTTTTTACCCTCTTCTTTTACAGCTGCAATAATCTGCTCACGCTCTTTACTCGAAATCGGTGGTTCAACCTTTACAGGTTGTACATTTGGCGCAGGAGTAATCGCAACAGGAATCCGCGGTGCACTTGGTACATTAGCCGCCGCTGCAAATGAAGCTAAGGCATCCGAACCTTTTGGTGTCGTGATTCGACTATTTGACGTCGTTGTCGTAGGTCGAGATGTACTCGCTGTTAAATTAGGTGGCGTTTTGGTTGATGGCGTAATTGTTTGACCTGAACTAGAATTTGTCGTTGTTCGAATGGTTGTCGATGTACTGACGTTATTGTTCATCGCTGGCGGGTTATTGTTGCTGGCTAAGAAACTACCAGAGCTAGCTTTTCCTGAACGCAACTTAGCGTCAATTGATGGACTTAAATCTGCTGGAATCAAGATACGCATTGGGCTTGTTGGATCAACCATCTCACCACGATAAGCAGGGTTCAATGCATACAACTCTGCACGGCTCAAACCTGTTATAGAAGCAATTTGGTTAAGCGATAAAGGTGCAGACAGATTAATTTCACGAAAGTGTGGTCTATTCGCAATTGGCGGTAAGGCTACCCCATAAGCACTTGGATTTTTGATAATTTGCGCTACAGCCAAGAAACGAGGCACATAGTTCATAGTTTCTTGCGGTAAACGAAGTGACCAATAATCTGTTGGCAGACCTGCTGCTTTGTTACGGTTAATCGCTTGTTGGATACGTCCTGGACCTGCATTGTATGCTGCAAGTGCAAGCTCCCACGAACCAAATTGATTATATAGACTACCTAAGAATTCATAAGCGGCTCGAGTCGACTCTACGACATCACGGCGACCATCATACAAGCTTGTTTGTTGTAAGCCATAAATACGGCCTGTACTTGGAATAAACTGCCATAAACCTGCCGCAGCGGCGCTACTGGTTGCCGCTGGGTCGTAAGAACTTTCAATAACAGGGAGTAATGCCAATTCAGTTGGCATACCACGGCGCTCAGCTTCTTTTACAGTGTGATATAAATAACGGCTGGCACGTGCGCTTAAACGATCTAGATAAGGTTGACGAGAAATAAACCAACCACGTTGTGCTTCAATACGAGAGTCCCAGTGATTCAAGTCCATCTTGAATCCAACGGTCATACGTTTCCACACATCACCATGTTTAAGAACTAATAAACGATCCCCTTCTACAGCACGCATGTCCGTCGCTGAGAGTAAGTCCTCAAGTGAGTCTAAACTACTTGCATCTAAGTAACCTGATCCCATTTGCTTTGAAGATGAGGTCTTTGATGATTGTGGCGTCGATGAACAGCCCGTCGTAATTCCTAGCGCAGCTAAAGCAGAAGTAAGTACAGTAATTTTAAAAAATGATGTAGCCGATGCTTGCCACACCAATGTGGTCGATTTATACATAAAAACTTCCAGTCAACTCACGCTAGTTTATTTCTTCGATTTGCCATTGTAGTAAAGCATGTCACTTAGACAAGGCAATAATTTAACGTGATTTGCATGGAAATGTTACAAGAAATTTAAAAATATGAGTTTTGTAACGCTCAGAAACCGAATTTAGCTTTACAATACAAGTTGTCATAAGGGAGTGCTACACTTTTAAATGAGTACACTCAAATAAAACTTTGCTTTTATTCGATCGCCCTTATTCTTGTAACACAGTTCAAATTCATTTTTTAGGTTCATTTATGTCTCAAACAATCACACTTTATGTTGATGGCGCATGTAAAGGCAATCCCGGATTAGGTGGTTGGGGTGCGTATATCATTACCGAACAAGGTGAACATAAAATTTGTGGTGGTGAACCTGAGACAACCAACAATCGTATGGAACTCACTGCGGCAATCGAGGGTGTTTCATTTTGTCCAACAGATGCTCATCTGATTATTTGGACTGACTCCAACTATGTGAAACAAGGGATTACTGAATGGATTCATGGTTGGAAAAAGAAAAACTGGAAAGATGTTAAAAACCCAGACTTATGGCAAAAACTAGATGCAGTTTGTGCCAATCGAAATATTGAATGGAATTGGATCAAAGGTCACGCTGGTCATGCGGGCAATGAAATGGCTGACCAACTGGCAAATCAAGGTGCTGAACAAACGGCTCAACAAATGAAAATGACAACACAGGCTAACGCTGATACAAAAAAGCCTGAATCAGACTGGTTACTCAATGATCCTTTTGGTTTGGATATGGGAACTGAGTCTGAAGAAATCGAGGAAGAGCTAGAAGACGTGATCGCTGAAGAATCCAATGATGATGTCTCAGACGTAATTACTGAAAATGCAATACCAGCGAGCAACTCGCATCCTCATGTGGTGATAACTGAAGCAAAACTTAATCTGCAGGGTCCTCGCCAACTAATTCTAGATACTGAAACGACAGGTTTTTATTATCAAGATAGTGATCGAATTATTGAAGTTGGCGCGATTGAAATGATCAATCGCAAACTAACAGGTAGCTCGATCCATATCTATATTAACCCAGAAAAACCTGTTGGCGATTCTGTCGATGTCCACGGTATTACAGATGAATTTCTAGTTGATAAACCCAAATATGCTGAAATCGCAGATACACTTTTCGCATATTTAAAAGGCGCTGAAATCATTGCACACAATGCAACCTTCGATATGAACTTCTTAGACATGGAGTTTAAACGTGTAGGTCTGCCTTTGCTTTCAGATGTATGTGACGTTACTGATACCCTAGCCCTTGCAAAAAACAAACACCCCGGACAGAAAAACTCATTAGATGCGCTGGTGCGTCGTTATGAGATTCCTGCACGAGATCGTACTTTCCATGGTGCGTTACTCGATGCTGAAATTTTGGCAGATGTTTACCTTGCAATGACAGGTGGACAGGTTTCTTTTGACATGGATGCACTATCTGAATCAGAGGAAGGCCAAAGCAAAACTTCACGCCAAACAATCGAAGTCGATTTACCCGTGATTTATCCGAATAACGATGAACTCAACCAACATGAGACGTGGGTCAAACAATTCGAAGAAAAACATGGAAAGCCTTGCTTTTTTGCAAAATAAATTTCCCAATCCATGTGTTTTTTTGTATCTCAAGTTTTAAAACTTACGTTATATTAACTATTAAAGATTTAAGCCTCCTCTTTTAGGTAGGAGGCTCATGGATATAACAACTTAGGAAAGGTGTAGGTCACATGTCTTACCAAACCTCGATTCACTTCGACCCCACGGCATTACTAATAATAAAAAATGAGATCGACAACTCGATTAAATTAGTAGAGACAGCAGTTAATACGCTTGCCGAAGAACAAGCCCTCCCTTTTGGTATTGATGATGCACTCAATCAATTCGAGCAATGTACACAAGTTCTTGCATTGATTGATATGCCACATCTCTCGCAAATTACCCAATACTCAGCTGAGCTCATGAGAAAAATCATGGCTCAACCAGAGCAAATCAATACTGGTGATGTTGTTGCTTTAAGTGAAGGCACAACAATGTTAAAGCGTTACATTGAGTTTATTTGTCTTCGTGAAGTTAAAGTTCCACAATTCTTACTCGATACGCTGAACCGCTTAGAAAAAGCTTTGGGCAAACCAATTACGCAAGAAGGTCAAAGCATCCAACCACTACTGGACTGCATCACCCCGAACTTCAATCTGCCTCAATCTCCAAGCCTTGAGCAATCACAATACATTCACCAACTCTATAAACTATGTTTGAACAAGTTGATCAAACAAGCTGAATCACCTTTAGATTTACAAGGTATTAAACTGGTTGCAGTGTACATGGCAGGTCTGGCGGCTGATTTACCTAGCCAACAATATTGGCAACTTGTCAGCGTTGGTCTAGGTCATATTGAAGATTTATTAATTACTGAAGCACGTCTGCGCACTTTAATTAAAATTGAAACTAATATTGGTCAATTCTTGGCTCAGCCTACGGCATTCCAAAGTAACCTTGTTGATCTTGCAGACATTCTAAGTATTTGTATCAGCCAAGAAGATGATTTATCACAACATATTCGTGAACAATTGAATATCGGCGATGAACTATTGAGCGATACGCAACTACAAGTTTTGAGTCGCCATCTATATGGTCCTGATTACGAAACTATTCATACAATTAGCCAGCTAATGACCAATGAAATGGCTCAAATTCGTAATGAAATTGAATACAATCACCAAAACATGTCAGCTGAGAAAACACAGGAATTACAAGAAAAGCTCAAACAGCTTTCAAATGTGTTCAAAGTGCTCAACCTGAATGAAGCAGCGAATGAACTCACTCAACAAGCAGAAAAGTTAAGTCAGCCAAATACGCTTACTGATGCAACCTCTGTTCAACAATTGATGAATAGTATTCTTGCTTCAATGAACTCTATTGGTATTTTAGAGCGCAACTACACCTCTAGTCGTTTACAGCTACGTGTAAATAATATGCAGATTTCTCTAGATCGACTAGATGAAGCACATAAAGCACTATTAACTGAAACGAAGACGTTGATTGAAACATTAACCCAAACACTTAGTTTATACGTTCAAGATCCAGCAGCGCATAGCTTAGAAGCACTGCCAGAATATTTTAATCAATTGGCCGGTGCTGCGTTATTCTTAGGTAGTTCTGCCCAGCAGACTGCATTATTAGGTGCTGCACATTTTGCTCAATACCGTCTTTCACAAAATGAAGGATTCGATGCTGAGCAAATCAATTGTATGCTAAATGTTGTTGCTGGCTTAGATTTACTCGTTGATAACTTGAAGAACAAGCAACCAGTATTGCAATCTATGTTTGATGTGGCATTATCAAACAGTCAACAATTACAAAGCGTAGCGGCATAATGACTCAACTATCACTTGCTTATATTTTTCAACATCAAAAACTGTTAGTAGACGAAAAATTTCAACTACCACAAGTCGAAAAAATAGCAAGCGATCTTCCCATACATCATAGCGATCAAGTGATTGCTCGTGATTTGCTAGAAGATGAAATCATTCCTGATGGGTATCAACTCGTACCCATCCGCGAACTGATTCAAACATGGTCAAATACAGAATTTTTACAAGCGAGCCGAGCAATTCAATTGCTTGAATGGCGTCGCAATCATAAATTCTGTAGCCATTGTGGTCATGCTACTGAAATCCACCCTCGTGAATATGCCATGATCTGCCCTGCTTGTGCATATCATCAATATCCGCGTGTACAGCCTTGCATTATTACGATCATTACCAAAGGCGATGATGAAATCTTGCTGGCTAAGTCTGCACACAACAAAAGCAATATGTACGGCTTAATTGCTGGATTTGTGGAAGTAGGTGAAACTTTAGAAGAAGCAGTGCAACGCGAAGCATTCGAAGAGGTTGGATTAAAACTCAAAAATGTTCGCTATCTATCAAGCCAACCTTGGCCTTTTCCAAGCAATTTAATGATCGCCTTTCATGCTGAATATGAATCTGGAGATATTGAATTGCAACTTGAAGAAATTAGCGATGCACAATTCTTTAAAATTGATCAACTACCAGAAATTCCATTCAAAGGCAGTATCGCACATGCCATGATTACGAAAATGGTAGAAAATAAAAAAGCATCTTAAATAAGATGCTTTTTTTAATTTAATCTTCTAATGCTTCTTCTAAAAAATGCAAAATAGTGCGCTTCGTTTTAAAGTAATGACTTACAAAGCTCGCTAGGGTTGCAACAATAGTAATATGTCCTGTTTTTGGAATCACCATAACGTGACTATGGTTGCCCTTTTCTCTTAATGCTTTATCAAGATCAAAACTATTGTGATTCCCCACTAGTTGATCGTTTTCAGCCATCAATAAATAATGCTTAATCTTATTTGGATTTACAAAATAATATGGCATCACTTGCTGATAAGGAATGTGTTGATCAAATGCATGTTCAGACAATGGATCATCTTTATAATCAAAGTGATAAGGCCCAGCTAAACCAACGATTGCCTTAATATTATCTGTGTATTTAAACTGTTGAGATTGTGCTGAGTAAACAACAGACATGACATTAAACGCACCTGCCGAATGCCCCATCAAGATAATATTCTCAGTCGAAATATTAAGCTTTTTCTGATTTTGATTTAAATAATGTATCGCTTGGGATAAATCATCAATGAATGCAGGAAAAATATTTTCTGGTGCAAGTTGATAATTAATGACAGCAACATCAAAGCCTTCGCGAGCGAATGACTCCCCAATAAACAAATAGTCTCTTTTATTGCCATGTTGCCATGAACCACCATGTACAAAAATAATCAGTGGTCTTTGCTTCTTCGGGTTCTTAGTACGATAAAGATCAAGACGATTTCTTGCTTTTAATCCATATGCAAGATGCTCTTCCTTTTCATAAGTATCTTTGGGTGTCAGATAATTGATTGAATAACTTGCTAAATCATACAGGCGAAATTCCTGATAGAAATTTTTCGCCCGTATAACATTTTCTTGTACTTGTTGAATAAGTTGCTTCATAAATTAAGGTGTGGTCGGAGTAATAGTCGCAGGTTCAGCCTGATCAGGATCAATCGCAACTGGAGTCTCAACTAAAGGTTGTGTCGATGCAGTTCCCACCATAGGTGTTGCAGCTGTCGAACTCGCCATAGTTCCAGAAGACTGATCAATGTTATCAATCAGTGTAACAATTTTACTCACATTACCAACTTTTTGTAAGACATCATCTAAATCTCTTATTTCAGCAGTATTTAGACGACCCATCACATAAAGCACGCCATTTTCAGTATGAACAAGCACTTTACTATCAGAAACAACGGGTGCTTTCATCAACAAACCGCGGGTATTCGCAGTCACTGTTGCATCTTGCATAATCGTGTTATAGCCAACTTTGTCGCCAACTGTAATGTAGTTATGGACTGCTTTGACATCACTCATCGCACGAACATTATCTTCAGCCAACTGTTTTAAATACGGATCAGGCACCTGACCTGTCAGCAACACATTGCTATGAAAACTTTCGATATTGATTCGAGATTGTTTAAAACGATGATCTAATTTATACAAATTAATGTTCGCAGTACGCTTAATCGAAGAGTCAATAAAAACCTGCCCTAGACTACGCTCTCCGCTGTTGGTTCCCACAGGAGAAGTCCCTGTACCACCTGAAATAAAACTCGCACATCCCGATAAACTTGCAGCGCAAAGTAACGTAATCGTTAAACGTTTCAACACTTGGCAAGACTCCCTATCTACAAACTTGTTCAATCTTGGGCATTTATCTTAAAAAAGTTCAGATATTGACTTCATCTAAAGTAAACGCATGTTCAATCCATTGCTGATCATACTTCAATTTTGAAAAGTCTGGTTGTACTGTTTTTGCAATTTTCTGTGGAAAATCAAAACAAATCACATCAAAACGGCAATCAAAATCATAATAATCAGGGTTTTCTTGTAAAAAGAGTTGTGCTGTTTTTATGATTTTACGTCTCTGAGAAGACGTTATCACCTCACACGCCGCTGCATAACTTCCTGCGGACCTTGCCTTTACCTCAACAAAGATCAGCTCATTTTTTCGTTTTACAATTAAGTCAATTTCACCATATCGGGAATGATAATTTCGGCTTATATATTCACATTGATGTGTTTGTAGAAAAGTCAGGGCGCGTTGTTCCGCCCATTGCCCTAGCTCATTTTTCTTTTTCTGCATGATGTCTTAACTTAGTTAGAGAGTCTGAATACCATTTTTCTGCTGTTGATAACATGTTGGCTGACGGCGTATTTTAGCATTATTGATCTCTATTAGCCCCGTGCGACCTGAAAATGAAAAATGCTCATCATCTGAATGATTAAGGAATTGCTCCGTAATCGTCCACGCATCTCCTCCAAATGCCAGTAGGCGCTGAAATGCCATATTTTCTGGTTGCTCTTTATATGCTTCGATCAAATCGGCCCATTGCCCATTGTACAACGCTGGTGTATCGCAAAAACTCAGACCTAACGGGATTGACCGTCCTTGTTCAATGCTAATCGGGGTCGCGTAAATATTTCGCTCGGGTAATTGCCCTAACTGTTCTATCCAATTGTGATTGCCTAATAGCAGCAAACCTTCTTTTCTAGATAATTTTTTAGGTTGTTCATTGATAAACTCAATACCATCACCGAACTCTGTCATCAATGCCATCATAAAAAGTTCAGTTGCAGACTCTAAACCAGACTGACGTAAAACATATAATTTCTTAATTTTATCTTTCTTCAGCAATCGATTGAGCGTAGCCGCATCATCCTGTTTGGCTAAACTAAATTGCCAAATATGATTAGCTTCTTTGTTAACATCATTGAGCGCCAAAACAGGAACTTTAGGACTCAATTCCATCATTTGTTCAATATGCGGTCTAGCCAATGGTCCAACAATTAATTTTGTCTTATTGTTCGTTTTTTTCTTGATAATGCTATCCATACTATTAGTTGTGGAATCAACAAAAATCAGCTTTTCTTTGCTACCAGATGCTGTATAAGCACTCAAGAAACCACGTTTGATGCTGTCACCAGCTCGCGCCATTGCACCAGATTCGGGTAGAATCACCAAGACGTCCGCGTAAGTTGGACTGATAGATGCTGCCAAACACAGTAGCAACCAATATTTTTTCAAGTACATTATGGAGTTACCTTATATGAGTGCTCAATTATTTGTTGTAGCAACCCCGATTGGGCACTTAGATGACATGACCTTTCGTGCAATTGATATTTTAAAGTCGGTTTCGGTAGTTGCCGCAGAAGACACTCGTCAGTCTGCTCAGTTATTTAAGCACTATAATATCTCAACTCCGTTAACAGCGTGTCATGATCACAACGAAAGTAACAAAATTGATCAACTTCTCCAAAAAATGCTAAATGGTGAAAATGTTGCATTAATTAGTGATGCGGGTACACCGCTAATCAGCGACCCCGGTTTTAAGTTAGTTCGCGCAGCACAAGAACATGGGATTCGAGTGATTCCTGTACCAGGCGCATGTGCTGCAATTGCTGCGTTAAGTGCTGTAGGTTTACCAAGTGATCGTTTTAGCTTTGAAGGCTTTTTACCATCTAAAGCATCTCAACGTATTGGCCAACTCGAAAAACTGAAAGATGAAACTCAAACGTTGATTTTCTACGAAGCACCGCATCGTATCTTGGCTTGTATTCAAGATATGGTTCAAGTTTTTGGTGAAGACCGTCCTGTTGGTTTTGCTCGTGAAATCACAAAGACCTTTGAAACCATCAAAAAAATGACACTAAAAGAGTTAGTAACTTTTATTGAAAATGACCACAATCAAGAAAAAGGTGAAATTGTAGTTGTGGTTGGTGGTGCATCTGCTGAAAAAGACTTGGAGCAAGATAAGTTGGATGAATTGTTAAAGCGCTTATTGCAAGATTTATCAGTAAAAGCCGCGTCACAATTGGCTGCTGATTTGACAGGTATTAAAAAGAAAGTGGCGTATCAGCGCGCTTTAGAATTAACGCAAAACGATAATTAAAACACCATAACAGACTTAAAATCGCAATAGAGTTTCCGCCAACCTTAGGCCCACACGAAGGTAGAGAACTTGAGTTACTACTTTCGGGTGAAAAGCCTATTGCCCTTTTTTATGAGGAAGTTCCAGATGAGTTCTTATCCCATTTAAATTCTGACAATTTAAAAAAGATTATGAAGACCTTCCCAACACAACATGCGTATAAAACTATACCGCTTTGTTTAATTTATAAGAATGCTCCAAAATCTCATCTTAATGAATTGCTATCGATACTAGAGCAGTCTTTACTACAAAAAGGTTTCAACCCACAATCGAACGTAGAATCGGTCAGTTATTGGGTTATAGAAAAATTGATATTGAATACTACCTGAATCATATCGCACGGCGACTCCAGTAATTTTTTCAACGTTGCTAAGCTTTTGACATAAGCTTACTTTGATCAATTTTTCTTTCAGCTCTCGCCTGTTTAATCACACTCAAACCTGAAGAAACACCCAAATAAGCAATAATAAAAGCAACCAATAAATCAGGGAACATTGTTCCAGTACCAAACACTCCAACGGCAGCAATAATGACTGCAATATTCGCAATCGCATCATTACGACTGCATAGCCACACCGAACGCATGTTTGAATCACCATCACGGAAAGCATAAAGCAACAATGCCACGCTGACATTTACAATCAATGCAAGAACTCCAATAGCTCCCATCAACATCGGTTCAGGTGTTAAACCTAACCACCATGACCAGATCACTTTTGCAATCACAAACACACCAAATGCGGTCATGGTAATTCCTTTTAGCAAAGCTGCTGTTGCTCTCCAATACAGCGTCATCGACAACACTGCCAAGGAAATAGCATAGTTGGCTGCATCCCCAGCAAAATCGAGAGCATCTGCCCATAAGGATACTGACCGTGCATGAGATCCCCCGATCATTTCCACAAAGAACATTGCTGCATTAAGAACCAAAGCAATCCACAATGCCTTTCTAAATTTTGGACTAATCTTTTGTGTTGGTGCAGTCGTTGTATTGCATCCACATCCCGCCATGACTTTTCTCACATTATCTTTTATAGTCATTAAAAACCTTTGAGTAACTCCAGAGTCAAGTATGATTAATTTTACAATTGGGCAACTCGCTAAAAAATCAGGCGTTTCTGTTGATACCATTCGATATTATGAAAAAATTGGATTATTAGAAAAGGCAAAGCGAACAGAAGGAAATTATCGTTATTATTCCGAGCAAATGCTTTCAGAATTATTATTTCTAAAACATTGTCGTGAATTGGGCATTACTTTACAGGATATTCAAAAGCTCAAAGATTTAGCAGAAAACCCAAGTCAAACCTGTATTGAAGTCGATCAACTTGTTGATCAATATCTCAAAGACGTTGCTCAAAAAATTAAAAATCTTCAACATCTACAGCAAGACCTAACTCATCTTAAACAGCAATGTTCTCAACACAGAACGATTGAGCAATGTGGCATTCTCAAAGAATTACATCAACCACATGAATGTGAACATGAATTGAATCACATCAGCAAAAAAAAGCACCACAATCGTGATGCTTTTTTGATGTCTTTATTCGACATTTGACTTAATCTTGATGTTCATCTGGTGGCACTTCAGTAATGCGTCCACCGCGCGCAAGAAATGCAGCCACTTCATCTTCTAAAGCTTGACGTTGCTTTTGCTTTGCAGTCACAGTTAATGTCTCAGCTTCAGCAAGATCAGCATCATTCGCACTAGATTCTTCATTATCTGCACCACTTTCGGCTGCTTTCGCCTCTTCATCGTCTACAGCAGAATCTTCTGTATTTTCGTCGTAATCATTCATTTCCGTCATATTACTCTCCCCACAATGACTAAATTTTCATCATCGCTATTTGGTCATCAGAACTTGGTGAAATTTAGCAAGCTCTTCTCATTTCGCAAAGCATAATGTTTGTTAAATCGTATTTTTTACGACCAAATTCACTCTGATTTATAAATGATTGTTTAAAAAATATCTACTATTTTTTAGCAAGCGTAACGTGTCTGCTTCAATGCACCTAAGCCATTCGCCTGTTGCATAAAACGATCCTTAAACCAATCGAACTGTTCAACCTGTTTTAAGCCAAAATTTCTCGCCCATACAAATGGAAATAATTCCGAGCTTTCCAACCAACCAATCGCCGACATGCTGTGCATCATCGCATCATTTTGCCCCTTACGCTGATGCTCATAACGCAACAAAGTTTGCTCGTTAGCCCACACTCCACGTTGTAAATCGTGCAGTAACACATCACATAACACAGCAGCATCAAGACAACCAATATTCACGCCTTGTCCAGCTAAAGGATGAATCACATGTGCTGCATCACCAATCAATGCTAAACCTGATTTAATATAGCGTTGCGCCGCACGTGCTTTGAGTGGAAATTGCGCTCTAGAGCAAACATCAACAACTTCACCTAACATTTGTAAGCTTTCCTGAGTAAGCAATCGCATAAAATCGTGATCAGTTAGTGCTGAATACTCATCAGCATAATCATCAGGTAAAGTCCAGACAATCGACTGCCAATAGCCATTTTCCTGTGCATCTAGACTCGCCATTGGTAAATACGCCAATGGGCCTGTAGGAAGGAAAATTTGACGAGCGACATATTGATTGGGTTGCGCCGTTTTAATCGCACAACTGATCGCAGCTTGTTTATAGTTCAACACATCTAGATCAATATAAGCCTGCTCACGTACAAATGAGTTTGCGCCATCCGCACCGATCAATAACTTGGTTTTAAGAATTGTGCCATCAGCAAGTTGAATCGACCAACCTAGTGGAATTTGCTCAATACGAATGACTTTGACTTGGGTGCGATAGTCTTTAAGTTGTTGCAGCATTTTTTGCTGAATCGCTACATTCAAAACACTTGGCTCGACCATTGAACCTAGAGCCTGATCTGATTGAGGTTCCTGTTCAGAGGCATGGCCAAAATTGATTTCACCATAACCATTTTTATTCCAGACTTGCATACCTGAATAGGGCATTTGGCGGGCTAAATCATTCCAGACATCAACTGTTTTCAATAAATGAATGGTCGCCTGACTCAGTGCCAATACACGCGGATTCATCACAGCTAAAGTTTTCTCTTGATCTAACACAGGTGCAGCATCCAATACTGTCGCTTGAACGCCACCCTGAGCAAGCAGTAATGCCGTTAGACCACCGACCAAGCCACCACCAACGATCACAACGTCTAACATTTCACTCATGCTTTTAGTCCCATCGCATAGTTGGCAACCAAAGGCTTAATTCCAGGGATCACATCAAATGCAATCAACCCAGTATTTCGTAATAATTTTAGAATTGGATTCTGATTACTAAAACCACGTACCACAGAATCACAGAACTTAATCACACGTTGTTGATCAGTTAAACGTGCTTGTTCATAAGCGAGTAAATTATCTGGGTTGCCAATATCATCTGATTTCGCCAATTGCTCCATCAAATAACGCACCAATACATCTGCATCACGTAAGCATAAATTGAAGCCTTGCCCCGCAACTGGGTGAATGGTATGTGCTGCATTACCCATCAGTACCACACGTCCAACCGCCTGCTTATCTGCTAACACTTGCGACAATGGATAGCTAAAACGTTTGCCTGTTTTTTCAAACTTTCCTGCACGATCACCATAGGTTTGCTGTAGAGCATCGAGGAAGTGTTGATCATTTTCTTCACCTAACCATTCTGCCTCAGTGCCTTTTCTCACAGGCCACACCACTGAACGGCGGTATTCACCGGGTAACGGCAACAGTGCTAACGGCCCCAACGCACTAAAGCGCTCAAAGCCGACTTGTTGATGTGGCTTAGAAGTTTGAACCGTGGTCACGATGGCGACTTGGTCATAATCATGTTCATCTACACCGACACCAATCGCTTGGCGACAGAATGAATCACGACCATCGGCAGCAATCACCAACTTGGATCTTAAGGAATGGATATATTCACCATTACGCATGGCTTCAATGTGTACAGCATCATCATCTTGTGTCAATGAGGTGACTTGTACGCCATCAATCAACTCAATCAGCGGTTGTTGGCGAACTTGAGTGAGCAAAACACGACCAAGCCAAGCATTTTCAATCACTTGACCAAAGCTTTCAACTTTTTCTTGCTCTGCGACAAGTCGTGCTTTACCAAAGCTACCCTGCTCTGTGATATGCACTTGTAAAATTGGGGTCGCATGTTGCTGTAAAGCATCCCACAAGCCTAATTTTTGGTAAATCTGTACACTACGGCGGGACAATGCAGTATTACGTGCATCAAAACTGGAATGATAAGGGGCCACATTTTCATCATCATAGTTTGGATATTTCACAGCTTCTAATAACTTTACCGCGATATTAGATTTTGCCAACATTAGAGCAAGGCTGAGTCCAACCATACCTCCACCGACAATGATGACTTGTTGCTGCATAATATTATTCCTTATCAGTTTTTCATGACTTGATGTTAAGGGTCTATTGATAGTTCATCTATGCGTTGCGTTATAGGCTAAAACAACTTAAACGAGGCATGAAACGTAGGCAATGGCCATCCCCTTGTCAAGTTTCATAACAAAGTTTAAGGAAGTTTTTGCCATAACCCTACGGGACAGGGACATTTTTTGTTGCTACGGCGTTATGGCTTATTTGTTTAGAATGACTAAATTGCATAAGCCATGCCTTGTATCACCTAAAAAATGTCCACTGTCGCAAGCATTTGTGAACTATCAATAGACCCTAGCCTATCTTACTCTAACTTAAATCAGGATGGGAATTTGTACTTTGTTTGGTCTATGTTTTATTTTAATTCAACTAATAAAAAAGGCTTATCCTAGAATGAGCCTTTAGATCAATATATCTGACTTAACGTGCCATTAATAGCTCAATCTCTTCAACAGTTTTAACTACATTTTTCGTCAAAACCAATGGTCCATTTTCAGTCACGACAATATCGTCCTCGATCCGAATCCCAATACCACGCCATTTCGCCTCAACTGTTTCATCATCAGGTGCGACGTATAAACCAGGCTCAACGGTGACTACCATACCTGCTTCATAAGCACGCCAGTCTTCGCTATGCTTATAAGCGCCCACATCATGCACATCCATACCAAGCCAATGCCCAGTGCCATGCATAAAGAATTGACGGAATGCTTCACTTTCAACCAACTCATCTACATTACCGCTAAGTAAGCCAAGATCAACCAAACCTTGAGTTAAAATTTTTACAGCGACTTCATGTGGATATTTGTAGTGATTGCCGATACGTGTTGCATCAATCGCAGCGAGTTGTGCATCTAATACAATATTGTAAAGTGCTTTTTGCTCAGGACTGAACTTACCATTGACTGGGAAAGTACGAGTGATATCAGATGCATAGAATTCATATTCACAAGCAGCATCTATTAAAACCAAATCACCATCTTTTAATGGTTTATTGTTTTCAACATAATGCAAAATGCACGCATTCTCTCCACCACCGACAATACTATTGTAGGCTGGTACACAACCATTTTTACCAAAGATATAATTCAGTTCTGCTTCAAGCGCATATTCCATCATCTCTGGTTTTACGCTTTGCATTGCACGCGTATGCGCTTCTGCACTGATATTCGATGCAATCTGCATCAACTCAATTTCTTGTGCAGATTTTTTCAAACGCATCTCGTCAACAATACGATCCAATTGAACCACTTCTGCTGGCGCTGCACCACCACGGCGCTGTTGTGCATCCGCCTTTTGAATCCATTGGCTTACTCGCGCATCAAACTCTGAAGTTTGTCCGATACGATAATAAAGGCGTTGTTTGTTTAATAGCTTGTCGATAATTTCTTCATCAAGCAAATCAATTGCATAAGCTTCATCAGCATCATAGATTTCAATTGCACCATCAATCCCAGCACGATAGCCATTCCAAATTTCCATTTCTCGGTTACGTTCACGGCAGAATAAGCTATAGCTATAATCTTTTCCTTCGTCAAAGGTTTCAATGATCGCAACCGCTTCTGGCTCTGCAAATCCAGTTAGATAATAAAAACTACTGTCCGCTCGATATTTATAATCAGCATCACGATTACGATACATTTCTGCTCGAGTCGCAATGATAGCGATACTGTTACTTCCTATTTTCTGTGCGAGAAGATCACGGCGTTGTTTGAAATCGGCTTGACTTAGTTTCATATTATCCTACAACTAGAAAGTCCCTCTTTTATAAAGAGGGATTTAGGGAGATTTAAAACCGTCTTAACTCGGACGATGTGGTGTAAACATTTCTACGACCGTTTGGGGATCAACAGGCGCTTCTTGATTTCTGCTTTTTGCATGGAAATTTTTCAACAAAGAACTTTCACTTACAGGAATCTTGATACGGCCAATTGACAAGCTCACAGGAATTAAACGAACAAACTCATACAATTCCTGATAGCTTTCTTCACCTTCTTCATCATTATCCGAGTCTTCAAACTCAACTGCTGCAACATCTTGTAAATGTTCAATCAGCTCTTGTTCTTCTCCACGAATATGACCAGAAGCCAAACCGAAACCAAGCACAACGCCTGCACACCAATCAGCTAATGCTTGAACACGATCTACAAGTAAATGGCTATCATCTGGAAGCATTGGTAGATAATCAAGTTCATCATCTGACAGAGCATGTGCCACGTCTTCAGCTTCGTCAGTTAAACTTTCGAGTGCTTCTGGTTGTAAAACAGGCACATTTAAGGTGTTTAAGATTTGTGACCATTCATCAGAGGTCGGTGCTTGTGTCACACAAACTATACCTGTTAGTAAACCGTGTAACTCACTTGGACTTGAAATTTCTTCAATCCCATCAAAATGGGCATTCCATTCCGTCCAACCTGAAATATCGTCTTGCATTCGTTTATCCAATCTCTATACTGCTGTATATATTACCTTTGATTGCAACTCTGTGCGACCTTCGTTATGTTAGAACAATTACAGCGTCTACAAGCGCATATTGGTGTTTTAAAAACGCGCTTACACCATTTTGAGCGAGAAAATACATCGCTCACTGAGGCTAAACAATTAGCTGAAACTGATCATCATGCACAAATCGTGCAAAAAAATAGCATCATCACGCAAAAGCAGGAAGAAGTTGATAACTTAACTGAACAACTAACTCAGTTACAAGATCAATTTAAACAACTGAATACTGATGCAACAACTTTAGCTGAACGTTATAGCCGTTTAGAAAAAAGTACCACTGATCTTAAAAATCGCTTCCAAGAAATCTTGGCTGAGCGTAATGATTTACGTGTTAATAAAGAAAAATTACAAGCACAACAGAGACACAGTCAGCAAGAAATCCAAGACTTACAGCAGGATCGTGATCGATTATTGCAAAAGAATGAATTGGCAAAATCTAAAGTTGAAGCCATCATTCAACGTCTTGCCATTTTAGGTACTGCTCAAGATCAACACGCACAGGAAATTCAGCAACTTGCTCACCCGAATGCTGAAACACAAGAGGAGATTTGATCATGAGTGAAGCGATCGTTGTTGAGCTACGTTTAATAGAACAAACTTTTCGTCTCAATACAACTGAAGACAAGCGTGAAGAGTTAGAGCGTGCTGCAGAATTACTAAATCAGAAATTTCATGATATGCGTCGTAATGCACCGCGTGTTGAACACAACAAACTTGTGATCATGGTTGCTCTACAAATGGCTCAAGAAGTGTTCAGTTTGAATAAGTCTTTGCAAGAATATGCACACTGCGAACACTTACTCCAAACGATTTTGGAAGATGTTGAACAAACTGTTGAGTAAAATTGCACAAAGCCCCATCAATTAGTAAGTATCTTTACAGATATGTGGCCTGCAAACATTGCCATCGTGTAAAGATCAGTTATACTAAAACTGTCTCTAGGGTGTTCGCCAGTACGTCTAGTCCCCTGCCGATACTTAAATTTATGGATGTGTTCTGTATATTTTGAGTGTATGCCTACCTTGAGTAGGAAACCCGTTAAATATGCGTCACCTCCACCTTGAACTCATCGGGTTCAGGGTAACGACCATGCAGCGGCATCTCTGGAGCAATTTATTTTCTATAATATTTAAAATAAAACGAATAACTTAAAATTACTTCCTTTTTAAATTAATACTTATTATTAAGTTAAAAAGATATCTTATTCATTTTCTACCGCTAAATATAACATTAGCAAAGCTATCTAGCTAAAGTTGTCATATTAATTCGCTATAATTTTATTAGTTTTTTAAATAAATTTTAATTAAGATAAAAAGACAGAATGATTATTTTTCTAAACAATCATTCCATCTTTATAAGCATTTATATTAATCACTCATCTTTTAAAGCACACTCATAATTCGTAGGATCTTGCGAACAACGAATCTGTTTAAGTAGCTTCATCATATCTGGATCATAATAACCTTCTTTGGTCATTTGAATGCGTGCCTCGCGCATTAAGCGCACATAACCCGGCTTATCGCTTTCATTTAAGGTCATCCAATATTTATCAGGGATGCGACCTTCAAGCTTATCCACAAAGTTAAATGCTGGTGTTAATTGTTTTGAAATGATTTCACGGGCGATTGATCCCATCCCAGCAGGAAACTTATTACGATGCATAATTAAGGTTCCAGTGACCTGAATGACTGGAAACTTAATAATTCCACCAACAACTTTACCTGATTTGTCAGTCATACCTCGATGCAGTTCCATCGGTTCAAACAGGATTGCTGGCGCGGCCATAATATCAACTTCTTTATTATTGAATTTTGGCCCGACTGTTAATAAGTCGACTGCAACAGGCTGCGCACCAACATTTTGAACCAGTTTCTTTTGAGTTTCATCGAATTGTAAAACCGCAATCTTCTTGCCTGCTGCCTTTGCCAGTGTATTGATATTACGATCTCCCACCATAATATACGCACCACCTAATGGCACTACACCGACAACCTCAAAATCCTTATTAACCATTTTTTCATCAAACTTTGGGTTGGCTAAAGTTTGAATCACAGCAGTTAATTGTTTATAGGTTTGCACCGCACCAATTGCATCGATACTGCCAACAAACTTATTAAACTGTTTCGCTCTTAAATTACTGATACCTGCGCCATCACAACGTTTGCTACGGAAGTCTTCAGTTAACACACTTTCATTGGTATAAACTTTTAAAGTCACCAAAGTAGACGCTGTTTTTTTGAGTTTCGGATAATCAAAACTCAAATTCATTTGAAGATTAGATGGACGTGTCACATTCATATTCACGCCATACTGCTTTGCAATTCGCACAATACGAGGAATCTCTGTTAAATAGCTAGTCGCCTGCTCAAATGCCTCACCATGTTCGCCACTTGGGGAATACACACATAATGTCACTTGCTTGGGAATTTGATCCCAAACCTTCGGATCATTAAGTAATTTTTTTATTTTATTCTGCGAATAGGTAGAAAGGGTTAGGTCTAATTTCTCTGCGGGTGCTGCATGACCAACATTCATAACAATTAAACTTGATGCAATCACACAAGAAGTCACTAAAGGTTTAATCAACCTTGTAAATTTATTATTTTTCATTTGCCATTCCATCCTTAGCTATTTCCCAATAGTTTTTATTCACGTTAAGGATAAAGCATAAAAATAGAATTGACTGGTTTCATTTTGATGATGTCAATTGAGTCAAAAATAAACGTGGCTCTACTCTCAATTTATGAGAATAGAGCTAAAACAAAAAGGATTATGATTTATTCAATCGCAACGCATTAACTACCACAGATAGCGAACTTAATGACATTGCAACAGCTGCGAACATTGGCGTAAGTAATAAACCAGTGAGTGGATAGAACAAACCTGCGGCAACTGGCACACCTAATCCATTATAAACAAATGAGAACGCAAGGTTCTGCTTCATGTTTTTCACACCAAGTTTTGCCATATGTAAAGCGTGCGCTACGCCTTGTATGTCGCCTTTCACCAACGTCACTTGTGCAGTTTGTTTGGCAATATCTGTTCCTGTGCCCATTGCAATGCCGACATTGGCTTGAGCAAGTGCGGGTGCATCATTGATACCATCTCCAGCCATTGCAACCACTTTACCTTGTGACTGTGCTTGCTTCACAATTTCAAGCTTCTGCTTCGGATCACAATTGCCAAATACCTGTTGAATACCCAGTGCAGCTGCAACCATCTGTGCATTTTTTTCATGGTCACCTGTCGCCATGATCAGGTCGATCCCATCTGCATGAAGTTGATCAATCACGGCTTTGGCATTTTCCTTAATCGCATCATGAATCGAAACATAAGCAATCAATTCTTGTTCAGACATTAGGAAACTAATCACATCACCTTGAGATCGTTTTTGGTCTAGCTCTTGCATCAACTTTTCGCTACTAAACGTTAAACCGAGCTGTTCAACTAATTTTTGGCTACCTATATAGAGTGCCTTACCTTCTATCGTGCCTTTTACACCAAAGCCCGTAACATCTTCAAAATCAGAAACATTCAACAATTGATCTGAATCAACAAGTTTGGTGAGCGTCTGGGCAATTGGATGAGTCGAATATTGTTCGATTGATGCAATCCACAACTCAATCTGACTTTGGCTATACACATTTGATAACGGTTGAATCTCTTTTAAACTTGGCTTGCCCTCAGTCAATGTTCCTGTTTTATCAATGATTAAGGTATTCACCTTGCTCAAAGATTCAATTGCTTCTGCATCTTTAAATAGTACCCCTTTCTGTGCGGCACGCCCCGTTGTCGCCATCACAGACATTGGTGTTGCCAAGCCCAAAGCACACGGACAGGCAATAATCAGTACAGCAACAGCACACATCAATGCCAAATCAAATTGGGCTTTACCAAAAACCATCCAAGCGATAAAAGTCAGCACACTAATACTTAATACAGCGATCACAAAATACTTCGCCACAACATCGGCAATACGCTGTAAAGGCGCTTTGGAGCGTTGTGCATCAGCTACCGTCTGAATCATTTTGGCGAGCGTTGTATTGGTTCCAACTGCCGTAGTTTTAATACGAATCGAACCTTGTTGATTAATCGTACCGCCAATCACTTGATCGTCCTTTTCCTTTTTTACTGGAACAGGTTCACCTGTCATCATCGATTCATCAACATAGGTTTTGCCATCAACCACAAGACCATCCAATGGAATCTGCTCCCCAGAAGAAATCTGTAAAATATCGCCTTGTTTAATCATGGCAATATCGACTTCTTTGACTTGATCATTTTGAACAAGTTTGGCTTTGGCTGGTTGTAAGCGTAACAATGCTTTTAACGAGTTTGCAGTTTGTGAACGCGCTTTAAGCTCTAGAATTTGCCCGAGTAAACTCAATGAAACGATCATACAGGCTGCTTCATAATAAACAGCGACACCATGTCCAGTTTTAGCTTCAACTGGAATGAGTGATGGGAAAATCGTTGCAACCACACTATAAATAAATGCAGCGAGTACACCGACACCAATCAAACTCCACATATTGAGATGTCCAGTTTTATAAGACACCCAGCAGCGCTGTAAAATTGGATAACCTGCCCATAACACTACAGGCAAACTTAAAATCAATTCGATCCACGGTTGAATATGCGGAGAAATAAAAGCATGAATATGCGAACCCATTGCCAAGATCATCACCAACAAACTCAGTGGCAATGTCGTCCAAAAGCGCTTACTAAAATCAACTAATTCAGGATTCGGCCCATCATCTAAAGTAGGTTGCATTGGCTCAAGCGCCATACCACAAATTGGGCACGTACCAGGTCCCTTCTGCACAATTTCAGGGTCCATTGGACAGGTATAATCCATATCCATTGCACCTTCAGGTACAGGACGCTGATCAGGTGGAATAAGATAAAACTCAGGATCATTGTTGAATTTATCCAAACAAGATGGATTACAGAAATAATAAGTTTTATCCTGATACGTTGTTTTTAGATCAGTCGTGGTTTTAACTGACATCCCACAAACAGGATCAATCTCTGTATCTCCATCAGCAACTTGATGTGTATGCCCGCCACCACAACAACTAGATTTTTTTCCTTCAGGTTGCGCTATTTGTGACTTTTTTTCACCTCCACAACATGAACTTTTCTTTTCCTCAGTTGGCTTTGGTTCACAACAAGAAGATTTTTCCACAGATGCAACAACAGGCTGTTCTTTTGACGTTCCGCAGCAACTTGATTGTTTCTGCGGCTTTTCCTCAGCACAGCAAGAAGATGACGTTTTGTCAGTTTGATTTGCTTTTAAATAAGCATCTGGCTGCGCACTAAATTTCTGTTGACAACTTGCTGAGCAAAATAGATATCGAATATCTTGGTAGTCAAAATAATACGATGATGTTTCAGCAACTTGCATACCACATACTGGATCAATATATTCATACACAATCGCTGTTTTATTACCAGAGCAGCATGATGACGTTTTTTGATGTTCCACGACAACACCTATCTTTTCTTTTTGGATAGGTTTAGCATAAAGTCTGTACCTAGGTACAGAGTCAAGCATTATTTTGGCAATCGATGAGGCACAAAAAATGAATATTACTATTGGGAAATTGGCAAAATCCTGCAATATCAATGTTGAAACCATTCGTTATTATCAGCGGATTGGCTTAATGCGGATTCCTGAAAGCACCCAAAGTTATCGTTATTATCATCAACAAGATTTGGAAACATTAAGCTTTATTCAAAAAGCCAAAGATGCTGGATTGCAACTGAATGAAATTAAGGAGTTATTAACCTTAAATTTAGAAGATCGAGTAGAAGTACGTCATGTCATCGAACAGCGATTAAATAAAATTGATGAACGTATTCAAGAGTTACAAGGACTCAAACTACGTCTTTCAACATGGTTAGATGAGTGTAAAACCACTGAAAATGAATGTTGCCCGATTCTGATGGATTTAAAGCAGCAAGCAAGTACGAGCACCTAATTTTTTTGAATTAAGGTGCTCTTGATATATGATATATATTTAAATAAAAGACCAAATGATATTTTCATCTTGGCGTTTTAAAAGAAAGCTCGTCTGCTGATCATCCTCTACAACAATATGATGATTTGAAAACATCTTTACTTTGAGCAAAGTATTATTTTCATAAACCAAATCGTTTTTACCCTCTTTAGTTAAGACAAGCATTTGATCCAATACAACTAAGTTTTTTGAGTCCAACATATCTTTCCCCTTGAAAGCTTCTATAAAAATGAAGCATCGTTGATCAGCTTTTGGAGTCGAGAGAAATGATTCATTCACTCTACTGATGAGATACTTTCTTTAATTATTGAAATACATGAAATTGACATCGAAACATGCTATTTCATAAATGCGGATTTTAGTTTATTTTTTAATCACAAACATCATTATTGTCTAACAGTTCACATATTTTTAAAATTAGCCGACAAAATGCAATTAAATTTAAAATATTGTTCTCAAAAGAAAACCCCATGAGATTTAGATATAAAAAAGGCTACCTCACGGTAGCCTTTTCAAGACAAGTAAATTACCAACTGACATTCACACGTCGATTTGGAGCTAAACAACCAACAAGACGGTTATTAGTTTTGTTACCAGCACATTGTTGGTATAAATCAGTTTGGCTATTGGCTTGGATTTGAATACGATTTACATCAATACCTTCATTTACCAAAAGCTTCGCTACTGTATTCGCTCGCTGTGCTGAAAGTTGATGGTTATATGAAAATTTACCCAATGGATCAGCAAAACCTGCAACTGTAATCGGACCTGTTGAATTACTTTGCTTAATTCGCTCGGCAATTGCCGCCACAGAACTTGAACCTTGTTCGATTGCATTTACATTTGAGCGATCAAATGCAAAGAACACGCTTCCTGATCTTGCTCCAGTTAAATTTGCATCATTTGGTACTTGATTGTTTGCACCCCAAGCCATTAAACCTTCACAAGCCTCTCCTTTCCAGGATAAGCGCTCAGATAGATTTTTTTTATCAAAGTCTACGCGTAACTGGCAACGTAAATAATCTTGGCTATTTGGCTGGCGAATATCTAACACATAGTTCCACGTTTTTACAAAAAATACCCCTTCGCTAAATTGAGGATTGCCCAAAATATATCGAATTTGGTCTTTAGTTAAACCTGTATCTAAGCGTGCAACATTGTCATATTCATAACGCTGTACTTGTTTTAGGTAACTTTTTTCAACCGTAGGAAATTTAATTTCCTCTTGCTGAACAACCACTTCATCATCTGCAATTGCAGTGATTGCTATCGTAGAAACCATCCCAAATACTAATGCTTTTATCATATTTTTCATTTTTTACTCTCTTAATCTGTTGGAAGCTAGGAGAGTCAGATGACTCTCCTCGACAATGAATTAGTCGATTACACCGCTGATACCAATACGTACACTTGGATCACCTTGTGATGCCGCAGCAACACCACCAGTAATAGACCAACGTCCATTGTCAGCAGTTTTACGTAAGGTCACACCCACTGCATTTTCACCACCATGATAAGAAGCACCTGCTGCATACGTATATTTACCTGGTACGAATGGTGCTGCCTCTAAAGCCATTGCCGCCGCAATACCCGCATTCGCACGTTTTTCTACATCATCAATACGTTGGTTTGTTGAGTAGAAAGCTTGCTCTAGACGATTACTTACATTGTCAATTTTGGTATTCAATGCTTGATCTGCTTTATTTAAAGCATCTACTGCACCACCAACATTGTTGTAATCTTTACCACCTACGTTATATGTAGGATTAGTAAAGCTTTGCGTAATATTGTCATACCCAGCTCCACCACCAAGATACTCAGCAATTTTTTGGTTCGTTGTATTCAACTGTGAACCATTTACCGCATCTTTAGAATCTGCTTTGATTGCACCATCTTTAACGCCAGTTACAACACGATCACCATCTTTACCTGCAACATTTACTGTAGTACCACCAGTATCTTTACCAACTGTGATTTCACCATTTGGTGTTTGTTGTTGAACAAGACCAGATTTACCACTGTTGATATTGTCGATATTGGTTTGGATGTTAGAAATATCACTTGTGTTTTGGTTCACTTGTTGTTGAACATTCCACAACTGACCGCCATTCACAGCATCTTTAGAGCCTTGAGCAACTTCACCATCTTTTACATTACTGATGGTTGTGCCATTAGCACCACCTAATGTGATTTTGTCTTTATTTGCGTCATCGTATTTAACCGCATTATTCGCAAGCTCATTAACATTGTTATTTACATTGCTAATCGCTGTGTCTAATTGACCTTTATTCACAGCATCTGTAGCACTCGTACCTGCTGCAACATTGGTAATTTGTTTATTACCTGCATTGATTCCTTGTGTTGTTACACTCGGACCGCCTGCAATCACTAAACCAGTGTTGTTTAATACAACAGCATTATTACCAATGTTAATGCCTGAATTGTTCAGAACAGTATCACCTGCTGCAATAGAATCAACTGTTAAGTCCTTAGCAGTTGAAACTTCATAGTTATCTGAACCATCTGCATTTTTCGTCTTATTCACAACAATGTTTTCACCATTTGACACTGTTGTTTTAGACGTGGTTGCAGCATTGCCAATTGCTTGATCAAGTGCTGTTAATGCATCACCAACGTTAGTTTGAGTACCTTGAGCCACATTATAAGTTGGGCCTGTGATCGTACCATCAGCATTTACCTTCGCATTACCACCAAGGCTGTCTACAAGTGCAGTTTGTGTTTCAACCACTTGATTACCGACAGCTTTCAATTGAGCAACGTTAACTGCATCTGCATCGGCTGTACCAGCCGCAACGCCAGTAATTTGACGGTAGATACCATTTGCAGCATCACCAACTGCGACTGCACCAGTTGTAGATGTAGTGTTGCTAATTGCAGTTTTGTCAGCTGTAGTTGCTGCTGACAATGCATAACCTGCAACACCAGCACCTGTAGTCGCTGCCGAACCCGTACCTAAAACAACTGAACCAGCAACTGTTTGAGTTACATTGTTTCCAAGTACAAAGGTATCGTCTGTCAATACTTGGTTGTTGTTACCCACAGAGTAACTGTTGCTGCCATCAACAATCGTTGGGTCACCAATTGCTCCTGAATGATCCCCATTCACTTTGTTACCAGTACCGATGCTGATAGATTGAGTACCTAATGCTTCTGCACCGTTACCAATCGCAATTGACTGAGCGCCAGCAACTTTCGTGTTGTGACCTAGTGCAACAGAACTATCTGCACCCGCTTCAACGATCGCGTTGACACCAATTGCAGTTGAGTTCAATCCACCTGCACTTGAGTCATTTGTCGTACCTAAATCACCTTTAGAAGTGTCTGCATTGGTATGGAAGAATTTCACACCTTCTGTATTCATCTTCTGAACAGTCTGAGCAATCGTCAAACGATCAGTCGTTTCTTGACCTTGCTTATCATAAGTAAGGAACAATGAGTCCTGATTTTTATTGTCTGGTTGAGTATTTACAACCTGATCAATAATGTTGACTTTATTACCATTACCATCAACAACCTCTGTAATGTTGTTGCTGATCACTTGTTGTAATTGCTCTTCAGTCGCTGCACGGCCTTGTGTCGCAAAATCAGCAGCCGTTAAGTCTTTATTACTTAAGCCTTTGATCGTATTTGTCGTACTATCGATTGCAACGTTTCCAACTGCTAATTGACCAGTTGTTACGCTATCCAAAGTCAGGTCTTTACTTAAAGCAAATGCAACATTATTACCTGTCTTAGTTGCTGTTAAGTTGCTATCTGTTGGATCAGCTACACCGATGTCAACAGTATCACCTGCTTTAATTGCACCTGCATTCGTACCATTGGTTTGTAAGTTGAAACCACCTTTAAGTGTTGTGATTTCATTACCTTGGTTCGCTACAGTCGTATTCAAGGTACTAATGTCTGATGCATTCTTAGTA
>NZ_AXCD01000002.1:0-33406 GCF_000475335.1 Acinetobacter sp. COS3
ATGACGGGTTTCTTTGCCTTCCGCCAATAACGTACCAAAACCAGTAGGGGTAAATACCGCACCTAAACCCATACCAGCAGCTTGGATACGGCAAGCGAGATTGCCTTGCGGGACAAGCTCTAATTCAATCTTGCCTGCATGGTACAGTTCATCAAATACCCATGAATCAGACTGACGTGGGAAAGAACAAATGATTTTACGAACAGCACCTGTTTTTAGCAGTTTTGCCAAACCATAATCGCCATTGCCTGCATTGTTATTGACAATCACAAGCTCTTTCACGCCCAGTTCAATCAGACCATCGATAAGTTCAGCGGGTTGTCCTGCTGTTCCAAAACCTCCTATCATGATGGTTGAGCCATCTTGGATTTGGGATAGAACCTCGGTCAATGAGGTGTTACTCTTATCAATCATCTGACTACTTCCTGTACTATGAATTACTCAATTTTTCATCCTGAAACCCGATGAAATTAAACTGAGTATTTTGTTCGGATTTCTAATATTTATTCTTGATAAGTTTTCGTTAGAGTTCTACAGCACAAAGTTCATTTTGTTCGATTATTATTTTTTATGTTCGATGATCGAACATTATCCAAGTGAAACAGTCGTGTT
Source organism: Acinetobacter sp. COS3 (assembly GCF_000475335.1). Classification (NCBI taxonomy): domain Bacteria; kingdom Pseudomonadati; phylum Pseudomonadota; class Gammaproteobacteria; order Moraxellales; family Moraxellaceae; genus Acinetobacter; species Acinetobacter sp. COS3. The sequence continues at coordinate 613 of NZ_AXCD01000002.1, forward strand.
TGGATTAGAATCAATTTTAGAAAATGATTTTTGAATGAAAGAGCACATTATGGAAAATGATCAGAATAAAGAGCCAAAATTGATTCATCATTCTGAAAATAAAAAAACGATTCGTCATGAAGACTTTATTGCAGGAATCTCAAAAGGCTTGGCGATTTTGGAATGTTTTGGACCTGAACGACATCGCTTAAACATGAGCACTGCCGCTGAAAAAACAGGCATGACACGTGCGGCTGCAAGACGGCATTTACTGACCTTGGAATATTTAGGTTATTTGGATTTTGATGGCCATTATTATTATTTAACCCCTAAAATTCTAAAATTTTCAGGTGCTTATTTAGATGGCTCTCCACTACCAAAAATTTGCCAGCCTTTATTAAATCTACTTACTAATCAAACCTCACTCATCTATTCAGTTATGGTTTTAGATGGTTATGAAGCAATTACGATAGCGCGAAGTGCAGCACACCAACAAACAGACAGAGTAAATCCATATGGATTGCACTTAGGTAATCGCTTACCTGCCCATGCGACTTCTGCTGGAAAAATTCTGCTTGCCCATCTAGATGACGAAGCACAAAAACAATGGTTAGAAAAATATCCACTTAAACGTTTAACCAAATATACGCATACTGAGAGTGAAATTTTTTTAAAGTTATTACATGAAATTAAAGAACAGGATTGGTGTTATTCATGTGAAGAACATGAATTGGGCGTACATGCTGTTGCAGTACCGATTTATGATGCAAATGCCGATGTCGTTGCTGCCCTAAATATTGTTTCACCTACCATGCGTACAACAAAAGATTATCTCATCACTCATATTTTGCCATTATTACTAGAAACAGCACGTGATTTAAGACAGGTTGTTTAGATAGAGTTATTTCAAAATAGATATTTTTTCTCTGCTCGTACTTATAGACATTTATGTTTTAGTCGCTTTTAAACCAAATTTATTTTAGATGTTAGCCACGTCTTTTAAGTTTCCAAATAATTGTTTCATTGAGTAAGTTTATTTTACTTTTCGTTAAAAAACTTATTTCTAAATGATACAAATCAAATGCAATGATAATAATTTTATTTAAATCATTACATTATATTAATCCAAGTAATTTACTCAATAAAATCAATATATTTGCTCTTATTATTGATGCATAGTATTTTAAAATGCACATGAAAAATAAATAAATTTCATACTCAAAGTTATACCAAACAATAAAAGAGAGATATAAAAATGATTGAATGGTTACAGAGTGAATTGAAACATAGCCCCGAAATATTACTATTCCTATCTCTAGCGATTGGCTTCTGGATTGGTCAGTTTCAATTTGGAAAATTTCAGTTCGGCGGTGTTGCTGGTTCACTCCTAGTTGCAGTGGTACTGAGTCTAATTGGTGTACCTGTTGATAATGGTGTTAAAGCAATTTTGTTTGCACTGTTTATTTATGCAGTTGGTTTTGAAAGTGGCCCACAATTTTTCAAATCGCTAGGCCCTCAATCCATTAAAGAAATTCTACTCGCGGTATTCATGGCAGTTTGTGGGCTTATTACCGTACTTGTGATGGCTAAAATCTTTAACTTAGATAAAGGCTTAGCGGCAGGTCTGGCCGCTGGAGGGATGACTCAGTCAGCTATCATTGGTACAGCGGGTGATGCGATTTCTCGTCTAGACCTCCCTCTTGCTGAAATCCAAAAACTACAGGCAAATGTAGCGATCGGTTACGCAGTGACTTACATCTTTGGTTCACTTGGCGCCATCATCATCTGTGTGAATATCTTACCTAAATTTATGGGGCGAGAAATTCATGATGATGCATTAAAAGCGCAGTCAGAACGTTTAAAAGGTGCTTTCGAGCTTGCTCCAGGTCAAGAATTAGCTATGCCTGAAATCGTTGGTCGTATTTACAAAGTAAAGCAAGCCAATGGTATTGCAATCGCTGAACTTGAAAAAATACAACCGAGTATCACAGTCGAACAACTTAAGCGGAAAGATCAGTTTATTGATGTTGCGCCTGAAGTGACCTTACAAACCGATGATGTCATTTTAATTGTTGGTCGTCGTGCAAGTGTCGTTTCAATCTCGGAGCATATTGGTACTGAACTTCAATCATCTCAAGGTATGGAGATGATTATGGATACCTCAGATGTGATTTTAAGAAATTCAAAATACATAAATCGAACATTGGGAGATATTAAAGCCAATACACCCGATTATTTGAAACATGGCATCTATGTACTTGCAATCAAACGTAATGATGAATCTCAAACATTGAGTGACGATACCATTTTGAAACAAGGTGATTTGATCACCGTTTACGGCACAAAAAGTGATTTAGATCGTTTAGTCAAAGAGGCAGGTAAAGCACTGCCTGAAAGCTTAAAAACCGATTGGATTTTTCATGGTGCTGGCTTAGTGGTCGGTCTCATTGTTGGCTTATTTGTTGTTCGAATTGGTGGTGTTCCCCTCACGCTCGGTGCAGGTGGTGGTGCATTACTATCTGGTCTTTTATTTGGATGGTTACGTAGTCGAAATCAAGTACATGGCAATATGCCATTAGCAGCTTCACAACTGTTAAAAGATCTCGGGCTAGCAGGCTTCGTCGCGGCTGTTGGTCTGCAATCGGGCTTACAAGCCATCCAAACAATCAAAGAAAGTGGCTTATCGCTTTTCATGATCGGAGTCGTTGTTACACTCGTTCCGCTTATCCTCTCTATGCTTTTTGCTCGTTATGTTTTGCGCTATGACAATGTCGCGGTTATGGCGGGTGCGCTATCTGGTTCAAGAAGTGCCAATCCTGCATTTGGTGGCGTCTTAGATAAAGCTGGTAACTCTATTCCAACTGTTCCTTTCGCGATCACCTATGCCCTTGCAAATGTATTTCTTACTTTGTTAGGTCCATTAATTGTGGGCTTAGCCTAAAAACTAACAGTTATAAACATTTTAATCGCTTCAGTATAATTAAGGAGACTTCCCATGGGGAACGTTGATTACACAAAATATTCAAAACTGAGTCCATTCGAGCTAAAAGATAATCTCATTGAGTTAGCACAAAGTAGAACCGATCGCCTTATGCTCAATGCAGGTCGAGGAAATCCAAATTTCTTAGCAACGATCCCCCGTCGAGCTTTTTTCCAACTTGGTTTATTTTCAACCACAGAATCAGAGTTCTCTTTTTCTTATATGCCAGAAGGTCTTGGTGGATATCCACGACCTGTAGGTTTGCAATCACGCTTTGATAACTTTGTGATGCAGAATCAAGATAAACAAGGTGTTATTTTCTTAGGAAAAGCTGTTTCTTATGTTCGGGATCAACTTGGTTTAGATCCTGATGCTTTCTTACTTGAAATGGTTGAAGGAATTTTAGGTTGTAACTATCCAGTTCCAGACCGAATGCTACGTATCAGTGAAACGATTATTAAAGAGTATGTTCTGCGTGAAATGGGCGTACAAGGTATGGCCAAGCAAAACCTTGACTTGTTTGCTGTTGAAGGTGGAACAGCAGCGATGGCCTATATTTTCAACTCATTGAAAGAAAATAAAATCATTTCAAATGGCGATCGTATTGCAATCGGAACACCGATTTTTACGCCATATTTAGAAATTCCAAAGCTCAACGACTATCAACTTGAAGAAGTATTTATTGAAGCTGATCCTAAGCTCGGCTGGCAATATCCAGAGTCAGAACTGAGAAAATTAGAAGATCCTTCAATTAAAGCATTCTTCTTGGTGAACCCAAGTAACCCTCCTTCAGTAAAAATGAGTGATGAAGGGCTAGCAATCTTGGCTGATATCGTTAAAAAGCGCCCCGATTTGTTGATTTTAACAGATGATGTTTATGGTACTTTTGCAGATAACTTCAAATCTTTATTTGCAATCTGTCCTGACAATACCATCCTTGTTTATTCGTTCTCAAAATATTTCGGTGCTACAGGCTGGCGTTTAGGTGTGATCGCGCTCACCAACAATAATATTCTTGATAAGAAGCTTGCAGCATTATCGAAGAAAGATAAAAAAGAGTTGGAAGAGCGTTATTCTTCACTCACAACAGATCCTTCAAGTATTAAGTTTATTGATCGTTTGGTCGCAGATAGCCGAAATGTGGCATTGAACCACACGGCAGGCTTATCGACACCGCAACAAGTCCAAATGGTGCTATTTGCATTATTCAATATGATGGATTCACGTCAAAATTATAAGAAAGCTGTTAAATCTGTTGTACGTGAACGTGATGCTGCACTATATCGACAACTTGGCGTAGAAGTTCCTCAAGATCCAAATGCCGTTGATTACTATACTTTAGTAAATCTGGAAAATACGTCTCGCACGTTATATGGTGATGAGTTTGCCGATTGGGTCATGAAAAATAAAAATCCGACCGAGCTATTATTCCGTGTAGCTGATGAAACAGGTGTGGTTTTACTTCCTGGATCAGGTTTCGGCGTTCTGCACCCTTCTGCTCGCGCATCTTTAGCAAACTTGAATGAATACCAATATGCAGCGATTGGTGATTCTTTAAGACGCTTTGCTGAAGAATCCTACCAAGAATACCTAAAAACTAAGAAAGGCAAAAAATAAGCTTTTCCTGTCGATCGAAATAAAGCCACAATTTAGTGGCTTTATTTTTTGTATGTATCTCAAAAAAGCAGTTCACATCACATTCACATTCCAACTTTTAAGATAAATCTAAAATGGAATGAGATCATCAACATGAAATTGCTCAGAACGCTCGCAGTCTCGACACTGACCTTACTTTCTTTGGCTGCTTGTAAAAGTGTACCGAGTTACACCGCTGATTATGAAAAAGCTAAAAAAGAAATTACGGGAATCATGTTAGATGATCAACAAGCTCAAAAAATTGGTCAAAACTTTGTTGCAGCTTTCAATACGATGGGAACTGAAAATTTTGTCAAAAATGCCAGTCAACTTTATGCCGATCAATTATTTATCAATGACACACTTTCCCAATTCTCAAATAAACAGGATCTCATTAAACATTTTGAAGGTATGAATGAACACGTCAGCAATGTTTCAGTGACATTAATAAGTGCGACTCATAAACAAGACTCTGCATATATCCATTGGCACATGGTCTATGACTTTAAAATGTTTGGTCGGACAAAAACCATGTCTTCGTATGGTATTAGCCAAATCAAAATTAATGAGCAAAAACTAATTATCTTTCAACAAGATTTTTGGGATCCTGCAAACGGTTTATACCGCTCACTGCCATATGTCGGAAGTGGCTATTCTTTGACCTTACCGTTCAAGAAATAGTATAAAATTCAGCCACAAAAAAGTGCAGAATAAATTATGGACAATCATTCATTATTAAAACGATTAAATAAAATTGAAGGTTTAATTGTTTTAGCTTTGGTCGATACCTTCGATGGTTCTATTTTAGAAACGATTGGTGATGAGTTCTTTAATATTGATCTTGCCGCTGCTGAAGGCGCAAATTTATTTAATTACCAAAAGCAATTAATGAATGAAATTGATCCAGATGATTTTCTAGAAAGTGTTTTGATGAGTACTGATAATCAGTATCACATCATTACACCGCTAGAAACCAACCATGGCCTGTTTTTATATGCGGTTTTAGATCGTGAGCATACGAATTTAGGCTATGCACGTCATGAAATTCAAAAACTAGAACGTAATTTAAATTTCTATACCTATTAAATCTGAAGGTTAAAACTGCTATAACCAAATAGGCAGAAAATATTGAGGTGGTGAATGAATACTCATTTAATTTTGATAATGACTAGGTTAAGTATTTTATTTGTTCTCATACCGATTAAATTTGCACACGCAAATATTCAAATCTGCAAAACAGCTCCCCTTTTAGTAACGAGTAAAAATGTGGGTTCAGTCAGTTATTATGCAGAGAACTGCCATCAAAATTGGGAAAATCAAAATATTCGCCTAGATTTCGCTTATACTCAGAATATTCCAGAATGGGCATTTAAACGGGCTGCAACACATTTCCTGAAAAAGAATGTGGCCAATTTTTCTAATAATTCCGCTCTAAATCAAATTACTGAATTATATAAGCCTGTAAAAAAAGGTGATTTATATTCATTAAATTATAATCAGCTCAATAAAACATTAAGTCTTTCTCTCAACCAAAAACCATTAGGTTCAATTACCGATCAACAAGCCAATCAATACTTTAAAATATGGTTTGGTAGTTCTCCATTTAATGCTAAATTAAAGCAACAACTACTAAATCAATAACTTGATCAAACGATTATGAGCAATCAATTTATTCTTATGGTCGAAGACCATTACGAACTTGCCGCGACGGTTTGCGAATTTTTAGAGGAACATGGTTTCGTCATTGATCATGCACGTAATTTAGATGCAGCACGTAATTTTCTAAAAACTCAGCCCTACCATCTCCTATTACTTGATATTAATCTACCTGATGGTTCTGGATATGATTTATGCGAATGGCTTAGAACGGATCAAGGTAAAGACATTCCTATTTTAATGCTCACGGCACGAGATACCTTGGATGACAAATTAAAGGGCTTTAGTGCTGGCACAGATGATTATTTAGTCAAACCTTTTGATTTTAATGAACTTGTAATGCGTGTTAAAGCTTTGATCAAACGTTCATTGGGCGAAGTATCATCCAGTAAAATCCAAATTCATGATCTTATTCTAGACAGTTCAACTCAAACTGTAACCCGTGCTGGTCAAACTATAGAATTACCGCGTATTCAATTCAAATTACTTAAAATTTTGATGAGAAACTCGCCAAAAGTAATTACAAAACAAGAAATTATTATCGAACTTTGGGGTGATGAAGAACCTGAAAGTGATGCGTTACGCAGTCATATTTATAATTTAAGAAAAATGGTCGATAAGCCATTTGAAGAAAAATTAATTCACACCATTTCAGGTGTCGGGCTTAAGGTTGCTTTCGATACTGAAGCTCATTAATTCAGATACACAACCACGATAAGACCAGTGGTATTTTCGAGTCTTAGATGTGGATGTGTATTTAAATAATATTGTCGATCAAACAATTCAACTCTCCACCCTAACTGATTACAGAGTTTTTGTACCAGTTGTAATCCTATTCCATGACCTTTTGCCGTCAGTTGTAATTGAGAAGTGCTCAATTCCTGAACTTTAGAATCATTCGGCATAGTAATGCCAATCCCATTGTCTGCGATAACAATACTATTCTTGCGTTGAATGATATGAATATCTGTACCTTGAGAATAATTCAGTGCATTTCGTAGGATATTACTTAAAACCATTTTAGTCATCGAAGGATGAATCAATCGCGGAAACTCATGTGGATCATATTGCACCTTGATTTCCATTCCTTTGGTTTGACTCACGGGTTCTAAATCATTCACTAAATCTTGAATAATGCTCGACAGTAGCATCTGTTCAGCAGTCAACGTATTGGTGGTATTTCTAGCGATTGCTAATAAGGTATCAACCAAAAGCTGCATATCTTCAATGGTATTTGAAATGCGATTCAATGATTTATCATGGCCATATCGTGCCTGACAAAGCTGCACATTACCTTTGAGAATGGTTAAAGGTGTGCGTAACTCATGGCTCACGTCACCTGTAAATTCTCTTTCACGATTAATAAACTCGCTCAGCACTTGATGATATTTTTCTAAAGCCTGTTTTAGATACTCAGCCTCCATATTGCCATTGGTATTTATACCTAAAAATGGCGAGGCTTCTTTATTTTGATGTGCCCAATCAATATGTTCTAAAGCATTTGCCAAACGCGTGATTGGAGAAAAATAGCGACGCGCTCTGCGATTCGACCACCATAAAAAACTGTACAGAACAATCAAACTAAACATGAGTGGTGCAAGACCAAACATCCAGACGATTTTATTGACATTACTTTCGCCGAACACCAGCAGCACATGTTGCCCTTTTCGCTCACCGTAAACCGTCATCCGCTCTTTACCATCGACAAAAATTCGATGTACGCCTTGCTGTAATACTTGATTTTTAAATGCTGGCGGCGGGGTTTGTGTTTCCCAACGATAACCATACAGATTTTTAGTATCTGGTAAATCTGCATTAGGATTACGATCAACTCGCATCCAATAATGTTCCATCTCTTGTTCAAGGGCAGTTTTAAGTAACGAACCTTTGATTACCCATGCACTACAAGCAATACCGATGATAATCGAAAGTGCGATCAACCCAATTTGCAGCCAATAATGACGATTAAACATCTCCGTGAGTGGATGTGTACTTGTCTCATTATTTTTGCTTTTCAACATAGGTTGACCGTTCAATAGAATCTATTTTAATTATACTGTTTTCTTTTTGAACAGGAAGTGTCCGACGACCCACTCCTGACCTTGTTCAAAACCAAACAATTCAGCACAAGCCATAAAGAAAATACGCCAACGTTGCCACCATGCTTCAGCGTCTTGGCCATAAACTTGTTCAAACAATGGCTTTAATTGCTCACTGTTTCGATCCATATTTTCCAACCAAGCATTTGCTGTTTTTTCATAATGTGTGCCTGACCACTGCCAATGCCGTTCAAGTTCTAAGTGTTCCTGAAAATGCAAAAAGGTTGACGTCGCTGGCATTAATCCGCCTGTAAAGAAATAGCGTGACATCCAGTCATATTCACTTTTTATTTCAAATGGATAATGTAAAAAACGATGGCAAAAAATATGACACCATAACAAACCATCTGCCTTTAACCACGATTGTATTTTGGCAAATAGCCGTTGATAGTTTCTGACATGCTCAAACATTTCAACCGAAACGACCCGATCGAAAGAATTTTCCTGTAACTCCAGTACATTCACGTCACAGGTCAACACATCAACATTATTCAAACCACGCTTTTCTGCTTCCGCCAAAATGTGCTGACGTTGCGTTGCTGAGTTTGAAACTGCGGATATTTTTGCGTTGGGATATTGCTCAGCCATCCATAATGTCAATGAACCCCAGCCGCAACCTAATTCTAGAATCGATTGACCATCGGTTAATTGAGCACGATCACTATAGATTCTGAGTGCAAATTCTTCTGCCTCATCTAGTGATGTTTTGACGTGCGGAAAAAAGCACGCACTATATTTTAGTCGCTTTCCTAAAACAGCCTGAAAAAAAGCCGTTGGCAGCTCATAGTGCTGTTCATTGGCTTTGTCAGTTTCGATGGCAATTTCACTGTGCTTCAGCATGTTGAGCACATCCATATAGCGCTGAGCACCTTGTTCAGGATCATAGCGTCCTTCCTGAATCAGGCGTTTTTTACTCAACGCGCGTATGGCTGCACGAATCGCTTGATCTGGCACCAAACCACTTTCAACAAGTTTTAATGATTTATGAATAATAAAGTCCATGAGCGTACCTACTGTTTGGGCTTCCACGGAATAAACATAGAAGTGCGTTTTTGATAATCGGAATAATTTTTTCCACGATTTTTTAATGCTTGTTGTTCACTGAATGGAATCCCTGTGATGTAGTACAAAAATAACCACATCAATAACGGATAAATCCATAAGCTATACAGTCCAGCAGCTAGACCTAAGATCGGATAAGCAAACCAATGCATCCATTCAAAAAAATAATTTGGATGCCGTGAATATCTCCACAAGCCTTGATCCATGGTTTTGCCATGATTGCTTGGATTTTGCTTAAATCGATATAGCTGTTGATCTGCAATTACTTCACCAACAAATGCAATCATCATGATCATGCCAGCGATAATCACATAATCATTCGTTTCAACACTCCAAGCAGCTTCAGGCACATTCAATAAGCTCCACATCGGAATGCTAAATAAAATAGCTAAACCTGCTTGGAACATGAAAAAAGTAAAAAAGCCCAAATGCTGATATATTCCCATTGCTCTACGCATGTTGGCATAACGACGATCTTCCTCATCCTCAGCCAAATAACGGCGCAATAGATGCCAGCTCAATCTCAAAAACCAAATCGAGCTCAAAACACCAATAAATAATCTAATTTGTATCGGTGCTAACTCACCCCATAAAGCGGTAATGAAAATATTGAGCGCAATACAAAAACTCCATGCCACGTCGACAATACCAGCACGATGATTTTTTGTTGCCCATAACCAGCATAAGCACATCACCACCACATCAAGTAAAAACAATTGCCATATCATAACTGCCTCCTTGATGTTTAAAATTTATCTATAATTAATAAGGACTTGCTTCAAACAACAGGTGTACATCACTGATCACGCCTTCTTTGAAGCCACCTTCGCAATAACAAAGATAAAAATCCCACATGCGAATGAAATTCTCATCAAAACCTAAAGCTAAAACCTGTGATTTGGCTTCTAAAAAACGCTCACGCCATTGATGAATGGTTTCTGCATAACTCAAACCAATATCTTCAAGATGTTTTAAACGTAATCCCTGCTCAGAAGCAGCTTGTGTGAGCACACTAATACAAGGAATAAAACTACCAGGGAAAATATAGCGCTTAATATAGTCCACCGTATTAAGTGCTTTCTTATAACGAGCATCTTCGATAGTGATGGCTTGAATCAAACCCAGACCATTTGGTTTTAACAATGATCGGCATTTATTGAAATAAGTTGATAAGTATTGTTCGCCTACTGCTTCGATCATTTCTATCGAAACCAGCTTGTCAAACTGACCGTCTAATAAACGGTAATCTTTTAACTGAACTTCTACGCGATGGCTTAATCCCGCCGCTGCAATACGCTGAGTCGCCTCATCAAATTGCGCTTGCGAAATAGTAATCGTCGTCACTTTACAGCCATAATGTTGAGCTGCATAAATTGCAAAACCGCCCCAACCACTCCCAATTTCTACCAAATGATCCATCGGTTTTAATTGAAGTTTCTGACAAATAAGTTCTTTTTTATAATCAGATGCTTGTTCCAATGTCATATCTTTATTTTTATAGACTGCACTGGAGTACATCATCGAAGAATCAAGAAACAATTTAAAAAAATCATTACTTAAGTCATAGTGTTCCGCGATGTTTTTACGACTACCCTTTAATGAATTCTTTCTAGTTTTATACCAAGCTTTAAGAATCATTTGGCTGGCTTGAGAAATAACATTCTGATTAATTTTGTCTAAAACATGACGGTTTCGCGCCAAAATTTGGATCAGCTCGACCAACTGTTCACTGCTCCAATAGCCTCGAATATAGCCTTCGGCCGCACCAAGAACACCGTTTTTAAAAATCAATTCGATTAGGTCTTTATTATGAATGTCTATCGTTGCTTCTAAATCAGATACCTCACCGACAGAACCATTCCATTCTCCACGAAAATGAATTTGGCCATGACGGAGCTTCATCAGACTTTTTAAAACAAACGGCAACGAATCTTGTTCACCGAAAATAAGCGTTTTCATCATTTTGTTCTAAGTCCTTATCTTTTTTAGGGTGACGATAAAATGGAACCTTTTTTCGCCAGAGATGAAAAGCTTGTACATAAATCGAAGCCAACATCTTAAAAGGTTCAAAGACATGATGAACAGCATAGCGATTTAGCTGTGAAGGAACTGTGATGTCCTCTAGTTCATAGCGCATCGTTGCATCAAAAATCAGCTTTTGGGACTGATAAAGCTGCATATAAATCACATTTTGTTGATCTGAAAAATTAAATTTCCACTTATATTGAATATCCATCGGCATAAATGGAGAGACATGAAATGCCTTTTCAAAATCAAACTGAAAACCTTGATATTGCTGATGATCAATACATTTCTGCCGACAATCATGCACATACACTTTTGTTTCATTCCACGGCGTGTTAGTGATCTCACTTAATATAAATTGTGGTTCATAACGAGTGTTGAAAATGAAATAAAAAACCACGGAATTAAAGCGAAAACCTAAGGTTCTGGGTAATGCCAAGACTCGAATATAAGATTGTGCCGATAAAATCGTATCGTTTTGCTGCAAAATTATTTTTTTGATTTTTTCCCGAATATTTCCCGTGTAGCCTTTTAAAAAATCATCCTCATTTAGTATTAAAACATTCCAAGCTTTGGTTGAACTTAGTTTAGATTCTTTAAAATGTTGTTCAACTTGATCAGGATCAAAATATAAATAGCTCAGACATGACTTAAAATCATGTGCTTTAGGAAAAAAACGGCGATGACTAATATGCGCTTTTGCAATCGCAAGCGAAGGTTGATGCATTATGCCACCTCCAATTGCTCTACCATCTCTAAGATTTGTGCGACAACACGTTCAGCACTTCTCGCTCCATCCTCATGAAACCCCCAGCCCCAATAAGCACCACAAAAAGAGCTACGATTTCTGCCATTAATTTCAGACCACTCTGATTGTGCGGCTATCGCTTTTTTATCAAATACTGGATGACGATAATGGCGTTCTACGTACACTTTTCCTCTTGAGATCGGCATATTAGGATTGAGCGTTGCAAAAATCTGTGTCTTACACGCTAAATTTTGCAAATTATTCATCCAATAGGTAAAACCATAGTGAATTTGATCGTTATTACTATTTTTCTTAGTAGCATCTAAAGCAGTGACATGCACATGCCAACTTGCCCATTGCGATTTACGTTTCGGCATAATCGAAGTATCGCAATGCACCACCATTTTATTATCTTGATAATCAAAGCAACCGAGAATCTCTTGCTCTGCCGCACTCGGCTGATGAATGAGTTTCAAAGTATCATCGGCATGACTGGCAAAAATCACCCAATCAAATTCCTCTGTATCTTGCGCTGAAACAATCGTCACCGAATCTTCTGTTCTGAGGACTTGTTTAACGGCACCATGCTTCCACTGGATGGATGGACATTGTGCTTGAATAGCTTGAATATAACTTGCTGAACCGCCTTTCACAGTTTGCCATTGTGGACGTTCTTTTAACTGCAACATACGATGATGTTGAAAAAAACTCACCACAAATTTATAAGGAATTTTTCCAACCTGCTCAACTGGACTAGACCACAACGCACCACACATTGGATAAAGATGTTCTTCTCTAAAAACTTGAGAATAATCATTACGATTCAAATAATCTTCAATGGTCAAATGTGGTTCATAAGCAGCCACATCAATGTCTTTATTTTCTTGATAAAAACGCATCAAATCAGACAACATGATTCGAAAATTTGGATTTATAAAATTCTGTGGTCGAGTCAATAATGACCATTTCTTTGAAGGGTTGTATTGCAGACCAGTCACTAAATTATTGACTGAAAAACTCATATCACTATTTTGGGCTTCAACATCTAATTGATTCAGCATTTCAGTAAATAGTGGATAGTTATATTCATTAAACACAATGAAGCCACTATCAACAGCAACTTTCTGATGATCAATCCATAAATCATGCGTATCAGTATGCCCACCAAAGTAATTTTCTTTTTCAAAGACAGTAATTTGATGATGCTTAGACAGTTTCCATGCCGCATACATTCCTGAAATACCTGAGCCTACAATTGCAATTTTCATGAAGACTCCCGACTTTGCACTTTAGTTGTGTGGATTTTTATGCTTTCACGTTGTTGGTGATATTCTGTGTAAATACGTTGTGGTACAGGTTTTATTCCCCAGACCAAACCTGTGTAAGACATTATTTTTAATAGATAATAAGTAACATCAATTTGCCACCAAAAGAAACCTTGGCGGGTACTCCCTGCATAATAGTGATGGTTATTATGCCAACCCTCACCTAAGGTGATAATTGAAAGGAAGAGATTATTTCTGCTGTTATCTTTGGTTTCGAAATCGCGACGCCCATATAAATGGGCCAAAGAATTGATGCATAAGGTTGCATGGATCACTAACACTGTCGAAATCACAAACCCCCAAACCAGTAACTGAGGTCCTGATGTTCCTAAATTGGGATGAGCAACATTCAACCAATTTCCAAATAAATAGATCGCTAAGGCAGTGAACAATACCACTGGTAAACTGAAACGATCGAGCCAAACAATCTCAGGAAACTTGAGCCAATCTTTGATGACTTCTTTTCGAGTTGAGAAGTTTTGCTCATTTAAAAACCACCCCACATGGCTATACCAAAAGCCATGATGAGATGAATGGGGATCATGTTCGGTGTCCGTAAAACGATGATGATAGCGATGATGCGCAGCCCACCACAAAGGCCCTCGTTGGGCACTCATTGTTCCAATTAAGATAAACAAAAACTGAAAAGGTCGAGAGGTTTGAAATGTTTTATGCGATAGATAACGATGAAAAAAAGCAGTGATTGCAAACATTCTGATGAAATAGAACATCAGCATGAACATGACGGCAAACCAAGAAACTCCAACCCAAAACACAGCAAGACATGCCAGATGCAATAAAATAAACGGTATGATTCTCAACCATTGAATTTGAGTGTCTTTTACGTGATGTGAAATGTCAGATTCATTTGTCTCTAAAGTTTGCTTGAAGGACCAACTATCTACCCATCGCAGAAGAAATTTAAACATTGATTCTTCCTGACCCATTATTTTTTTATCGTTATCATGTTAATAAAAGTGATATGAAATTTATGTGAAGCTTTAACCGATCAAGTCTGTCACTTGTGCTTCATCATAATATAAAAATACAAAATAAACATAAATTTAAATGTAGTAATGAGTAAAGCCTAACTCACTTGAGCTAGGCTTTATTTTATTTATTTGTTTTTCAATTACTGGCGATAAAAGCTAAGCAATTTGAGTTGCAATCAAGGTCGCTAGACTGGTCCACATCAGGTAAGCAGCAACACTGATCACAACCGTAGCAAAAATTTTCTGTACCGTTTTAAGATCAATCATGCTAATCAATCTTCTACCGACTAGCATCCCAACAATACACGCCAATACAAAACTTGCAGTTACAATCAGCGGATATTGAAAGCCATCAAGTACATGAATTGAAATACTGACACCGCCGATTAAGAAGATAATCATCAAGGAGGTCGCAACAATACTTCGCATATCCAAATCAGTTGCTTTTCTAAGAGCAGGTACGATCACAAAGCCCCCACCAACACCGAGTAAACCAGTAAGCAAGCCAGCTATTACACCGATTAAACCTAAAACTGAAGCAGTTTTCACATTCCAA
The DNA here is from genome assembly GCF_000475335.1 of Acinetobacter sp. COS3. NCBI lineage: Bacteria > Pseudomonadati > Pseudomonadota > Gammaproteobacteria > Moraxellales > Moraxellaceae > Acinetobacter > Acinetobacter sp. COS3. The sequence goes on from NZ_AXCD01000002.1 coordinate 15,670, forward strand.
ATTAGCTTGCCTGTACTATGATTCACCTTACACGGTGGGTCTTCTAAATCATTTACTTTATTAAAAAAGATTCGATAAGCGACGATCAACATAACCAAGCTAAATGCGAGACTTAACCAAACTGGAGAAATGATATTGGCAAGATGAACACCATAGCGTGCCGAAGGAATACTAATCAGAGCAATCCAAATCGCAGCGCGGTATCTTACGATTTTTTTAAATAAGCCCTGAATACTTCCAACAAATGCAGAGAGTGTAACAGCCAGTAATCCTACAGGTGCAGCTTGTGAAACCGTCCACCCCTGACTCGCCATAAGTGCAGGAACAGCCAAGATTCCGCCACCAGCTCCCGTCAGCCCAAGTAAGCATCCGATTGCAAGACCTTCTAAGACCAATAACCACATATCCATAAAAGACCTCTTATAAGAGATAGATTGCTTTTTTCAGCATGAGTTTCCCTCACTAGCTCTCGATTGAAAGCTAGCGCAGAAACGGAGTTTAGATTTAAGAGAAGTGGGCTAGAGTTTTGGTTTAACCAGCCACTCGTGCCCTTTCAACATGCCATCCCAATACATAGGTGGGAGAATTTGCTCTTTTAATAGCCATGCCATACGAGTTGGTTTTTGCCCATCCAAGAACCATTTTGGAAAACTTGGTAATAACTTTCCGCCATAGCCAAACTCTGCAAGTACGATTTTCCCACGCTCGACCGTAAGTGGACACGAACCATAACCATCATATTGAGCGAACTGATTACTGCCTTTTAAGTACTGTAAAACATTCACTGCAACTATCGGCGCTTGTTTACGGGCAGCAGCGGCAGTTTTAGCATTTGGTGCATTCATCACATCGCCCAAGGCAAAGATGTAAGGATATTTTGTATGCTGCAAGGTATGTTGATCTACACTCACCCAACCCGTAGCATCGACAAGATTACTTGCTCGAATAAAATCAGGTGCTTGTTGTGGTGGAACAACATGCAACATATCAAAATCAGTTTCAATTACTGAACTATTCTCACCTTCAGTCACCTTAAACCAAGCACGTTTTTGAACACCATCGACTTTGATTAACTGATGATTAAAGTGCAAATTTGCGTTATAGCGTTTGATATATTCCATCAAGGCTGGAACATACGCTTGCACACCAAATAACACACCACCTGTATTATAAAAGTCGATATTGATGTTTTTGAGTACACCTTGTTTTTGCCAATGATCTGCTGACAGATACATGGCTTTCTGCGGTGCGCCAGCACATTTGATTGGCATCGGCGGTTGCGTAAAAATCGCTTTACCTTGCTTCATACTACTCACTAACTGCCACGTATATGGTGCAAGATCATAACGATAATTCGAAGTCACACCATTTTTACCCAGTGTTTCCACCAAGCCTTCGATGCCATGCCAATTCAACTTTAATCCGGGGCAGATAACCAAAGCTTCATAATTGATTGGCTTACATCCTTCCAATAAAACCTGTTTATTGTCTGGGTCAAATGCAGCAACAGCAGCCTTGATCCAATGCACCTGTTTTGGGATCAAACTCGCCATAGTTCGAACCGTTTTTTCAGGTGGAAAAATACCGCCACCGACCATCGTCCAGCCCGGTTGATAATAATGAATCTCTGCTGGATCAATAATTGCAATATCTAAGTTTGACTGTCTTGATAGTAAACTCGATGCAACTGAAATTCCTGCTGCCCCAGCTCCCACAATCACTACAGAAAATGTAGGAATATTATTCAACTGATTAGGGTTCTGTTTCAGAATACGAGGCACTAAACCTTGCAAATCATAACCAAGTGCTTTGGCTTGCAACAACATCTGATCAAGACTTTGCTCTACAACCTGTGACAACGCCCACAAAGTAATTGAACGAGTACCAGATCGACAGAATGCTAAAAGTGGCTTTTGTGACTTTTGATAAAGTTCTTTGAATTCAACTGCCTGTTCATCAGTCACACGACCGCTGACCACAGGTAAATATTCCAACTGAATCCCATGTTGAATTGCAGCTTCTTGGATCTCAATGATATTAGGCTGATCAGCACCTTCACCATCAGGACGATTACAAATAATTGTTCGAATACCCTTTGCCGCTATTTCAGCAATATCTTGCTGACTGATTTGATCCGAAACAAAAAACTCTTGATTAACTCGCTTTAATTCCATGTCATTTATTCCTTATGCTTGTCCACAGGCTTTATTAGCAGGTAAAGCAATATCAATCTTTTTCGGATAAGGTAAATCGAGATTTGTCATAATCTGTACAAAATCTTGTTTGGATTTACCTTTCCCTAATCGAGCATTATGTAAACGCTCATACCCAACGGTCGATGACAAACGACCTTTATAATCATGTCCCGGATACACAATCGTTTCATCAGCCAATGTGAAAATCTGTTGATGAATAGAGTCATATAAAGTTTCAGCACTCCCTTCTTGGAAGTCAGTGCGACCACAACCATCGATTAACAGTGCATCACCTGTGAATACCATGCCATCAACGACATAACTGGTACATGCATTGGTATGACCTGGTGTATAACGAGCTTCAATTAAGATTTCACCAACACGTATAGCACTACGATCTGTAATAAAAATGTCTCCGCACGCTACACCTGAATGACGATGCAAAACTGTTTTACAGCCAAATTTTTCTCTTAATAAATTAGCTGCTGTGACATGATCTGCATGTACATGCGTATCGAGGCTATATACCAATGTTAAATTATGTTCATTTAACTTTTCCGCATAGCTCTCAATTTCAGAAGCAACTGGATCAATTAATACAGCTTCATGCGTTTGTTCTGATGCAATGAGATAGGTATAAGTAGAACTTTCTTTTTCGAAAAATTGATGGAATATCATTAGAATCAATCTCAATCTGCTTGCTTATATTCATATTTTGCAAACAAGATGCCAACTCTTTGCATTTTTAATTATATTCAAATAAAACAATATATTAATAAATAATATTTAAAATTCAGAATAGACTACGTTTCACTTTTCTTTCATTTCATGTTTCAATAATTCAAACAGTGAAACATAAAATGAAACATAATGACTCAACTCATTGATTTTAAAACTCAAGTTGATTTGGAAAATTTCTTGGGTTATTTGCAGCAGCTCATTACTGACTGTGCCCTTTTTATCGTTGATCACACTGATTCGACTATCATTTATCAGTTCAAATCAACAAGGCTTAATCCTTCTATCTCAGCGTTAAGCAAACAGCAAATATTGAATAACGTATTAGATACTGGAAAATTTAATTTTAAATCTACAAATGGCTCCAGCGAATTGTTCTGTCATCGACATAACATTCATGTTTCAGATCAAAATTTCACTGGAACATTATTCTTGGTTCAGCTATTGCAACAGGTTGAAACAACACTGCCAAAGCAAAGCATTCAAAGTTTATCGGAAACATTTCATAGCCAGTCACCTGAAATGCAGCGAATGTTTTCAATTATCCAACGCGTTGCAATCACTGAGTTCCCTGTATTGGTTCGTGGTGAATCTGGAAGCGGTAAAGAGCTGGTTGCTCAGGCCATACATAACTATAGTCAAAGAAAAAATAAGGTTTTTATTGCGATTAACTGTGCTGCTTTGAACGTGAATATCTTAGAAAGCGAATTATTTGGGCATGTCAAAGGTGCTTTTACAGGCGCAATTCGAGAGCATAAAGGTGTTTTTGAGCGTGCCGCGGGTGGAACACTTTTTTTAGATGAAATCGCTGAAATTCCCTTAGAGTTACAAGCAAAACTGCTACGTGTACTAGAAACTGGGGAATTCACCCCCTTAGGCGGTGAGAAATCAATCAAAGCCAATGTCCGTATTATTACCGCGACGCATCGCGCGTTAAGAGAAGAAGCCAAACTTGGCCGTTTCCGTCAAGACTTGCTTTATCGCCTGCGTGTTATTCCCATTTTTGTTCCACCCTTACGTGATCGCAAAGAAGATATTCCACTGATTGCAAACTTCATTTTAAGCGAGCAGCAAACCATTTTTCAGCATACTCCCTCACTATCAAATGATGCACTAAATGCCTTGATTGATTACGACTGGCCGGGGAATGTGCGTGAATTAAAAAATACCCTGCTCTATGCCATTACGATGGCAAATGAAAAATCTGAAATCGAGCTTTGTGATTTGCCAGATGAGATTATTGATAATCCACATATACCGTCTGATTTGAAGATGCACACAACCGAACATATACATAGTTCAGATAAAATCAATAAAGATATGATTCGTAAGGCGTTAATCAAATATGATTATGATCTTAATCAAGTGGCTAAAGCCTTGGATATGAGCCGTACTACACTTTGGCGCTATCGGAAAAAGTTTAATTTATGAATAAAAAAGCGAGCCATACCAAATGACTCGCTTTTTAGTTTCCACTTCAATCAACTTTTCAAATGTGGATTTTCAAGTGGTAAATCATGTTCCAGATGCTCATCAAAAATATCGGTGAGCATACTGTCATAACGCTTCACATTATATTGCAAGATTCGCTCAGCTTCAGTGCTAGTGATAAATCCAAGCTCGACGGCATTTGCAACACGCTCTTCAAACACTAAGCCTTTGAACTGATCTTTAGATTCGGCTTTTTTGAACTTATCCCATAACGGTTGCACTTCAAGCAGCATTTGGAAAGTCGACTCCATACGCCCCATCACATCATCTGCTTCGGTTGTGTAATAGACATGCTTCTTCAACTCTGCTCTAAACGGATTTTCACGCAGCAATAACTGTGCAACTTCTTGTTTGAGCTGATCAGATGGCTTATCAATTGGGCGACCAAATGGGAAACAAATCAATTTCACTAACCATGCTGCAATCTTCACAGGGAAGTTTTCGTAAAAACCATAAAAAGCTTCTTGTACATTGTAGAGCGCTTTATTTAATGCAAGCTCTGCATGTTTCTTTTCAGCATCAGTACGCAGACCATGCTCATAGAACTTTAAAATTGCAGTCGCAATAAATAAATGTGCATGAATATCTGCTAAACGCCCAGACAGCATCTCTTTACGTTTTAAATCACCAGCCAAAAGCCCAAGTGCCATATCCGCAGTTAAAGCAAAGTCTGCACTCAAACGATTAATCAAGGCATAGTAGGGTTTAGAAAAATCATCTGCTTGTTTCGACGCTTGATCTGAACCACCCGTAAAACCAAAAGCAACTGCTTTTGCTGCACGATTAAATGTATAAGCAAGGTGTTTGAATAATAAAGGATTGAACTGTTTCAAAGACGCTTGCTTATTTTCAGATTGTAGTAATTGTAACTCTTCAAATAGATAAGGATGACAACGCATTGAACCCTGACCGAAAATCATCAATGAGCGCGTTAAAATATTCGCACCCTCAACAGTGATTGCAACAGGAATCGATTGATAAGTTAATGCAAGGAAATTACGTGGCCCGAGTTGAATCGCACGACCACCCACGACATCCATACCATGATTAATGACTTTTCTCATAGTTTCAGTGGCATAGTATTTTGCCATTGCTGTCATTACCGCAGGCGTACCACCTTGATTCAAACCACAAGTGACTAAATATCTAAATGCTTCCAACATATAAGCATCACTTGCAATATCACTGGTCGCTTCTTGTACACCTTCAAAATGTCCGACAGATACTTTGAACTGCTGTCTTACACTCGCAAATGCACCGACTAGCAGATAACTCATCTCACCCGCAGCAGTCGCCAAGGCTGGTAATGAAATCCCACGACCAACACCCAGACACTCCATCAACATGCGCCAACCTTTACCCGCATTCTCCTGTCCACCAATAATCCAATCAATCGGAATGAAGACGTCATTACCTTCAACTGTACCATTCATGAACGGTGCGCCCGGATTATGTCGAGCGCCAATTTTGATACCTTCGTGGCTTGATGGAATCAATGCACAGGTAATACCATATTCATATTTACTTTTATCACCCAATAAGCCATCAGGATCATAAAGTTTGAACGCCAAACCAATCACCGTCGCGATAGGCGAAAGCGTAATCCAGCGTTTCGAGAAATTCATTTTTAAACCAAGGACTTCTTGACCTTGATAGTTCCCGTAACAGACTACGCCTGTATCAGGGATTGCCCCTGCATCCGAACCCGCTTCTGGGCTGGTTAAACCAAAGCACGGTATCTCCGTTCCATCTGCCAAACCCGGCAAATAGCGTTGCTTTTGTTCGGTTGTTCCATAGTGCAATAACAACTCACCTGGCCCTAATGAGTTCGGCACCATACAACTCACAGCAGCAGTTAAAGAACGTGATGCAATTTTGCTCATAATGCGACTTTGCGCAAAAGGCGTAAATTCTTTACCACCAAATGACTTTGGAATAATTAAGCCTAAAAAGCCGTTGTCTTTAATAAATTGCCAAACTTCTGGCGGTAAATCTTTATCTTGATGATGAATTTTCCATTCATCCAGCATTGAACACAGTTGTTGTACTTCGTTATCTAAAAAGGATTGTTCTTCTTCAGAAAGTTTTGGATAGGGATATTCATCAAACTTGTGCCAGTCTGGTGCCCCCATAAATAACTCTTTTTCCCACCAACTAGTACCCGCATCCAAAGCTTCCCTTTCAGTGCTACTCATGCTCGGCATGGCTTTGGATAACACATCAAACGCAGGTCGGCTAATCAGTGCTTCACGCAATGCAGGGATTAATAAAATCACACTCATTAAAATAATCGGCAGCCCGACTAATAAACTCCACGGCGTGATCAATACACTACATAAAATAGCGATAACGATGGAAACAATACTACCAATTGTTCGATTGAGTTCGAAATAAAATACAGCCCACAACATTACAAACTGAATCAACAAGCTAAGCAATATCAATAATAGAGTCATAGTTGCTCCTTTGCTTTCAACTTGAACTAAGGAAAATTAATTTATTTGAATTACTACACGTTTGAACTTAGAGGTGGATAAGTGAAAAAAGAGTGAATTTTGATTGTACAGTTTGTTTTTTTAATATTTGACTTAGCTACTAAATATTACACAACCCCATCGAGATGAAACTATATTTTATAATTCAGATACTCAATTTTTAATAGATAAAACAGATGTTTAATAAAATTATTTTAATATATATTAAAATTAATGATCACAGAAAGATTTGACGAGAATATCCCTCAAAAGGTTAATTTGTCGGAAAATGGTGGACAGAAACATTCCAAACTTTGATTTTAGAATGTTTCTACAATAATTAATAAAATGCCTAGGTATTAAAAATATCTTAATTCACAATCATATCTGTCCAACCGTGAAATGGATTCTCAAAATTCTGCCAAGTTTCTACGCCCAGCAACATTTCATTGTCATCCAACAAACAAGCATCAAATCGTTGTATTAGATCCTCTTGATCCATTTCCATACCGATTAAAACAATTTCTTGTCTCGCATCACCTGTCTGATCATTCCAATTTTTCTTAATCGCTTCTCGACTCTGTGGGTCTTCAGGCCAATGTTCGTCTGGCACGGCAGCCCACCAATAACCTGCGACACCATGCCGAGCCATTGCTCCAGCTTGAGACCAAGAACCTGCAAACTCAGGATCAGATGCTAACCAGAAAAATCCTTTTGAGCGGATTACCCCTTTCCATTCTGAGTTGATAAAATCAAAAAAACGCTGCGGATGAAAAGGTCTTCTTGCTCGATAGACAAAACTTTGGATTCCATATTCCTCTGTTTCAGGTGTATGTTCACCGCGTAATTCTTTGAGCCAGCCCGGCGCTTGGGCAGCCGCATTAAAATCAAATAAATTAGTATTTAAAACGCGATCTAAATTTACTTGGCCAAACTCGGAGACTTCTATTTTTGCCCGTGGATTCAATGAATGTAGTATTCCAAACAGCTTTTGTTTTTCATCTTCATTAATCAGATCAACTTTATTTAATATAATCACATCACAAAATTCGATTTGATCAATCAATAGATCAACAACATTTCTTTGATCCTCATCACCCAATGACTCACCACGCATTTGTAAACTATCGATTGAGCTATAGTCTTTTAAAAAGTTAAAGGCATCTACCACTGTCACCATAGTATCTAAGCGAGCGAACTCATTGAGTGAAACACCATTTTCATCTTCAAATGTAAATGTTTCAGCAACAGGCAATGGTTCTGAAATCCCTGTAGACTCAATCACCAGTTGATCAAAGCGCTGATCTTGCGCTAAACGGCGTACTTCAATCAAAAGATCCTCTCTTAAAGTACAGCAAATACAGCCATTGCTCATTTCTACCAGCTTTTCATCTGTTCGGGATAGCTCTGCTCCTCCATCTCTGACCAATGCCGCATCAATATTGACATCAGACATATCGTTGACGATTACCGCAATTTTTCTGCCTTCACGATTATTCAAAATATGGTTCAGTAAAGTCGTTTTACCTGCACCTAAAAAACCAGAAAGCACTGTTACTGGTAGTTTTTCGGGAGTGGCTAAAGAATGATTCATTGGCTTTCTCACTTTTTAACGGGATTAGATTTCATCTTGGTAAATCAATGCATCCACCAGCATCATTAAAATGGCTCATATTGATTGCTGAGCCATACACCGTTTTAAGCTGGCGATTGATACTGATGGTTTAAAGAATCTTTCATACAAGGAGATGAGGTGTAGCGATGATCTACACCCCACGTTCGATAACCTGCACTATCAATATGAATTTGACCTGACTCATACACGCCTAAGCCCATGCTTAGCGCTTCACCATGATCAAGCCAAAACTGGCATAACTTTTCTTTTATTTCTTGAATAGACTGTTGTTCTGCAATATCTGGATTTTCAGCACCAATACGAAAATCCAATGCAGCATTGAACACATGCTTTGATGAACCTGCTCCACCAGCACATTGATTTAATGCATAACTTCGATACACCGAAGTGACTGAAAAATCAGTCACGATCTTTCGATCAACCAACTGATGAAGAATATTTAACGTTGGAATGATGTTGTTCCAAAGTTCCTGTGGCGGAACTTCATATTCTGGATAGTTACATTTTTGCCAATCCCTCGCTGTCTGAAAAAATTCGGCATCAGAAATATATAAATTCAACCCTTGGCTTTTTAAGAAATGCTTATATTTATAGATTTGCTGTTGATGTAAAGGCGCATTTCTCCAAATTAAATAACTTGGTGAAACAGCTTTTTGGGTTTTATAAATCGTTTGTTGTTGAATGTCTGATCGCTGCAACTGCTGACTTGTACGCGTTTTTTGTGTCGAATAAACACTCGCTTGATGACAAGCGGATAAGCACAAACTCAGTCCAAAAATACAAACTCTATTCATTTTTACTCAGTTATACGTGAACAACGATTTTGACAAACAGCGAACTTGCCGATGCATATTGTTATGTTATAACATAACAATATGCATTACAACTTAAGCACTCTTTACAAATGAATCTTGCACTGCTCCCAGATATTTCCGCTGAATCGATACAACCAAAAGACCATAACCATGCTTTAGATTGGGTTGGCATGGAGAACATTGCATTGCCACTTTATATAGAACAGACCCAATGCCAAAGCCAAATAAATGCTTACGTCAGCTTGGACGATCCTTTAGCCAAAGGCATTCATATGTCTCGTTTATACACGCGCCTTTTAGAATTAAGCACGATTAATAACTTAAATTTACTAGATATTAAAATTGCTCTACAAGATTTTTTAGCGAGTCATACTGGATTATCAACGAATGCAAAAATTGAGATCAATAGTGAACTTTATATCGAACGCCCTGCGCTAATCAGTAAGTTATCAGGCTGGAAAAGCTACCCTTTTGTGTTGACCTGTCAACTAATCAAAGATCAATTTACCGCCGAGTTAACAGTTGAAATTCCTTATTCATCTACTTGCCCATGCTCTGCTGCACTATCACGCAATATTATTCAGCAACGCTTTAATTCAGCATTACAAAACCAAGAGATACAGCTAGATCAACAAGAAATTTTGAATTGGTTAAGCACCACTGATGCGATTGCTGCAACACCACACAGTCAAAGAAGTTTTGCCATTCTGAAATTTAAACTAAACCAAGAGATCAAGCATATTCCACTGATTTTATTTATTAATCAGGCGGAACAAGCCCTCATGACACCTGTTCAAACGGCGGTTAAACGCATCGATGAGCAAGCTTTTGCAATCGCTAATGGACAAAATCTAATGTTTTGTGAAGATGCTTTAAGACGTTTATACAGCACATTTATTCATCATCAATATATTAATGGCTTCAATTTCAAAGTCATTCATGCAGAAAGCTTACATGCGCATGATGCAGTTGCTCAAGGTTCATGGCAATGGTAGACGCATGTATTTTTAAACATATGGAACAGGGTTTCATAGGCCAACAATTTGATTTTGAAAATGTATTTTCTCAGATCAAATGGAATCAAGATGGGCTCATTCCTGCAATCACGCAAGATAGCACCAGCAAAGAAGTGCTGATGCTGGCTTGGGTTAATGCCGAAGCCCTAACAGAAACACTAACCCAGCAACAAGTTTGCTATTGGTCTCGTTCACGTCAATGTTTATGGCGTAAAGGCGAAAGTTCAGGACATCGGCAATTTTTGGTTGAAGCCAGACTCGATTGCGATGGTGACAGCATTTTTTTTCTGGTGCGTCAACATGGCCCTGCTTGTCATACCAATCGTCCAAGCTGTTTTTATCTCGGAATCGGCAATCATCAAATTACCATTCTTAGCGAATCAACACTTTAATTTAATGGATGTAGACTTTCTATGCTTCGTAAAAATCCTTCTGGACATCTTCCTGTTATAGATGAATCAGCCTATGTTGATCAAACTGCGATTATCTGCGGTAAAGTGATTATCCAAGCCAATGTTTTTATTGGTCCTTATGCCGTCATTCGAGCAGATGAAACAAATGAAAATGGTGAGATGGAACCCATCGTAATTGGCGCAAACTCTAATATCCAAGACGGTGTTGTGATTCATTCAAAAGCTGGTGCAGCCGTAATCATTGGCGAGAGCTCATCTATCGCGCACCGTTCTATTATTCATGGGCCTTGCAGTATTGGACATCATGTTTTTGTCGGTTTTAATAGTGTGTTATTCAACTGCAAAATTGGAAATCATAGTGCGATTCGACACAATGCTGTGGTAGATGGTCGTGATTTACCTGATCATTTTTATGTACCTGCCATGAGCTATATCAACCCTCAAACAGATTTAGCGCTTTATCCACCAATCGACATTTCCATCAGTGAGTTTTCTGAAAGTGTGGTTACGACCAATATTGAATTGGTCAAAGGCTACAAGGCACTGCACAATGAGTTTTAGAAATTCTCCAGACATTATCATTCGCAATGCCAATATCGTAAATGAAGGACAGCAACAAATCAGTGATGTGCTGATTCGTCATGGGCGTATTGAAAAAATTCAATCCAATATAACGGGTATTGTTCATGCAAAAAGTATTGAAGCTGATGGCAATTGGCTCATCCCTGGCATGATTGATGATCAAGTTCACTTTCGAGATCCTGGCTCACCGCAAAAAGGAAGTATTGCATCTGAGTCCTCTGCTGCGGTGATTGGTGGCATTACCAGTTATATGGATATGCCCAATACCAATCCAGCGACACTCGATCTAAAGACGTTGATGCACAAGAAGCAAATTGCAGCACAACATAGCATGGCAAATTATGCATTTCATTTTGGCGTGAGTGCGGATAATTTAGAGGTTGTGGAACGACTCGATCCAAAACTGGTGAGTGGCATAAAGGTGTTTATGGGCGCATCCACGGGCAACATGCTGGTGGATGATCCTACAATTTTGGAACGTTTATTTGCCAATGTCCCGACTATTTTACTCACTCATTGTGAATATACACCGCGCATCAAAGCCAGAGAAAAACTATTTTTAGAAAAATATGGAAGAAATATTCCAGCAGCAATGCATCCCAAAATTCGAGATAAATATGCTTGTTTTGAAAGCTCCAAACTTGCTGTTTCACTTGCAGAAAAGTATGGCACACAGTTACATGTCTTACATATTACGACTGCAAAAGAACTGTGTTTATTTAAAGACCTACCTTTAAACCGAAAACATATTACTGCTGAGGTATGTATTCATCATTTGAGCTTTGATGAATCAGATTATGCGGATCTTGGACATTTAATTAAATGTAATCCTGCAATAAAAACCCAACAGGACAAACAAGCACTGATTAATGCAATTGCTGAAAGCAATCGTTTGGACATTATAGGTACTGACCATGCTCCGCATACGTGGGATGAAAAGCAACAAAGCTATTTAGATGCACCCGCAGGCCTCCCCTCAGTGCAACATGCAATCCCCGCACTAATGGAATTGGTTGCAGATCAAAAACTAGATATCACAACAATGGTTCGAAAAACCTCTCATCAAGTCGCTGATCTATTTAAAATCAAAGATCGAGGCTATATTCGTGAAGGCTATTGGGCAGATTTAGTCTTCCTCAGAGAAAATACACAACAGCTCTCTGTTAAAGACCAACACAACTATATGCGCTGTAATTGGAGTCCTTTTGTAAATAAAACTTTCCGCTATAACGTAGATACAACAATCGTTTCAGGACAGTTGGCTTGGCATCAATCACAATTATTTTTAAATTGTCAGGGACAAGCTTTAGAAATAAATAGATGACCAAATAAGATCTTCGGAAAATCGAATCTTGCCCACAATATCTATTTATCATTCTTCGCAAGCATACTTTTGAGCACACCATCTTTAAATATGAAATGGTGTGCCAAAGCTGCGGCAGCATGTAAACCCACAAAGAAAATAAACATATTTCCCAGAAACTGATGAGCTTCGCCAACCAAATGATTTGAAGTTGTCAGCCGTGCTAAAGGAAGTTGCATCGAATATAAGTCGAATTGGGTAGTCATACTAGAAAGTGCCAACCAGCCCATCACGGGTACAACAAATAGAGATAAATATAAAACCAATCGAACCAACTTAAACAACTTTTCTTGATAGCGACTAATTATCTTGTTGTGTGGGAGTTGCTTTCTATAGCAGTATACGGTTGTAACTCTGGCAATCGAAATAGCGAATACCAATAAACCACTCATCACATGAACCTGTCCCCAAATCTTGTCGTGTAATGGATTGCCACTACTAAAATAAGCAATCAATACAAGGCATAATGTCAGCCAATGCAAGATGATGATTGGTTTGGGATAATTATTTTCCATGATTTCTTATCCTTGTTCTGCACTTTAGATAAAGTAAAATTTACATCTGATTTATTTAATGCAACGCTTTTGCTGCTTTAGGTTTAAAAATAATTAAACTTAAAATGATAAAAGTGAATAGCACAATTGAAGCACCTGCCCGACTTAAATCCAAACCACCTTGAGCGATTGGTTTATCCAGAAAATCACCTAAAACAGCACCTAATGGTCGAGTTAAAATAAATGCAGCCCAAAAAAGCATTGTTCTTGAAGCTTTTGTACCAAAATAAAGAATAATCAAAAATACAAGAAGACCACCAAAAATCAGCATTGCCCCTGTATAACCAAGTCCCTGAGTATCTGCTGTCCAATCTCCCAATGCTGTTCCGAGCGTTTGTGAAAACATAATGGTCAACCAATAAAATGCTTCATTTTTCGGAGATTGAATCGTATTGACTGCGATCGAACCGCAACTGAGATTCCAAATAAACAAAGATGCAGCAAGTGAAGCAGATAAAATGAGACTTCCGCCTAAATATCCAATACCCAAAGAACGATCAACAAAATCTGCAATAGTTGTTCCTAATGTGGTGGTGGCAATAATCGTTGCCCAATAAAAGAATGGATGATAACCCTTTGCTCTGATCTGAAAGACCACAAGCACGATGAAGAATACTGCGAAAATTGCTGTACTAATTAGATAACCTAGATTGAGTGACATTGAAAATGCATCGCCAGCGGTTTCACCTAAAGTCGTTGCAGCAATTTTTATGATCCAAAAGAGTAGTGTTACTTCTGGCACTTTACTGAGGATTTGCTCTGTATTTTTATCATTGATCATATTGTATTCCAATAAGAAAACAATCTAATTTGACCAAACAGAGCTGAATACAATCTTAAATCTGAGTAATAAAAAATGTACTCAGTTCTTAAAAACTCGGCACATTTATAAAATTAGCTATAGAACTTAAGCTACCTTGTTTAAAATATTATTGGCTCAAATAACGTACTTATCATTAGGCAAATTTTTTTATTTTCTCTTTACGGGATAAATATGGGTTACATTCTAAATTATCTAACCACTGCTTGATCAACTCAGATTTTAGATTTTCTTGTTCACAAAAATGCTGATAAATCTGTTCAGTTTTATACCCCTAACCGCGAAAAACATACCTCGTTACATAAAACTGGGTGCAGAAATGAGATACAACAAATAAAACTATAAGAACTTTATAGCTTAGGCTAAAAGTTCTTTCATAATTTTATAGAACAGCGAACAAGGATGAATAAAATGTTTGGCAAAATGATGCATCAGTCTTTGTTAATTAGTAACTTGATCGAGCATGCAGCAAAATATCATGCTGATACTTCAATTATTTCACGAGAAGTAAGTGGGCAAATCACCACAACCAATTGGCAGCAGGTTCAACAAAATACCAAACGCTTAGCAAATGCTTTTAAAACATTTAATTTGAATGAGGGTGATCGTCTAGCAACTATCGCATGGAATAACCATCGTCACTTAGAGTCTTGGTATGCCATTTCAGGTAGTGGTTTTGTCTGTCATACCATCAACCCCCGCCTGTTTCCTGAACAGTTGATTTTCATTATCAATGATGCTCAAGACAAAGCCATTTTCTTTGACACAACATTTTTACCATTAATTAATGCAATCAAAGACAAAGTTCCTACTGTTGAAAGATTTATTTGTCTCAGTGCTTTTGACGAAAAAGTTGCTGCAGCACTCCCTGAAGTTATTTTTTATGATGAGCTGATTCAGGATCAATCAACAACATTTGATTGGCCTCAGTTAGATGAAAACACTCCCAGCTCTTTATGTTATACATCAGGTACAACAGGTAATCCAAAAGGCGTGTTATACAGCCATCGCTCTACCTTACTTCATACCATGGCGATCTCGTTACCTGATTCTCTGAACTTATCGGCTAAAGATATTGTGATGCCTGTTGTTCCAATGTTCCATGTAAATGCGTGGGGAATTCCATATGCAACGGCGATGGTTGGTAGTTCGATTGTATTACCTGGTCCGAACTTAGATGGTGATAGCCTCGTTAACTTAATTGATGACTATAAAGTTACGGTAGCATTAGGTGTTCCTACAATTTGGCAAGGCCTGTTGGCCGCTGCAAAGAAAAAAGGTACACGTTTAGAAAGTATGGTTCGTAATGTTGTTGGTGGTGCTGCTTGTCCTCCATCAATTATTCGAGACTTTAAATATAATTATGATTGCGACACGATTCATGCTTGGGGTATGTCTGAAACTAGCCCACTTGGGACAGCGAACCAACCCAAAGCCAAACATTTTGCTTTAAATACTGAAGAGTTTGAACAATTACGTCTCACCCAAGGCCGCCCACCTTTTGGTATTGAATTACGTATTGTAGATGGCGACAGTACGATCCCTCTTGAAAATGATGGTCAAACACAAGGAAACCTACAAGTTCGTGGTCCATGGGTTGTTGATCACTACTTTAATCAAGAAAAAAGCTCTTTAACAGTCGATGGTTGGTTTGATACGGGCGATATTGCAACAATCAACTCAGACGGCTATATGACTATTTGTGATCGGGCAAAAGACCTCATCAAATCGGGTGGCGAATGGATTTCTTCGGTCGAAATAGAAAATATTGCTGTAGGTCATCCTGACATTCGTATGGCTGCTGCAATTGCAGCAAAACATCCAAAATGGGATGAACGACCTATTTTAATTGCAGTCAAACAAGAAAATGCATCAATAACGGAAGCAGATATACTTGCATACTTTGAAAATAAAATCGCTCGCTGGCAGATTCCAGATGCAGTCATCTTTGTCGATGCACTTCCAGTCAACGGAACAGGGAAAATTGTCAAAGCAGAGCTTCGTGCACAATACGGCGATACGCTTTTGCAAAATGATGCGGTGGTCTAAGACCACCTTTTAGGTAAATTGAAATGAAGAACAAGAAATGGTTCTTCATTTCTGCTGCTTAAAGCAACTAGGTGGAAGCATACTTGTTTGAAAAGCATGTAAAGAAATTAATGACGATATTTTTCATCTGAATTTATGATTATTCCAAGCACTTTTTTTTGCAAAAATTTCACATATTTTACCTCACCTCTATCTCGATCAGATTGATAAGAAACTCGATAAAATTATGCCTCAATTAGTACTACATGCTTTCATGCCAGCTTATTGAAAGGTCAACACAGCAAATATTTATGGGTTGATTCAACCACTTTACCTGCCCGTAAAAATAACGGATTCAACACCATAAGTCATTAGCCAAAATTGCATCACGTAGCAAAAGTGAGATTGGGCAGGTTTTATGGCTTTAAATTACATATCATGATGAAATAATTGGGTGAAATCGCTTGCTCTGCTTTATCTAATGGACATGTTTCTGACATAAAATGGTTGAACATTGAGTGGATGCTTTAGCGGCTTTGTTGCACAAAGGTTTGAACGGTAGATTCCCTAAGTGAGCTAAGTTTAAGTTGCAACTTGGTGAAATCAACCTTTAAAAGGTTTGTGCAACAAACTCTAAGAGAAAATTCTACTTTTACATCCTTTTAATTTTAGGAAGAATTACAAAATCTTTGTGCAATAAAGCTTCTTTATGTTATTATTCAACAAACAAATCCTAACCAAAATTAAAAAAATCAAATTAAATACATTTAATTTCAAAGATATAGAATGAAAAAATTAATATCCCTCACTAAAACTTTCAGAAAATTTTACTATTATTATTTAGTTAATTTTCTTTTATTAACTTCAAATTTTAAAAATATCGTTCTTTTTTCTTATTGGATCAGCTATTTAACCTTAGATTTGGCTTATAAGAAAAAATTATTCACTTCAATTAAGTCATCTAATTTATAAATTAAAACTTGCGTAAGTAAAGATATGATTACACTTGGTTTCAATGGTACATCTGCTTTGGGTGATCCCGACGGACATGATACATCAGCTGCGTTGGTAATTGACGGTAAAGTTATTGCAGCGGCTGAACAAGAAAGATTTGATCGTGTTAAACATAGCAATCTTTTTCCAATAGATGCTATCCGTTATTGCCTTAATGTAACAGGTATAAATCCAAATGAGATTGATGCCTTTTGTTTTTACTGGGATCCCGATTTACACTATCTCAACACTATCAAGGCAAATATGCCAGGATTAATCTTTGGACATCTGAGAGATGCTGAAAAAATTACACAAAAGCGTAATGCCTTTGCAATACTAGAAAATGAACTCGGCATAACACTCCCAGAAAATAAGCGTAGATTCGTTCCTCACCATTTATGTCACGCAGCAAGTGCCTTCTATACTAACCCTTGGGAACAAGCTGCTTATCTCACCATTGATGGTTTAGGCGAATTAAATTCCTGTACATACGGCATTGGTAATACCAATGGTTTACAACAATTACACGAAATTATGCAACCAACAAGTTTAGGTCTTTTTTATATGAGATTTACTAACATGCTTGGTTTTCGCGGCCTTGTTGCACGCTGTACGGTTG
>NZ_AXCD01000003.1:0-114209 GCF_000475335.1 Acinetobacter sp. COS3
AGGTCAGATCAGTGCCCAACTGCAAAGCAGTCATGCCGCCAGTCAACTCAATCTCGGTAAACTCAGCTATCCCAAAGACCAAGCAGAGAGTGAAGACCGTGGAGAGGGATTTGAACTGCGCACTGACCAATGGGGTGCAGTACGAGCAGGTGAAGGCTTACTCATCACCACTCATTCTCAAGAACAAGCTGAAGGTGAACATCTTGATGCACAGCCAGCTAAGCAACAGTTTGAAGGTAACCAAAGCAATGCCAAAGCGCTCAGTGAAGTTGCGAAGAACCAACAGACGGATGAGATTGAGTCAATTGAGCAACTTAAAGCATTTGCTGATGAAATTGAGTCTGATATTGCCAAGTTTAACAAGGCGATGCTGTTATTGAGTTCGCCAGCAGGTATTGGTCTAAGTACCAATGAAGATATTCATTTATCAGCAGATGGGCAAATCAACCATTTTGCGGGCGACAGTATCAATCTAAGTACGCAAAAGAACTTGATTGCTCATGTCAGTGGTAAAGCGAGCCTGTTTGCTGCACAGAGTGGGATTAAGCAGGTCGCTGCTAAAGGTAAGTTTGAGATGTTGGCACAGGCTGATGGAATGGACCTATTAGCCAAACAAGGCATCCAGATTATTTCTACCGAAGACCGTATTGAAATTACTAGCCCCAAAGAGATTGTGATTACTGCTGGAGGCTCACAGATTAAGCTGAATGGTTCAGGTATTTTCCCGATCACAGGTAGCAAGTTTGAGGTGAAGGCCGGGCAGCATTTGTTTATGGGAGCTGCATCTGTGAGTGTACCTGCGATTGATTTACCAGACTGTTCTGCGAAGCAGCACTCTGCTGCAACCAATGGTGCTGCATTGGTTGAGATATAAAATGTCAAATTTATTTAAATTAAATACACAAATTGAAGCAATTGATGAAAATTTTTTGCTATCTAGATTTGCACAAATTTATAAAGAGAATCGAGTTATTGATTTCATTATAGATCGGACTGTTGAACCTGATTTGTTTAGTGAAATTATTGATGATTTTGATCCCCTTATTTCGGTAGAAAAAGTTTTTATCGCTAAGCCGATTACACGGGGGGCAAAACAGCCTCTTGCTCTGCTAAGGCTTAAAAATGATATTAAATTCTATAAATATGCACCTAAGATTGTCGAAATATTGTTAGAACAACTGACTTATACATCCACACGCCAGATTATTTGTGGTTGGGGTTGCAGCGAACATTCTTTAGATAATTTAAAAACTAGATTTCAAAAAAATTTAATTGCTAAGTCAGAAGGCTCTGCTCAAGCCTTTGTTCTACGTTGGTATGATCCTCGGGTTCAGTATGTTTTTCAAAATATGGCGCCAGAGGTTCTTTATCATCATTATTTGGCGGATTATAAAATTTGGGAGTACCTCCACCCTAAGGGAATTTTCACCAAAGTACCTGTAGCCTATACGTTTAAATTTAATAATATTTTTCCAAAACAGGTAATTGATTTTTTAATGATGTGTGAAGACGTGAACAGCATGAATAAATATCTAGTTAATAAGAATATTCCGTCAAATCAAATCGACCCTATGTTGACCTATGAACACTTGATTTTGATTAAAGGTAATTCAGCGAATGTTGAGTTTAATGTGATGAGTGAGCTTGTATATTGGTTCTATAAAGTCGGTTCAACTTTGACTGAGCATGCAGAAATTAAAACTTTATGGCATAGAGAAGATTATGAGCAAATGCTTGAAAAGCTCAATACAGATTCAACTTTGCAAGCCAATGTTTTAGAAAGAGATCGTGTAAATGGATAATAAAAATTCAACAAAAAAGCTTCCCCCTTATTTACAGAATGCACAAAACAATCAAGCAAATAAAACTGTTTCTTGGGGGCAGAATCTTAAAAAATACGATTTAGCCAAGATTGAACAAAAGAAAGCTGAATTACCTGCCAATCAATCTAAAGGCGCACCCAAAGCAATTGCAGTAAAACAGCTTTCTTCAGAAGGGGTAAATGAGCAAAAAAAGGATTGCCCATTTTGTCATGCAGAAGATGATAGTTTTTTTCTATTTCCTACACGCTATGCCATCGCTAAGAAAGCAGATATGCAAGCGGTTTCTCTACCTGCACAGTTAAATAGTTATGTGGGTGATAAGTCCATTGCTTATTCGAAGTACACATTAAAATATTTAAATACAGGTTATTTATATGCCTTTGTTGAGTATGAGAATGGAGCAACCAGATGGTTAGGCTATCGTGTCAATGAAGAAGGATTTCTAGCAAAGCTCAAGAATATTTTTGACCCGAATTGTGTACCAACACCATATGCTTGTACCAATGAAAAACACTTTGCAAATAGCTCAATGATTTGTCTTGCGCCTTTTCAGAAGTCAAAGGCAAAAACAGCTTATCTTCTATTTTCAAAGGGATTTCTTACACAAGCAAGATTAAAACTCTATCAAGCAAATCGTGTTAGTTATGCCAATGAAAAGAAATGGCAGAAGATTGATTTAAATGCTTGGCGAGGAGGGCAAAAATCAAACTTTTGTTATAACCAGCAAATTTTTGATCGTCATGTTCCTACACCTAATTTTGCGAAATTTGGTAAGACAAATCAAACCAGAAAGCAAAAAATTTCAGGTAAATTTGCCCAGTTTCCTAAAGCGGTATGTGGAGTGGCTCTATATGATGCCTTAGGAATTGCAATTGATTTAAATGAAAGAAGAAATGATCAATTTATTGAATTAACAAAATTTATGAATACCTATAAAGATGGTATTAGTAATCAGCAGCGCTTTAATAGCATACCTTTGGTTGAGTCGATTGAAGAAGGCTTAAAAACTAAAGCCTTACAAAGTGCAAAAAATTGGGCAGAACACACTAAAAATGTTGATATGAAATCAATCGAAGCCCAGTTGAACCAGCCTTATAGTGAACGTAATTTTCAGTTGCATAATAGAGTCATGGAGGAGATGAAAAGAAAAAATCCAGAACAGTATAAAATTACTGAAAAAGCGCGTAAGGATTATTTTGCACAATATGGTATGACCCCACCAAGCTCTGCCAAACAGGCTTATGAACAGCAAAAGGAAATCGCTCAACACAAGGCAAAAGCACTGGAAAAGGCAAAGATTGAAAGCAATACCGCTTTTGCAATGAATCAGTGGGAGAATAAATATAAGCCTTTAGTCAAATATGATGAGATGCAGACATTTAAATCGAATGTTGCTACAAAGACTAAAAGTGGAATGGACAACGCAAATGTGGTGGGTGCTGATCATTTGATTTGGCTGAAATCGTCTCAATTAGTACAAGAGTTACACGCCTTTGATCCAGAAGATAAAATAAGTGGCTTTGTTTTTTATGAATACATGATGCAGGCTGTTGCTGGTACAGGCGTAACAAAGGCCGGTGCAGCTCAGATGGATGGTTGGATTACCAAGCGTAAAGTCGATTCTGATAATGTGTTTATGCGAGCTGTTCTTTATAAC
Source organism: Acinetobacter sp. COS3 (assembly GCF_000475335.1). Lineage (NCBI taxonomy): Bacteria > Pseudomonadati > Pseudomonadota > Gammaproteobacteria > Moraxellales > Moraxellaceae > Acinetobacter > Acinetobacter sp. COS3. Next base: position 3,481 of record NZ_AXCD01000003.1, read on the forward strand.
CAGAAATCTGCTATTGATTATTATAATGAGGGTACACAAACCTTCTTCGCATCGGTTGTAAATTATACCGACTGGACAACCACTCAGGGCACCTATAAGCAGTTAATAGTTACCATTGCTGCCCTAGATGCCGCATGGGATGAATGGGCATCAAATAGTGCTAATAAGCATTATATGCCCGATTTTGATAAGACTTTTGTGGGTCGTGTAGGGCGTTGGAGCGCAGAGTTTATTCGTGTAGCAGCACAAAAAGCCAGAAGTACCAGTCTCGATCGTTTAATTGCCACGCAAATTTGCTGCTTTTTATACGCTCGTACGGGTGTATTTAGTAAAGGTGTAAATTTGCATTCACTGATGTTGTTTGCAACCCCGGGACTAGATCCGCAGCGGCGAGATCCGAAAGTCAGCAATGCAACTTTAGATTCAATTTTAAATGACAGCAAAAACAAAGGTACTGCACGGGTTGCTTCTTTTGTCATGGCACTCGAAGCAATTAATTTAATGTTCCAGCTCAGCAAACCAATGACAACTTTAGATCAGAAGCTGCAAATATGGGGAGGAGCATGTGGCTTAATCACAGCCAGTCTGGAATTGGTTGGAGTTGTTACTGCAACAACTAAAAGTGCTTCACATAACTTGATTAAGTTCGCTGCTAATAGTTTTGCAATTGTTGGTAGTGCATTGTTTGCAGCATATGATTTTAAGCAAATGGTGGATAATTATTCTAAAGACAAATTTTTATCTTTGATCTATATGTCTCGTGGTATTGCTTATACAGGTTTGGCTTTAGGTTTTACCAAAATTTCGATTGATTTTTTACAAAATGTTGGAACGGCAGCCAAACGTCCTGCCTTAATACGTTTTTCAGGAATGCTGATTCGCACTCAAGTTTATCGTGTTCTTGCTTTTTTAGGCAGTGTGGTTTGGTTAGCACGATTAAATCTAGTTATTTTAGGTTTAACGGCAATTGAGATTATTTATAAAGCTTATTTTGCAGATAATGCATTAGAGAGTTGGTGTAAAAAATCTGCCTTTGGAAATGATGAAGTGAACTTTGTCAACGAGGCAAAAGAGCTAGAAGTCTTTAATCAGGCATTTGTAGAAGTTGTTGGTGTATAAGCATGAAAGTGAAATATGGAAAAGTAAGAGAGCTCCAATTTGTTGATGCAATTGTTGGACAACTACCCAAACTGAGATCACAAGCAACCGCAACAGCTTTAGTATCAATGTTTGCTGAATCTGGAGGGATGGGAGCTGCAGCAACATTGGCAGGTGTAAATGGTTTACCGGGTTATTATCTTCATTTTAATATTGATGACATTGAGTTTTATGCAGCATTTACAGGTGTCTTTTTTCAAGAAGGAGAGGATGTCTATGTGGTTTATGATGAAGAGGTTAAACAGAATTTTAATGTTTTAGCAATTATGAACAAAAACAATCACTTGTTAGGTGTGGCTGTTCCATTTGGACATACCATTTCAATGTCAGATAGGGCTCACAATAAAAATACTTTATTTATGGCTATAGGCAGTATTATAGGCTTTCCGATATTAGGTTCTTTATTTTTTGGGATTCAATCTTTTGATTTTTATATTTTTTATGCAGTAGTTGGCATTGTTGGCGGGGGGGGGATGTTTTGGTTAATAGGTGAAAGCGTCAAAAAACAATTCAGAGGTTATGCAAAAGAGTCTGAACGAATTTATAAAATATTAGGTGTCACAGATTTAACCGCCTTGGAAAAAACAGGCATGCAGGCTTATATAGACCCAAATAACCGTATGTATGACGATGTTTATAATTATACACAGTTTTTAGATTATGACCCTCAGCCACTAGTAGATGTTAGAACTGATGAAAGTCATCTACGGTAAAGTCCAAAAACTCCAATGTGTTGATGCAATTGTTGGACAACTTCCAAAACTGAGATCGCAAGCAACTGCAACAGCTTTAGTATCAATGTTTGCTGACTCTGGAGGAATGGGGGCAGCAGCAACTTTAGCTGGGGTAAATGGTTTACCTGGCTATTATTTTCATTTTTATATTGATGATATTGAGTTTTATGCAGCCTTTACAGGAGTCTTTTTTCAAGAGGGTGAAGATATTTATGTTGTCTATGATGAAGAGGTTAAACAGAACTTTAATGTCTTAGCGATTATGAACAAAAACAATCACTTGCTAGGTATGGCTATTCCATTTGGGCATACTGTATCAGTGTCGGATAAGACCCATAATAGAAATACAATTTTTATGGCAATTGGAAGTACATTAATTGTTTCATTAATAGCATTTTTTACTGGTGCACGAGATATATTATTTTATTTATTTTTAATTTTTTCTGGTTTAATTATGATCTCTTTAATTGGATTGAGTATCAAAAAACAATTCAGAGGCTATGCAGAAGAATCAGAACGGATTTACAAAATATTAGGTGTTACAGATTTAACCGCCTTGGAAAAAACAGGCATGCAGGCTTATATAGACCCAAATAACCGTATGTATGATGATGTTTATAATTACACCCAGTTTTTAGATTACGATCCTCAGCCATTAGTAGATGTAAGATCTGATGAAAGCCATCTACGGTAAAGCCCAACGACTCCAATGTGTTGATGCAATTGTTGGTGAATTACCAAAGCTGAGATCGCAAGCAACTGCCACAGCGTTAGTGTCAATGTTTGCTGAATCTGGAGGAATGGGTGCAGCAGCAACTTTAGCTGGGGTAAATGGATTTCCAGGTTACTATATTCATTTCTATATTGATGATGTTGAGTTTTATGCGGCATTTACAGGCATCTTTTTCCAAGAGGGAGAAGATATCTATGTGGTTTATGACGAAGATATTAAACAGAATTTTAATGTCTTAGCGATTATGAATAAGAATAATCATCTGTTAGGTATGGTCGTTCCTTTTGGGCATACTACCGAAATGTCAGATAAAGCCCATAATAAGAATGCATTAATGATGGGAGGGATTACTGCAATAGGAATGTCAATTGTATTCTTTTTCCTAGGAGCAAGAGAAATCTATATATATACAATTACTATTATAATTTCTTTAGTTATGATTTTGTTAATTGGACATAGCGTTAAAAAACAATTTAGAGAATATGCAGAGGAATCGGAACGAATTTATAAAATACTAGGTATTAATGATATTGATGCTTTAAATGCAGAAATTAATAAGAATCATCTGAAGCCATACGAAGATAAAGAAAATAATCGAATCTATGATGATGTTCATAATTATACTGAATTTTTAAACTATGATCCTCAGCCACTTGTAGATATAAAAACTGATGAAAGTCATCTACGGTAAAGTCCAACAACTCCAATGTGTTGATGCAATAGTTGGTGAACTTCCCAAGTTGAGATCGCAAGCAGCAGCAACAGCTTTAGTGTCGATGTTTGCTGAATCTGGTGGAATGGGTGCAGCAGCAACTTTAGCTGGGGTGAATGGGTTTCCTGGTTACTATATTCATTTCTATATTGATAATATTGAGTTTTATGCAGCCTTTACAGGCGTCTTTTTCCACGAGGGAGAAGATGTGTATGTTGTTTATGATGAGGAGGTTAAAGAGAACTTTAATGTTTTAGCGGTTATGAACAAGAATAAAAACTTGTTAGGTATGGCTGTTCCATTCGGTCATACAGTAGCAATGTCGGATAAAGCGCATAATAAAACAGCTTTAATTATGGGAGGAGTAATGGCTATTGGTAGTTGCAGTATAATGGCGTATTTTGCTACTAATATGCATGACATTTTTGAATCTATATATCTCTATATCTATGCAATCATATTCTCATTTGTTTTACCTTTATTTATTGCTTATGGTATCAAAAAACAATTCAGAGGCTATGCAGAAGAATCAGAACGAATTTATAAAATATTAGGTGTTACAGATTTAACCGCCTTGGAAAAAACAGGCATGCAGGCTTATATAGACCCAAATAACCGCATGTATGACGATGTCTATAATTATACACAGTTTTTAGATTATGATCCTCAGCCACTAGTAGATTTAAGAACTGATGAAAGTCATCTACGGTAAAGTCCAAAATCTCCAATGTGTTGATGCAATTGTTAGTAAATTACCAAAGCTGAGATCGCAAGCAACTGCCACAGTGTCAATGTTTGCTGACTCTGGAGGAATGGGTGCAGCAGCAACTTTAGCTGGGGTAAATGGTTTACCTGGCTATTATTTTCATTTTTATATTGATGATATTGAGTTTTATGCAGCATTTACAGGTGTCTTTTTTCAAGAAGGAGAGTATGTCTATGTGGTTTATGATGAAGAGGTTAAACAGAATTTTAATGTTTTAGCAATTATGAATAAAAACACTAAACTATTAGGAATGGTAGCACCTTTTGGGCATACAGTAGAAATATCTGACAAGACTCATAATCGTAATGCATTATATCTGTTTTTAGGAATTAATATTTTTACAACTTTGGTTTTATTCTTTTTTGAATTTAAAATGTTTTTATTCCTTTCTGGCTTGATAGGGTCATTTATAATAGTTTTTTCTATCGGTTATAGCGTTAAGAAACAATTTAGAGGGTATGCAGAGGAATCAGAACGAATTTATAAAATATTAGGTATTAATGATATTGATGCTTTAAATGCAGAAATTAATAAGAATCATCTGAAGCCATACGAAGATAAAGAAACTAATCGTATCTATGATGATGTTCATAATTATACTGAATTTTTAAAATATGATCCTCAGCCACTAGTAGATGAAAGAACTGATTGAGTCATATAAAATCTATAAATAAATGAGAAGAAGTAAAAAGCCACTAAACAATTAGTGGCTTCCTCAGAAAACTAAACCAACTTATTTAATCTTCTTAAAGATAAAATCATTAATCTTGTGACCTGATTCAAGACCACGACGTTCGAATTTGGTCACTGGGCGCCATTCTGGACGAGGATAGCTATTGCCTTTACCTGCTAGATTTTCCATATCTGGACGATTGTCTAAGATATCAAGCATCCACTCTGCATACGGTTCCCAGTCAGTTGCTGAATGGAAAGTACCACCCAATTCAAGCTTCTGTTCAACCAGTTGCATACGCTCATGGATTACGAAACGACGTTTAAAGTGACGCTTCTTCTGCCATGGGTCTGGGAAATAAAGCTGTACGCAGTTAATGCTGTTGTCTGGCATTTCACGTAATACTTGGATTGCATCGGCATCCAATACAAATAAGTTCTTTAAGCCAGCCATACCAGCTTCATAGACACACTGTGCGATACCAGGAACATGAACTTCAATCCCGACAAAATTGCGCTCAGGATTTGCTTTGGCCATTAATACCAAAGAACGGCCCATACCAAAACCAATTTCAACGGTCAAAGGACGTTCAGGATGCTCAAAATGTTGACGTAAATCACCAACAGGGTATTCCAAAATTAAATCACGATAATCTTCTAAAGCAGTACGTTGCGAAGTATTGAGCGGAGCTGAACGACGCATAAACGTCACAATCTCACGGTGCTCAGGTAAATTGTCGAGTTCCGTAATTTGCGTTTCTAACTGATCGTTTGACATGATTCTGGAGATATAAATATAGAAAGGCCGTATTTTAAGTGTTCAGGGGATCAAGTCAAATTTTTAAGGCATTTTATTTAAGAGAAAATTTCTAAAATTGCTTAAAAGTTGTAAAGAAAACTTCATGTGGATGTCACAGTAATTGCATAGCCTATTGTCGATTTGAACATAAAGTAAAAAAGCTATGAAAACATTTAAATTTCACTCGATCGCAATGTGTTTAAGCCTATTAGGTGCATCATCTATATTTTCAGTTGCACATGCACAACTTATGTTTAGCCAATATGTAGATGGCAGTAGTAATCGTAAGGGTTTAGAAATCTATAACCCTGACGGAACAACTGTGAATTTGGCTGATTATGAAATCCAACAATTCAACAATGGTGGAACAGCCAAAACTGCAACATTCCAGTTGCAGGGGACTTTAGCGAGCAAGCAAAAATATTTAATTGGTCGTTCTGAATTACAAGCACAGCTTGGCAGTAAGGTAAATCAAGTTGCAGGTTTGTCATTCAATGGTGATGATGCGATTGTCTTGGTTTATCGTGGTACGCCTGTAGATCGTTTTGGTCGTATCGGTGAACGTCCAACTTCAGGTTGGGGGACAACTGTCTATAGTATTGCGAATAGTTTTAAGCGTATTCAAACAGAAAATCCTGTTTTGAGTGTTGATCCAACAAGTCCTTTTGATTTAGATCAATCTTGGCAAGCTTGGACTGATCGCAATGATTTCTCAAATTTAACTGGATCAACGACGACACCACCAACGACAGAAACTGTTTCATGTAGCAGTAGAGATACGCCAATTGCAGATTTAGCTCAAGCAACACAAAATCAAACTTATACGATTCGAGGCATCATTACCGCGGATTATCGTTATAGCAATGGTTTCTCAGGTTTTTATGTTCAAACTGCAGATAGCAAAGCTAAGGCAAATGTGAGCAATGCGATTTTTGTATATATCCCAGCGAGCAGTGCGATAAAAGGTGGGCAAGTAGGTGAAGAAGTGATCTTAAAAGGTCGTCTCACCAGTTATCAAAATCAATTGCAAATTGATCAACTACAACAAGATATTCAAACCTGTAATCTGAATATGGCTGATCAAGTACAACCACTGGCAATCAATCTGCCATTTTCAAGTTTAAGTGATAGTTCAGAAAATTCAGCAAAACGCTATCAAGGGATGTTGGTTAAACTTCCTCAAACGTTAACAGTCAGTGAAAATTATAATTTTGGTCGTTATGGCGAGTTATCGTTGAGTTTAGGGCGTTTATTTATTCCAACTAATCTCTATCCAGCATTATCAAATGAAGCAAAAGCGTTAGCACAACAAAACTTACTTTCAAAAATCATTTTTGATGATGGTTATAACAATCAGAATAGAACGCCTTGGTTGCCACAAAACTTTAGTGCATTGAATACATTACGTTCAGGCTATCAACTTAAAAATGCTGAAGGGATTCTAGAATATCGATTTAATAACTGGCGCGTACAGCCTGTAGTTGGACGTAATTTGCCAGAGTTGGTTGCAAATACCAATCCACGTCAAACAATTGCAGCAAAACAAAGCCAATATATCCGTGCAGCTGCTTTCAATGTCTTGAATTATGACAATGCTAAAAATGGTTTCCCAACTGAGCGCGGTGCGACAAGCCAAGCTGAGTTTGATAAGCAACATCGTAAAATTGTGAGTGCACTAAAAACAATTGATGCTGATGTTTATGGACTCATGGAAATTGCAAACAATGGCTATGGAAGTGACAGTGCAGTCGCCTATTTAACGAAAGCATTAGGCAATGATTGGAAGTATGTTATTCCTGAGCGACAAGATAAATTAGGTACAGACGTGATTGCAGTCGCGATTATCTATAACAGTAAACGCGTTAAACCCGTCAATAAAGCAGCAGTACTAGATTTAGGTGATAAAAACCGTAGCACAATCGCACAATCTTTCCAGCCAGTTCAAGGTGGGAAAATTTTTACAGTGATTCCGAATCACTTAAAATCAAAAGGCTGTTCAGGTGTTGATACAACATCTTTGGATGCAGATCAAAATGATGGACAAGGTTGTTGGAATCCTACTCGTGTGAAAGCAGTTGAACAATTAACACAATGGATTGCTAAGAATCCGACTCAAGTTAAAAACCCGAACATTTTGCTGCTCGGAGACATGAATAGCTATGCCAAAGAAGATCCAATTTTGACCTTTGAAAAAGCAAATTATAAAGTTCTGTTAAACGACGCAAAAGTGGGAGAGGGTGCAAACGCCTATAGCTATGTATTCGGTGTTTCAAGTAATGCAGAAGGTTATGGTGGTGCAGGCAACCTTGATCATGCGATTGCAGATTCTGAACTGTACAAACATGTTGTAAAAGCTTTTGCTTGGCATATCAATGCCGACGAGCCAACAGTCCTTGATTACAACGAAGAATATAAGACAGAGGAGCAAAAGGAACTATTCTACTCTGCTGATCCATATCGTTCATCTGACCATGACCCCGTGATCGTGGATTTGGATATGAAAGGTTCTGCTACGCAGCCTGATCAGAATCCTAAGAATATCATTTCAGAGTTCTTGAACGCTTTATTCTCATGGTTAAGCCAATTATTTGGTCGAGCATAAAAATGAAATCCGTGACATTGAGTAATCTATTCTTTCATATTTTAATCAATCGTCACGGAATATAACTTGCAAGGCAGAAAAAAATTCATTAATAGTAAGTGTGTAGATATTTTTAGCTTTAAAGTTATTTTAAATGTGAGTCTATATCTGTCTCTCGGGTTTCGTTGGAATGTTCAAGAGCATAAATAGTTATTAGAAAACAAGGATTAGATATGAAGTTGTATTATTCACCAGGCGCATGTTCTTTAGCAGCACATATTATCTTAAATGAAATAAACGTAGATTTTGATTTAGAAAAAGTTGACTTAAAGACTCATAAAACTTCAAAAGGTTCAGATTATTATGAGATTAATCCAAAAGGTTACGTGCCTGCTCTAGAGATTAATCCGGGTTTGATTTTGACTGAAAACGTTGCGATTTTACCATTTCTTGCTCAGCATGATCCTAAACAGGATCTTATTCCACCATCTGGAATGGGGCGTGCCAAAGTTCTGGAATGGTTAGGTTATTTAAATTCTGAATTGCACGATGCTTATGCGGTATTCTTTGGTGGTCATTTAACTGATGATGAGAAAACTAAAGCTTATGCTGAGGTAGATCGTTTATTGAAATATATTGATAATCATCTGGCTGAGTCTGAATATGATTATTTAGTTGACGATAACTTTGGGCCAGCGGATGCTTACTTGTTTGTGTTGACGAATTGGTCAAATCATATTGAGCATGACCTTATGCCATATATCAACATCATTGCATTACGTAATAAAGTTGCTGAGCGTCAGTCTGTTCAAATTGCAATGCGTGATGAAGGTTTATTAGCTTAATCTAATACGCCATTAAAAAAGCCTCTGTTTCCAGAGGCTTTTTTAATGATCAACAATAAATTATTGTTGAGCTTTTTCTTTAACATCAGCAGCAGTAGATTCTACTGCACCAGCTACGTCAGCAGTTGCATCACGTGCAGCAGCTTCAGTTTTAGCAGCAGCTTCAGCTGTAGCGTGAGCTGTGTGATCAGCAGCAGCATCGATTTGATCAGCAGCATTGTCCGCAGCAGTTGCGATGTTGTCAGTTGCAGTAGCAGTCGCGTTTTGGATATCAGCGCTTGCTTGTTCTGCAGCATTTTCTAAGTGCTCACCCGTAGTTGCACCAGTTTCAGGCGCTTTATCTTTATTACAGCCCACAAGCGCAACAGTAGCAGCGAGACCAAATGCAACAAGTAATTTATTCATTTTCATATTTCCTTTTCGTTGTGGCATCCAACAAGTATGGATAGCGAAAATATAAACATAAAAACGTTGACGAATAAAGTTGAAAATTTGTTGATAACTTGTAAAAACACGCACTTACATCTAGAAATGTAAATGCGTGCACATGTTTTTTGAGTGTTCTGTTATGAACCTGAACGAATCATGTAATCAAAAGCAGAAAGAGAGGCTTTCGCACCTTCACCTGTCGCAATGATAATTTGTTTGTAAGGTATAGTCGTACAGTCTCCTGCCGCAAACACACCTTTAACATTGGTTTCATTACGATCATTAATCACGATCTCACCACGATTGCTGAGTTCAACCGCACTGTTCTTTAAGAAATCTGTATTTGGTAATAAACCAATTTGTACGAAGATTCCTGCAAGCTCGACAGTGTGTTCTACATCAGTCGCACGGTCTTTATATTTCAATGCCGTGACTTGCGAACCATCACCCACCACTTCTGTGCTTAAAGCATTCATGATCACTGTAGTGTTTGGTAAGCTATTTAACTTATCTTGCAAGACTTGATCGGCACGAAGTTTGGTATCGAACTCCACCAAAGTCACATGCTCAACAATCCCAGCTAGGTCAATCGCAGCTTCAACACCAGAGTTACCGCCACCAATCACAGCAACACGTTTGCCTTTGAATAATGGGCCATCACAGTGTGGGCAGTACGCCACACCACGAGTACGGTATTCTGCTTCACCTGGCACATTCATCTCTCTCCAACGTGCACCTGTTGATAGAATGATGGTCTTTGATTCAAGCTTAGCACCATTCTCAAGTTCAACTTCAACCAAACCATTAGCTGTTTGATCTGCACCAGTGATTTTGCTAACACGTTGCAAGTTCATGATGTCTACGCCATATTCACGTACATGCGCTTCCATATCTTGGGCAAACTTCGGACCAACCGTTTTTTGAACCGTGGTAAAGTTTTCAATATCCATGGTATCCATCACCTGACCACCAAAGCGCTCAGCAACGATACCTGTTTTGATACCCTTACGTGCTGCATAAATCGCCGCTGTACCACCCGCAGGACCACCACCAATCACCAAGACATCAAATGCATCCTTGGCATTGATTGCCGCAGCATCTTTCTCAGCAGAGTTAGTATCTAACTTGGCAATGATTTCTTCCAAAGTCATACGACCTTGACCGATATGCTGATTGTCTTGGAAGACCATGGGTACTGCCAAAATTTTGCGTTCTTCAACTTCATCTTGGAAGAAAGCACCATCAATCATGGTCGCCGTGGTGTTTGGATTATTAATCGCAATCAGGTTTAAAGCTTGCACCACATCTGGACAGTTATGACAGCTTAAAGATACAAACACATCAAAGTTTGCAGTTAAATTTAAGCCTTTGATTTGAGCTAAAACTCCATCAGAGACTTTTGGGGCATAACCCGACACTTGTAATAATGCCAAGATCAAAGAGGTAAACTCATGTCCCATTGGTAAGCCTGCAAAGAACACACGAGGTTGTTCGCCTGCTTTAGCTACACCAAAACTAGGACGGCGAGCGTTTGAACCGTCAAAACGCGCCGTAACTTGGCCAGAAAGTTCAGCAATCTCAGTCACAAGTTCTCTGATTTTTTCTGCTTTATCCGAGTCATCTAAAGCAGCAACCAGTTCGATCGGACTTTCTAAACGTTCTAAGTAAGCTTTTAATTGAGTTTTAATATTTTGATCTAACATGTATTTCTCCAAATGCTAAGACTTTAAAATCTACTAAATTCATTCAATAAGGCTATAGTACGCAAAATCGTTAAATAGATAAAACAGTATGTTTTTGTGAGTTTAATCGGTTTTTTGGATTTATATGGCAATGGATAAATTTATGATCATTTGTGTGTATAAAAATTTGATTAGATTGAAAGTTGTTATATAACTGCAATCATTTCATGGCATAAATTTAAGGGTAAACAACATGGCACTACAGCGTGGAATCTATCAACATTACAAAGGGCAGCTTTATCAAGTTTTCAATGTGGCTCGACATAGCGAAACTGAAGAAGAGTTAGTTGTATATCAGTGCTTATATAGTGATTATTCAATGTGGGTACGTCCATTAACCATGTTTACAGAAACCGTTCAGCTTGAAGATGGACAGACTGTTCCTCGTTTTAAGTTAATTCAAACGACCTAGATTCAGTGTTTTAAATAAGAGCATCATGGAGAGTCAGATATGACAAGTACAGTATTTTTACAACGTATTGCTGATTTATATGATGAGTTTAAACAACATGATGCTCGGCAATCAGACCGTCTTAGACGCTATCGCAACATTGAGGCTGAATCGGCGAAGCTGCTTGGAATGTTAGTGCGTACTCAGCATTCACAACATATTTTAGAAATCGGAACATCGACAGGCTATTCAACCTTATGGTTGGCCGAAGCAGCAAAATCTGTCTCGGCAAAAGTTCAAACCTTAGAAATAAATGCATTTCGCAGTGCACAAGCTAAAAAATATGCCGAAGAATTTGGCTTAGAAGCATATATTGATTTTTGGGTGGGTGATGCTGCCGACTATTTGACAGAAAGTGTTGAGCAGTTTGATTTAATTTTGTTGGATGCGGAACGCGGTAGCTATGTAAGCTACTGGCATGATTTAAAAAGACTATTAAAGCCCACTGGGGGCACACTGATTATTGATAATGTAATTTCACATACTGCCGAAGTGAAACCCTTACTTGAGTTGATTAAACAAGATGAAAATTTTATGAGCACAATTCTACCCGTGGGTGCTGGGTTGTGTATGGTCGTGGTTAAGTAGCCTTTCTTTCTTGCGATTTTAAACGGTAAGCTTGAGGACTACAGTTCATCACTTTGTTGAAAGCACGCGTGAAATTGGCAGGATTGGTATAACCTAACTCATAAGCAATATGCGTAATCGTGTAGTTTGAGTTTGCAAGTAAATCAATCGCTCTTTCTGTACTAATTTGCTGTTTCAAAGTTTGGAACTCCACACCTTGTTGTTGTAAATAACGCTGTAAGGTTTTGGTGGAAATATTCAGTACCTTCGCACATTCAGTCAGAGTCGGTACTTGATTGGCTTGGCGGAGCATCATGCTAATCCATTCTACGATTTCACCTTGATGATAAATTTTTTGTAGTTGTTCCTGACAACGTTGCTCGACCACTTTCAAGCTGTGCGCATCGGCGAGGGGCAAGGGCAGAGCCAATTGCTGTCGATCAATAATGACACGGATACCTGTAAGCCATGTGTAGTTAAAATGGAAATGTGCTTTGACTAAATGTAGATAACGTTCTTGGTAAATCGGCTCGGGAATATTCAAGTAAATTTGATAGCGTTGTAATTGTTGTCCAGCAAGTTCAAACAGACTGTAATAAAACGCCACAGCAATCGCTTCAATATGAAAATCAAGGCATTGTTTATTCATTTGTAAGATGGGTTCAAACAATAATTCAATCTTTTGAGGGTCTGTTGCTGAATGTATAGAAAGCTTGAAACTCGGCATAATTAAACGGAAATACTGTGCGATTAAGCGTAAAGCATGTTCTAAGTTAGGGCTGGTCATTAGTGCATAGCCGACCAAGCTATGCGAACTCAGCTTGAGATTTTTCCCAAGTTCAAAGGCTAAGTCTTCGGTATTCGGTAGGCTTAACCCCATTGCAATAAACTGTTCAATTTTTTGAATAGACAAAAGCTCAGTTTGAGATAATTCATCTCTAAAAGTACAAAGGAGTTGGTTATCATACTGATTTGTATTTATTAAAATTTCAATCAAGCGTAGATAGTAACGTGCTGGGATAACGGGTATTTGCTGCTTTTGCACAATATAAACTCAGTAAAGTCTTAAAATGATAATATCAAGTCTTAAAATGATAATATATAGTCATCTGAAAAGACCAAAATAAACTCAAGCAAAACATTTTGTGTTTGATTGAGGAATTTCTAATGAATATGCATACTCAACTGGATGTAGAGCAAGCAACAACAACTTTTAAAGATAAAAAACGTCATTTGTGGTTATTGGGTTTGGCAGTACCGACTATTGCAATGAGTGGTTTAGCGGGTTATCAATTTGGGCCGAAAAAAACCAAAAAATTCTTTGCCTCTTTTGGCCCATTATTTATTCATGGTGTTATTCCTGCATTGGATAAGTTAATTGGTGAGGACACAGAAAATCCACCACTTGATGCGATTGCAGATTTAGAAGCAGATCCATATTACGCACGAATTGTTAAACTCTTTATTCCATTGCAATATGCGACCAATATTTACGGCACTTATTTGGCAAGTCGTAAAGGTACATCACTTGCAGATCAAGCGTTACTTGGTACGTTGGTGGGAATGGTGAATGGTATTGCCATTAATACGGCGCATGAATTGAGCCATAAAAGTGGTCGTCTCGAACATTATTTATCACATTTAGCTTTAGCACCTTCAGGCTATAACCATTTCCGTATTGAGCATCCTTATGGTCATCATCGCCGTGTTGCAACACCAGAAGATCCAGCCTCATCTCGACTTGGTGAAACTTTCTGGAAATTTTTACCTCGTACAGTGATCGGTAGTTTCAAATCGGCGATCGAAATTGAGAAAAATCGTTTAGAGCGTAAAAAATTACCATTCTTCTGTAAAGAGAATGAATTGATTCATGGTTGGGCGATGTCTGTTGTGTACCATGCTGCTATGTTTAGCAAATTTGGAGTGCGCTCATTACCTTTCCAAGTCACACAAGCTGCTTATGCGATAACCTTGTTTGAATCAGTAAATTATATTGAGCATTATGGTTTAAAACGTGAAAAGAAAGCCAATGGTCAATATGAGCGTACTTTACCTGAGCATAGTTGGAACAATAATAATGTAGTGACTAACTTGTTCTTGTATCAATTACAGCGTCACTCAGATCATCATGCAAATCCAACACGTAGCTTCCAGACTCTACGTCATTTTGAAGATGCACCACAGTTACCAGCGGGCTATGGAGCGATGATTTTACCGGCCTTTATTCCTTCATGGTGGTCAAAAATTATGGATGATCGAGTCGTTGAGCATTATAAAGGTGATCTGCAACGAATTAATATTCATCCAGAAGCCAAAGAGCAGATATTAGAAAAGTATGCAACAGAGCAGATTGAAGCTGCATAAACGAATAAAAACAGCCCTATAGAAGGGCTGTTTTTTGTTGGGTAGTTGATATACACAGTCGTTTAAAATGAAGATCAAACTCAAGGTATTTATGCACAAATGCAGCTTTGTCTGTAGAACGAAGCAAATTGTCATAAATAGACTCTGGAACAGGATGATATAGCTCTCCTGAACCATTGTTATAAAATATTTTTAGATAACGAGAAGAAACATCGTATTTCCAAGAGGTTACAACTACAGCTTTGTCCATATATTTACCCCCATCTGAGTTTGATCACTGACTACATATTAAGAACTCTTTTGTTTCATAATTTGACAGTACTCCAACTTTTAGAGGCTGACAATTAATAAATGAATTTAGCTATAAATTTATAAGTATAAGAATTGTAAAAAATTTGCTATGAAATAGAAGACGAAAAAGGCATGGATTAGTAAGAATATCAGACAAAAAAGAAGCCACTCTAAAAAGAGTGGCTTCTTTGGAAATTGGTTAATCTAAATGATTAGATTTTACCAACTAAGTCGATAGATGGAGCAAGAGTCGCTTCACCTTCTTTCCATTTAGCTGGGCATACTTCACCTGGGTGAGCGTGAACGTATTGAGCAGCTTTTACTTTACGAAGAAGTTCAGAAGCATCACGGCCGATACCACCAGCGTTGATTTCAACGATTTGGATTTTGCCTTCTGGATCGATTACGAAAGTACCACGGTCAGCAAGACCAGCAGCTTCGATTAATACTTCGAAGTTTTTAGAAAGAGTCCACGTTGGATCGCCGATTAATGGGTATTGGATTTTACCAATTACGTCAGAAGTGTCGTGCCAAGCTTTGTGCGTGAAGTGAGTGTCAGTAGAAACACCGTAGATTTCAACGCCTAATTTTTGGAATTCAGCGTAGTTGTCAGCAAGGTCGCCTAACTCAGTTGGACATACGAAAGTGAAGTCAGCTGGATAGAAGAATACAACAGACCATTTACCTTTAAGATCAGCTTCAGTTACGTCAACAAATTGACCGTTGTGGTATGCAGTCGCTTTAAATGGTTTAACTTCAGTATTAATTAAGCTCATCATTGTCTCCATGATTGAGGTTTTATTGAGAGGCTAGTGCCTTACTTGTTTACGAAAGCAAGAATAAATAATTTTTAGTTATTGGGGAAATAGTATTTTTACATGACTAAAATCGGAAAATTGAATAACTCAATAAAGTTCGACTTTCACCCAAGGATATTTCACTATTTGACTTCATCGAGATGAAGCAAAAATGACAAAACATCCGAAAACTAACTCGCATAACAACATGCAGCCTGAACCATTAAAATTCAAGGGTAAAATTGAAAAAATATAAAAATAGATAAAAAACCGAGATATACGATTAAAAATTCTGCGATATGAATGATGCTAACAAACGATTGAATAAAGATTGAGATCGTTACACTAGATTATAATCAGACATTTTTATTTTGTAGTTAAATAACGTACCCACCATGCTTTTAATGAGATTTGAAAAGCCTTGTTATTTTTTAATCATATACATCATTAGATGTTTATCTTAGAATAAATTTAAATCATTGAAATGATGAATAGTATTTGTCATCAGTGAAATAATAAGGTGATGAGCGAATAAATATATCTCGCATAAATAGTGAATTTATACCAAACATGACTGATCAATTAAGAGAAAAATTCGAAAACTTAGCGCTGAATGCTGGACTTGGAAAAATCAGTGCTTTTATTTCAATGTCACTCGGCCTATTAAGCCTATTTGGAGCACTGTGTTTTCTGTTTCCGACGGTATTGACGATGCCTGAATTACGTCCAGTTTACGTTCAACACTACAAAGTTTTTTATTTTAGTTTAATGCTAGGTATTGTTCTGAGTGTAGGTTTTGGGGTATTTAGCTCAATTATTCGTCAAAATCGTTATGGTTTTTATGGTATTTGTTTTGCACTATTCGCCGCAATATTAGGCTGTGGTCTAATTAAAGCACCGACACTACCTAATTTACCTTTTTACGCTGGGATTGATTATTTCGTTCTTACTTTAGTGATTTTGGCAGTGGTATTTATTCCATTAGAAGGTTTTTTTGCCAAGAATCCAGAGCAGAAGATTTTAAGAGTAGGCTGGGTGACGGATATGAAATATTTCATGTTTAGTCATATTGGGATTCAATTATTTACCTTTCTTACAGTGATGCCAATTCAGTATTGGATTACCCATCTACCGAATAATCCTATCGTGCCTTATGTACAAGCACAGCCGATTTGGTTGCAATTCATTGAATTATTGATTGTTGTTGATTTCGTCGTGTATTGGTTGCATCGGGCAATGCATGAAGTTAACTTTTTATGGCGTTTTCATGCGATTCATCATTCTACTGAATATATGGATTGGCTTGCATCGTCACGATTACATATCGTTGAAGTATTGATGACGCGCTTTATTGCGACTTTACCTATTTTCATGCTTGGTTTTCATACCTCTGCGGTATTTGCTTATCTAATTTTTATTTCATTCCATGCAATATTTATTCATTCAAATGTGCGTTTTCGTTTTCCTTATTTACGTTGGTTGATTGCGACACCTGAATTTCATCACTGGCATCATTCTTCAGAAAAACCTGCGATTGATAAAAATTATGCTGCATTTATTCCGCTTTATGATGTCATTTTTAAAAGTGTGTATATGCCAAATCATTTGGCAAGTGTTTATGGAACGGTTGGCTATAAGATTCCAAACAGCTTTGTGAAGCAGTTTGCTTGGCCATTTAAAAGATATGTTAAACGTTTCCGAGATCGTTTCGGTCGTACACCCAAGCCATAAAAAGGATGATTGATTTAATTCAATTGCTGTACTTGCTTTGCATAGCAAGGGTTTAAGGCGTAAAATAGCCGATTATTTTATTTTTCAGGAAAGCTGTTCAGTGCAGAGTCATTTAAATGTAGATCAATTGGTTATGGCACGTGACCGTCACCGTTTAAATAGACTGCGTAAAGATAAGAAAACAGAAACAGCTGAAATCGAAAAATTCTTTGAAAAGTCGAACCATAAAGTTAAGCAGCGTTTAGCACGTTTGCCTAAAATTAAACTGAATCAAGACTTACCTGTGACGCAATATGCAGATCGTTTAATTGAGGCGATTCAGCAGCATCAGGTCATTATTGTCGCAGGTGAAACGGGTTCGGGTAAAACCACACAGCTTCCACAAATTGCCATGTTGGCAGGGCGTGGATTAACGGGGATGATTGGGCATACTCAACCACGACGTTTGGCTGCACGCAGTGTTTCTCAACGTATTGCGGAAGAAGTTGGTGAAAAGCTAGGTGAGTCGATTGGTTTTAAGGTTCGTTTCAATGAGCAAGGTTCACAAGATTCTATTGTCCGATTAATGACGGATGGGATCTTGTTAGCAGAGTTAACCAATGACCGCTTTCTGTCTAAATATGACACGATCATTATTGATGAGGCACACGAACGCTCGCTCAATATTGACTTTATCATGGGTTATCTCAAGCAGCTTTTACCTAAGCGCCCAGATTTGAAAGTGATCGTGACTTCGGCGACTTTAGATGTTAATCGCTTTAGTCAGTATTTTAATGACGCGCCTATTTTTGAAGTTGAAGGGCGTAGTTTTCCTGTAGAAGTACGATATCGTCCGATTTCAGAACTCAGCATCGTGGGTAGTGATGATGATGAGTTCGATGATTTTGAAGAAAACCTACCCCGAGCAGTGGTTCAAGCAGTAGAAGAATGTTTTGCTGACGCAGAAGGAAAAGGTCATCCTGAGCATGCTGATATCTTGATTTTTGCCAGTACGGAACAAGAGATCAGAGAGCTACAAGAAACCTTGCAAAAGTATGGGCCAAGACATACTGAAGTACTACCTTTGTATGCTCGTCTAGCACTTGCTGAACAACAAAAGATTTTCAATCCAGGTGGTAAAGGTCGACGTATCATCATTGCGACGAACGTAGCAGAGACCGCTTTAACTGTACCGAATATTCGCTATGTGATTGATAGCGGTTTTGCCCGTATTTCTCGCTATAACTATCGTTCGCGTGTACAACGGTTACCAATTGAAGCCATTTCTCAAGCCGCTGCTAATCAACGAAAAGGTCGTTGTGGTCGTATTGCAGCAGGTGTGTGTATTCGCTTGTACAGCGAAGAAGACTTTATGAGTCGACCAGAGTTTACTGAACCTGAGATTAAGCGAACAAATTTAGCATCAGTGATTTTGCAGATGCAAAGTTTAGGCTTGGGTAGCTTAGAAGACTTTGATTTTATTGAGCCACCAGATTTTCGTTTAGTCAATGATGGTCGTAAATTACTGATCGAGTTAGGTGCACTGAATGATCGTAAAAACGAGCTAACAAAAGTCGGACAAATGATGGCACGCATGCCGATTGATCCTCGTTTAGCACGGATGATTATTGGTGGTGCGCACTTTGGTGTGCTCAAAGAAGCTTTGATTATTGTGAGTGCTTTGGCGATTCAAGATCCGCGGGAGCGTCCAGCTGATAAGCAAATGCAAGCTGATCAAAAGCATGCACTATTTAAAGAAGCTGATTCAGACTTTTTATTCTATTTAAAACTTTGGAATACGTTGCAAACTAGCCCTGATACGCAATCTGAGAATAAGCGTCGTCAGTTTGCACGTCAGCACTTTTTGAGCTGGTTACGTTTGCGAGAGTGGAAACAAACACATCAACAACTCGTTGAGCTCGCTGAAAGTTTGAAGTTGAGTTTTAATGAAAAAGGTGCAAATTATGAAAATCTGCATCGTGCATTATTAACAGGTTTACTTTCATTCATCGCCAATAAAACCGATGAACGTAATACCTTTATGGCAGTACGCCAGCAAAAAGCTAAAGTCTTTCCAGCCAGTACCTTACATAAAACCAATACCTCTTGGATCATGGCATTTGAGATGGTGGAAACTTCGCAAGTTTATCTGCGAACCTTGGCAAAAATTGATCCTGAATGGATTTTACTGGCTGCCCGTGACTTATTGAAATATCACTACTTTGAACCGCATTGGTCGAAGAAAACAGGTGTGGTTAATGCCTATGCACAGATTTCATTGTTTGGTCTGATTATTGAGCCAAAGCGTTTAATTAATTTTGAAAAAGTAGATCAACCAGCAGCGCACGAAATCTTTTTGCGCGATGCACTCACGACTGGGAATCTAGGAATAACGCCACCATTTTTAAAACATAACTTGCTCAAGTTAGAAGAAGTTGAGCGAGTTGAAGATAAATTACGTCGTCGTGATTTGGTGGTAGATGAGGAAACCATTTACCAATTTTATGCTGAAAAAGTGCCCACCGATGTTGCGAGTCGTCATAGCTTTGAAGATTGGCGTGCTACAGTTGAATCTAAAGAGCCACGTTATCTTTTTGTTGAAGATGATGCGCTGTGGCTCAATGATCGACCAACAACACAACAATTTCCTGATTATCTACATAATGGTCAGCTGCGTTTGGCTGCAAGCTATCGCTTCGATCCAAGCCATGACGAAGATGGAGCGACTGTTAAGATTCCAGTGCAAGCACTACCACAAGTTGATGAGAAACCGTGGTCGTGGGGTATACCCGGCTGGAGACAAGATTTAATCGAAGCATTGCTCAAAGCATTACCAAAAGATAAGCGTCGCAATCTCGTGCCTATTCCAGACACAGCTAGAAAATTAATCAAAGGTATAGATGCAACGCATTTACGTGAGCATTTATTCACTTATCTAGCTTTTGCTTTACGTGGTGAGCAGATTACGGAAAAAGATTTTTCATTTGAGCGTATTGATCAATATCTTGTGCCTTTTATTAAGGTGGTTGATGAAAAAGGCAAGCTGATTGCACAAGGTCGTGATTTAGATGAATTAAAAGCACGTTGCCGAGTTGAAACACATCGACCAGTCAAACAGCAACAAGGTGAGTTTCAAACATTCCCTGAAAGTTTTATTTTTGAGGCGTCACAAAAGGTCACAGGGGTTGTTGTTAAGCAGTATCAAGCTTTAGTTCCAACTAAATCATTTGCTGAACTTGAGAGCAAAGATGAATCTGGCGTGGTGGTTCAAACATTCAATGATCAAGAAGAAGCGATTAAACAACATCGAGAGGGGATTATTCGCCTAATTCATATGCAATTGGGAGATCTGATCCGTCAGTTGAAAAAGCAAATTTCTAAACCATTGGCACTCGCATACTCACCATTAGGTGAACGCGCAAAGCTCGAACAAATGTTGGTTTATGCAACTTTACAGCTTTCGATTACAGCGCTTCCTAAAAATGCAGATGAGTTTGAAAAGCTGTTGCAAGATACTAAAAAGCAATTTTTAGCCAATGGACAGCAAGCATTAAGCGATCTCACCGAGATCTTTACACAGTGGCAGCAGGTTCGTCGAGAGTTACTTGTACTAGATCAAACTATCTTTGGTCGGAGTATGGATGACATTGAGGACCAACTTGATTTAATGTCTTTAGCTAACTTTGTTTATACGCGACCTACTGAAATTTGGCAGGAATACCCGCGTTATTTGAAAGCACTGCTATTGCGTTTAGATCGTTTGCCAAATAATCTACAACGTGACCTTGCTGCAATTGATGATGTCGATCCTTGGATGGACAAAGTGTTTAAATTTAAAAATGATCCTAAAATCAAAGAATTGTATTTGATGTTGGAAGAGCTTCGTATTTCTTTATTTTCTCAACCGATGAAAACAAAGATGCCAATTTCGCCAAATAGATTACAAAAACTATGGGATCGTTTAGCAATCGGTTAAACTGAGCAATGATGAAAGCTAGAACCATTCTTTACAGGAGTTTTACATGGGCATCCGTATAACAGGTACAGGTCTATTTCACCCGACCGAATCTATTTCCAATGAAGAATTGGTAGAAAGTTTAAATGCTTATGTAGAACAATATAATCAAGAAAATGCAGATAAAATTGAAACAGGCGAGCTAGAAGCTCTACGTGGTTCAAGCCCTGAATTTATTGAAAAAGCATCAGGCATCAAAAGCCGTTATGTCGTAGAAAAAACAGGTATTCTGGATCCAAAGCGTTTGCGTCCACATTTACAAGAACGTAGCAATGAAGAACTTTCCCTGCAAGCAGAGTGGGGTGTTATCGCCGCGAAACAAGCAATGGAAAATGCAGGCGTAACAGCGGAAGATATTGATGTAGTTATTTTGGCTTGTTCAAATATGCAACGTGCCTATCCAGCTGTTGCGATTGAAATTCAGTCTGCACTTGGTATTCAGGGTTATGCTTACGATATGAATGTAGCATGTTCTGCTGCAACATTTGGTTTAAAGCAAGCTTATGATGCTGTGAAATGTGGTGCTCGCCGTGTTTTATTACTAAATGTCGAAATTACATCAGGTCACTTAGATTATCGTACTCGTGATGCTCACTTTATTTTTGGTGATGTTGCGACAGCTTCGATTATTGAAGAAACTGAAACAAAATCAGGTTATGAAATCTTAGATATTCATTTATTTACCCAATTCTCAAATAACATTCGCAATAACTTTGGTTTCTTAAACCGTAGTGAAGATGCAGTGGTTGACGATAAATTGTTCCGTCAAGATGGACGTAAGGTATTTAAAGAAGTTTGTCCGCTAGTTGCAAAAATTATTACTGCGCAATTAGAGAAATTAGAATTAACACCTGAACAAGTGAAACGTTTCTGGTTGCATCAAGCCAATGCCAATATGAATGAACTGATTTTAAAATTGGTGGTTGGTAAAGATGCTGATTTAGATCGTGCACCAATTATTTTAGATGAGTTTGCTAATACTTCTTCTGCTGGTGTAATCATTGCAATGCACCGTACAGGTGAGCAAGTCAACAATGGTGAATATGCTGTGATTTCATCATTTGGTGCGGGTTATTCGGTTGGTTCAATCGTAGTACAAAAGCATATTGCTTAAGCATTTATAAATAAAAAACACCACATGTAATCATGTGGTGTTTTTTTATGTCTTATTTTAAAAGAATCGCTAAATCAATGAGTGGAGGAGTTGTGCTATTACCAATTGTAGAGGCCGATGAGCTTGGCATACCATCGGCACTCAATGCAAATCTTGCTCGTGGAGTGGTAATAGTGGTGTCGCTATTCAAATCAATTCGATAGAGAATAGATGGACCTGTACTACCTGAAACCGTTGCAAGAGCGTAACCATTGTCACCGCCCGCAATATCAAAACCATTATCAGTTCCAAGGTTAATACCAAGATTACCAATACTATTTAGTGTACCGTCGTTTGGTGGGCTTTGTTTAAGAAGCATTTGACTCATCTGATCTAAATCAAACAATTCTGTGCCTAAGCCTGTCACTGAAGTCTTGAAGCTATTGGTATAAGCTGCCGCCGTAACTTTGGCGTTCATTACACCATTTAAATCACCATCTTTAATGGTGTCTCCAGTATCAACATTGATTCTTAAATTTTGTCCAGTATCGCTTATCACACGTAAACGATCAGCCGCTGGATTAAAGTCTACAGCGAAGCTTGTACCATCTAAAGTTGTATAGCTACTTCCCATAGCTGTTTTTAGAGAAGAAACCAAGGTGCTAACACCTGAATCTGTATTAATTGTATAAATATTGGCTTTATTGGTCAGACCATACAATTTTCCTGAATGATCTGTCATCGTTCTAAGGCGATAATCAATCCCGATAAATTTCTCATCAACTAACAGACCTGTAATATTTTTTTCTGTCACCATATTTGGGTTATTTAAAGCAAAACTTACTAATTTATTATTTTGAGTAAGACCAAAACCTTGTGCCATTGCATCGTTGGCCCGTTTTAGTGCAATACCTCGAACACCCATTGAGTTAAAGCTTGTTGCTAAATCATCCATTGCAAAAATAGCAGCATTGCTTGTTCCGACATTGGCAAGATTAAGTTGATAAAATTTATAATTCCCAGTGTTGAGTTTTAATGCTGCAAATCCAACATTATTGACTGGATCAATGTCGAAGCCACCGCCACCATTTGTATTTACATCGTCACCCAGCATGGTAGATATACCAAGTGTGCCTGCATTGGCATTTTGTAGATAAATTCGATCAGAGTTTTGGTCAATACTATAGAGCTTAGTTGAGCCAGTACCGTCAAATGCATTGGTGTATGCTCCTGCAATGACTGCTGGGCTACTACCCGTTAAACTAAGAGTACCATCTGTAATTGTGGCACCAGTATCAACATTTATTCGTAAGTTTTGTCCTGTGTTGGTCATGACCCGTAGTCGATCCGCGACTGGGTTGAAGTTCACTGTAATTAAATTGGCATCACCCATAATTTGACTAAAAGGGGCATTTCCGTCAGTCGTATCATTTGGATCAGCAACTAGTTTTTTTACAAAAGTAGCAACACCCGTTGATGGGTTAAGGGTATAGATATTTCCTAATAATCCTACTGCATAGAGCATACTATTTTTAGGTCTGTAATCTATACCTACAAGTTCATCTCCTGATTGAAGACCTTTAACTTTCATGTTGGATACGATTTTATTTGGCATCATACGGTCAACTGAACTAATCATACCGTTGCTGGTGAGAATTAAGGTATCACCGGTATTGGAGCTTGATGATTCAGTATCATTGTTTGAATCACTGTTACAGCCGAATAGTGCCAGACTCGTCAGCGCAGTTACGGTCAGTGTAGCAAGTTGTTTATTCATTATTTTCATCCTGATATTGTTTGCTAAGAAAGCGTTAACTGATCCAATAACGCAATTAAAGTTTTCGCTTCTTGTGTTGTTTTATGCTCAGTAAAAAGTTTTGAATAAAAAAACTGAAAATTTTCTAGCTTTTTATTTTCAATGATCTTTTTTCTTGTAAATAGGTTATTCGTGGGGGAGCAATAAGTAAAACAATGTTTTTATGTGATTTTTCTGTATTTGAGTTCTATGTTGTAATTATTCACGCCGAATTCACAGGCGCTAAGAAACATTGAATTTATAATTAATGTAAATTTTTGGAAATAAAAAGAGAACACTTGTGTTCTCTTTTTTATTAGGATCAAAGCTTAGGCTTCTACAGTTTGAACTGCGATCTTTTTAGCTGGGTCAACTTTACGACGTACTGCTGGAACTGGTTCGCCGTGATATTGACGATCAGCAAAGTAACTTGAGCGAACCATTGGCGCAGACCAAATGTTACGGAAACCGAGTTTACGACCATGTTCAGCATAGTGCTCAAACTCTTCTGGTGTCACAAAACGGTCAATTGGAGCATGTTGCTTCGATGGTTGTAGATATTGACCAATGGTCACGTAATCTACATCGTGCGCACGAAGATCATCGAGTAATGCAATAACTTCTTCTTCAGTTTCACCAATGCCGACCATCAAACCACATTTAGTTGGAACATCAGGGCAGTATTCTTTAAACATTTTTAATAGATTTAAAGAGTGCTGATAGTCTGAACCTGGACGCATTGCCTTATACAGACGAGGAACAGTTTCAATATTATGATTGAAAACGTCTGGTGGGCATTCAGTCATGATACGTAAGGCAATATCCATACGACCACGGAAATCAGGAACCAAAATTTCTAATAAAGTTTTTGGACTGAGTGCGCGAGCTTCTTTAATACAGTCAACAAAATGTTGAGCACCACCATCTAATAGATCATCACGGTCTACAGAAGTAATCACTGCATATTTAAGACCAAGATTAGAAATAGTTTCTGCCATGTGACGTGGCTCATCAGGATCGAGAGCATTTGGTCGACCATGTGCAACATCACAGAACGGACAACGGCGAGTACAAATATCGCCCATAATCATAAAAGTCGCAGTACCACCACCAAAACACTCAGGTAGGTTAGGGCAGGCAGCTTCTTCACAAACAGTATGGAGTTTTTGCGAACGTAGAGTTGTTTTTATACGCTGAACCTCTTCAGGTGCAGTCATTTTGACGCGAATCCAGTCTGGTTTACGAGGTACTTCAACCGTAGGAATAACTTTAACAGGAATTCTTGCGACTTTTTCTGCGCCACGAAGTTTTATACCCTGTTCAGGTTTACGGTGTTCAGACATATATTTTCCACAACCTTTGACTTGAAATACTGGAATATTATAGTCAAATTTATAGGTTTTTAGGTTGAAAACAGGTATTCATTTTGAAAATGTGAATATATAAAAATATATGGTTGAGAAATACATCAACCCGCTGCATATTAGTTATCATATATTAAGCAATAAACGGTTAGAAATTAAAGGAGCTTTGAATGCCACGTAAGAAAGAGGTCGTTGGTGGGAACATTGTTAAATTTGATGCAGTAGTTCTCGGTTCTGGCCCAGCTGGTGAAGGCGCGGCAATGAAGCTAGCTAAAGCAGGTAGACGTGTTGCAATTGTTGATGTTCGTGATCAACTCGGTGGTAACTGTGCACACGTAGGTACAATCCCAAGTAAGGCATTGCGTCAAACAGTATCAAGTATTATCCGTTATCAACGTGATCCAATGTTTCAAAAAGTAGGTGAATGGAAACAATTCACTATGAAACAAGTATTACGTAATGCTCATAAAGTGATTCAACAACAAGTAGATACGCATACTCGTTTCTATGATCGCAACAAAATTGATGTATTTCACGGTCGTGCATACATCCAAGATAAAAATACTGTTTTGATCTTTGGACCAGATGGAATCAAAGACACGATCATTTGCAAGCAAATTGTGATCGCAACAGGAAGTCGCCCTTATCAACCTCAAGGTTTAGATTTTACGCATCCACGTGTTTTTGATTCGGACAAGATCCTTGATTTGGATTTCGCAATTCAAAAAATCATCATTTATGGTGCAGGCGTTATTGGTTGTGAATACGCGTCAATTTTTATCGGTTTAGATCACAAAGTTGATTTGATCAATACTCAGCAAAAATTATTAAGTTATTTAGATGATGAAATCGCAGATGCGCTTTCTTATCACTTACGTGAACAAGGTGTATTGATTCGCCATAATGAGCAAATTGATCGACTTGAAACTTTTGATGATCATGTCGTTCTGCATTTATTAAGTGGTAAGAAAATCAAAGCGGATGCGATCCTATGGTGTAATGGTCGTTCAGGAAATACCGATGGTCTAGGTTTGGAAAATGTTGGTTTAGTGCCGAACAGCCGTGGTCAATTAATGGTAAATGATCAATATCAAACTGAAGCAGAAAATATTTTTGCTGCAGGTGATGTAATCGGTTGGCCATCACTTGCTTCAGCAGCATATGACCAAGGGCGCTGTGCTGGTGCTAACATGGTTGGCGAAAAGAATGTTAAACCAATCAAAGATGTGCCGACTGGAATTTATACCATTCCAGAAATTTCTTCGATCGGTAAAACTGAACAAGAGCTAACTGAAGAAAAAGTACCATATGAAGTAGGTCAGGCATCTTTCCGTCATTTAGCGCGTGCGCAAATTACGGGGGATACTGTTGGCGAATTAAAAATCTTATTTCACCGCGATACATTAGAGGTGTTAGGTATTCACTGCTTTGGTAACAATGCGGCTGAGATTATTCACATTGGTCAGGTCGTTATGCATAGCCCAAACAATACCTTAAAATATTTTGTAGAAACCACATTTAACTACCCAACCATGGCTGAGGCATATCGTGTGGCTGCTTTGAATGGTATGAATCGACTATTCTAAGCTATACAGACATTGTAAGATTAAAATGCCAATCTATATGATTGGCATTTTGCTATTTGTTTTGGATAAAAAAGGTTGATATGAAAACTCAAAAAAATAATTTAGTAATCGTTGCAATTATAGTTCTACTTATTGCCACATATTTCGGTATAGATTTAAAACAAAACGCATTAAATAATTCTGATCTTCAGGATTCTGCGCAACAACTTAGCATAGATGATCAGCAAAAGATCATGCAAGCTTATCAGCAGCAACGCAGCAATATTCAAGCTCAATCCAGAGGTGAAGTAAAAGCAATCTTGGCTGATGATAATGAAGGTTCAAGACATCAAAAAATGATTCTTAAGCTAAAGAATGGTTTAACCGTTCTGATTGCGCACAATATTGATTTAGCGCCAAGAATAGAGGGGCTTAAAAAAGGAGATATCGTTGAGTTCTACGGTGAATATGAATATAGCGAAAAAGGTGGTGTTATTCATTGGACTCATCATGATCCACGCGGAAAACATACTGATGGATGGCTGAAATATAAAGGAAAGGTATATCAATAATACCTTCCCTAAATTTTAATTTTTAAATATGCGCTAAATTAGCTTGTAAGCGCCAATTTTTGACGAGATTTCCATTTAGGTAGGATTTTAGCTAAATAAGCATTCATACACCATACAGGGCCGATCAGGAGGAACTGGAGGTCTTTGAAGAATGAAGGTTTCTTGCCTTCAACTTTGTGACCATAAAATTGTCCAATCCAAGCAATCACAAAAACGCCGATATAAAATCCAACACCTACAGGTAAAATTACAATCAACCAAGCCATTACAGCGAGTAAAGCTGCCATAGCAACAGCTAAAACGATATCTAAACGAGCATAGAATACTAAAGTAAGTACAAGCAATAATGCGGTAAGTAGCATACTAAAATGGGAAAGAATGCCAATTATTGAAAATAGAATAGCAGGGACGCATACCCAGTGAATTTTCTTATTGGTTTGATTTTGGTGACTATCGCTATACTCATCAAACCATTCATCTATTGATTTCACAGCACGCACTCCTTGCAATAATGACAATGTGTTATGTCATCAATATACCGAAGAATTTAATAGCGGTCAAAAATAAAACAAGAAGCTGAAAAACATAAAAGCCACTTTAATAAGTGGCTTTTATTGGTTGAGTATCCAAACTTAAAAATTAAGAGTTTGGACCATCAACACGTTCAATACTTACATTGCCTGTTCCTGCACTAGACATACCTAGTTGCTTCGCAGCAGCATAAGAAAGATCTAACACACGATTACCATGGAATGGGCCGCGATCATTTACTTTCACAACTACGCTTTTACCATTGTCTTTATTTGTTACGCGGATGTAACAGTTTAAAGGAAGGCTACGGTGTGCAGCAGTCATTGCATTCATATCGAATGTTTCACCACTTGCAGTTTTACGACCATGGAATTGACGACCATACCAAGATGCAACGCCATTTTGGGTAAATTTACGAACGGTGTTTGAAGCAACAGTATTCAGTTTTTCAATCACTGAAGGCTCTTCTTCAGGGATATCGATCTTTGCAGCAATCGTCTGGCGACGGACTTTGTCACCTGAACTCTCAGTGATTGAAAGACTATTAACGTTAGAGAAACGAGAATTAAAATTTTGAGAATCTTTGCTTAAAACGCGTGCAGCTAGGTTGGAACCTTCCACATCATTAGTCAATGATGAAGATTGTACCATTTCTGCATGTAACGGGCTTAAACTTAAGCCTGCCGTCAGCGCTAGAATATATTTTAGCGAAAACTGCATTGTATAAACTCCTAGAGATCATGCTTTTCTATTTCAATAAAACCACCTTG
Source organism: Acinetobacter sp. COS3 (assembly GCF_000475335.1). Lineage (NCBI taxonomy): Bacteria > Pseudomonadati > Pseudomonadota > Gammaproteobacteria > Moraxellales > Moraxellaceae > Acinetobacter > Acinetobacter sp. COS3. The sequence goes on from NZ_AXCD01000003.1 coordinate 32,537, forward strand.
AAATATAGTGCACATGTCTAATTATTCACTTTTGCAATTACTTTAACTTGTGGCGATAATATTCAGCGCTTACGAAGTGTGTCTAGTCTTTAACGATAAATAGTTACAAAAAGGGCAAAAACTTACAGTTTCTGGTTAAAAAACAACCAATATTGTAACAAAATATGAATTTTGCTGATTGTTTAAACTTTTTTAATTAAAAATTTATTGACTTTTCAGAATGTTGTAAAAAAGCTAGTCTATCGACTAGCTACTTCTGTGCCTAATAACCATACTGCAGTTGCATACATACGGCTTTTGTTGTAGGTCGTTATCACTTGGAAATTAGGGTAAGTAATATAGTAAATTGGACCAAATTGATCTTGCAGTTGGATGACATTTACCAAATCTAAATCATCAATTTTAACAAGTGGATCAATAGGCGCAATACCTAATCTTTTCAACTCTCCGTAAGGAGTTGGTTGAGTTAAATCCTTTGCAATTATACTATCTGGGTTATTACCTAAGTACCGTGCTTGAAAGCCAATTGGTCGATCACGTTGCCAACCATGTTGAGCTAAATAGTTTGCAATGGAACCAATTGCATCAACAGCAGAGTTTCTTAGATCAATATGACCATTTCCATCGTAGTCGACACCAAGCTTCTGAATATTACTAGGCATAAACTGTGGGTAGCCGATCGCACCAGCGTATGAACCTACAATGCTATTTGTTGGATAGCCTTCTTTATAAGTCCAAGAGATAAGCGCAGCTAATTCATCACCAAAATACTCAGCACGGCGTGGGTAGCCAAATGCAAGTGTTGCAAGTGCATCTCGAGTAATGAAAGAGCCTTTATTTGCACCGTATCCAGTTTCTACACCTAAAATACCCAATATGACTGCTTTAGGGACACCAAATTGCTGTTCTGCGCGATTGAGCGCATCTTCATACTGACCTTTAAAGCGAGCGCCGCGTTGAATTGTACCTTCTACTAAAAACATAGAGCGATATTCATACCAAGGTTTACTTTCACCTGGGCGAGTCATAATATTTAAAATATTAGGTAAGTTGCGAGCACCACTCATTGCTGCATCAACTTGCTCACTACTCAAGCCATATGTTGTCATCGCTTTTTGTTTAAAAGCTGGATAATTCGGATTAGTATAAAACTCGTTTGCTTGTGCCCAATTACTGCTCAAAAATAAGCTGGCACCTAAAGTCAAAAATTTAAAAGTTTTATTGAAAGTTTGATGAAACATATGTTTTTTAAGTTCCTCATTATCGGTGTGTATGAATAGACATAACCAGTCCAAAAGTAGACATCAGTGTGATGATTGCAGTACCGCCATAGCTCATAAAGGGTAAAGGCACACCTACAACAGGTAAAATACCACTGACCATACCTGCATTTACAAATACATAAACAAAAAACGACAAACCAAATGCACCCGCAACCAAGCGACCATAGTTATGAAAGCTTTGTAAACCGATTTGGAAAGTTCTAATAATAATTGCACAATAAAGCAGAATAAGTAGGGTAACACCAATCAAGCCAAACTCTTCAGAATAAGCTGCAATAATAAAGTCGGTATGTCCTTCTGGTAAGAAGTGAAGATGTGATTGTGTTCCTTCTAAGAAACCTTTGCCTGAAAAACCACCTGAACCAATAGCGGTTTTCGATTGGATAATATTCCAACCTGTACCTAGTGCATCCGCCTCAGGGTTAAAAAGCGTTAAAACACGTTGACGTTGATAATCATGTAGTAAAAATTCCCAAGCGATCGGAATAATTATGCCTGCAGCGCCCGCGGCAGCAGCGATCAATTTCCATGAAAGTCCACTTAAAAACAGGACAAAGATTCCACTTGCAAGTACAAGTAATGAAGTTCCTAAGTCAGGTTGTTCAGCGATTAATAAAAACGGAACAACAATCAGCATTAAAGAAAGGATGACCTGAGAAAAGCTCGGTGGTAATGCTTTACGTGAAAGAAACCATGCAATCATCATTGGCATACCGATTTTCATGAATTCACTGGGTTGCACACTACCAAAACCAGGAATATCAATCCAACGTTGAGCACCCATGCGGACTTCACCAAATATCATCACAGCCAGTAATGATAAAACCCCAAAGATATAAAAGTAGGGGGAAAATGCCTGATAAACTTTTGGGGGGATCTGAGCCAAGCTAAACATCACGACAAAGCCAATAGCGAAACTAATTGCTTGTTTAGTGACTAGTCCAACGTCTTGGGCGGAAGCACTGTATAAAACAGTCAAACCAAGCATTGCATTTAGAATCAAAAATAGACAAAGCCAAGGATCAATATGTAGCTGTTGCCATCGGGAAGGCTGGGTGGCTGTACTTAAACCATCACGAGGGGCTTGACGTAAAAATTTGTATTGTGAACTTGGTGCCATGCGATTCTAAATCTAGTCAATCAACGCTTCGCGAATGCTAACATAAACGCTGATTTAGACAATGCAAATTTAGAAATTGTGACATTTATATCGACTTTATTCTTATAAAAATTGCTACAAAAAAGGCGACCATTTTACAATGACCGCCTCTTTATAAATCACAGCTTATTTTTGAACCAATAACTGATCAAAGTGCTTTGTGAATACATCAAGTTCAGCTTGGCTGAGGCTTGGAATTAATTTCTTAATCACAATATGAACAGCTGTTTCAACACCACTTGTTGCAACGCTTGCTACACCACGTTTTACCATGCCGAGACCCAATGTTTTATTGAAGTCTGTCATAAAGTGTTGAATTAAAGCATCAGCAAAAGCTTTAAACTGCTTTGTTAAAGCTTCACGTTGTTCTTTGCCATTTCCAGCTGCAACTTCCGCAAAACTTTTCTTCATGTCTGCCACAAGGCTATCAGGAAGAACTGCACCGATACGTTGCTGACCTTCATTGTCAACGAACAAGCTTTTTTCCATGAATGCTAATGATTCTAAAACTTGCTCATTTGATGCTTTGCCTAAAAGCTGTTTCATCAAAGTTTCAACAATGCCGCGAATTTTAATCGCAAGTCCTTCAGTCGTATCTCGTTTTTCGCTTGGTGGAAATTGTTGCACCAAATGAACGAGCATCGTGTCAATTAACTCATCTGTAAGTTGAAGAGAAATTTTGTCACGTAAAGGGTATTGTGGCTCTTTACTATCACGATTTGCTTGCGCAAGTTGAATATCCTGACTCAAACTTGCTGACGGAAGAATACCGAAATGACTGGTCATTGAAGAACGTCCTCTATATCAAATTTATTCGTTTTATTGTCGCGCCAAGCGAATTGGCTCGGGCATCCATGACAAATCAGATACTCGACAAGGATTAATATCTAAACCACCACGTCGAGTATAAGTTGCATAGACCATAAGCTTTTCAGGTTTCAAAAGTTGCCAAATATCAGAGAATATTTGTTCAACGCATTGTTCGTGGAAACCATTATGCTGACGGTACGAGATAATATAAGCTAAAATGCTGCGATAACAAGGTTTTTTACCTTGAAAACGAATAAAAACAGTCCCCCAGTCGGGTTGACCAGTAACTGGACAGTTACTTCTTAACAGATGTGAATATAGCTCAATTTCAACATGATCATCTGTTGTTTGATCAAGTTGTAACAATGTTGAATCTGGATGCTCAGATAAACGCTCAGGAATCAAATCATCAATACAAATACCTTTAGGTTTAGAAATTTCTAAATCATCGACTTGAAATAAATCTAATTTGATTTGAGCACCGGCAGCATTGGATAAATCACGTTCAACTGTTTCGATGAATACTTGCTTTGACTCGAATTGAGTGAAGTTCAAACTGTTAAAATACAGCTTAAGTGATTTAGATTCGATTAAATTGGGTGAGCTTGCAGGTAGTGTTATCCGACCAATCGCAACGTGAGGTAGTCCAAGTTGATTGAGCCATGAAATTTCAAAAACATGCCACCAGTCTTTACCTTGGGTGATACCCTCAATATGTGCATATTGCTTGCGCGATTCTGCACGGGCGATTGGAAATAAAACCTCTGGCTGATATTGAGTAGGGTATTGGGTGTCTTTCCCCAATAAAGAATGTTCAACACTCATTCACGCATTCCTGAACCACGAGCTAATAAATGATATGCAATTGCATAGAGGACAACGCAACAAAGGGTCACAACACCTAGAGAGAATGCAACATTCACGTCACTGTGACCTAGAATGCCGAAACGGAAGGCATTGACCATATACACAATTGGATTAACTAAAGAGACATTTTGCCAAAAAGGGCTTAAAGCACTGATGGCATAAAAAACTCCACCTAAATAGGTAAGTGGTGTCAATACGAATGTCGGGATAATCGAAATATCATCAAACGATTTCGCATAAACAGCATTAATAAAGCCACCAAGCGAAAATAATAATGAAGTAATAATGACTGTATATATAGTCACAAAGAGGTTGTAAATTTCTAAATGAGTAAAGAATAGACTCATGATGGTTACGATCAAGCCAACCAACACACCTCGACAAACACCACCTATAACATAACCCCAAAGAATTAAATGTAATGGTACGGGGCTCATGATCAACTCTTCAATGCTCTTTTGGAATTTTGCACTAAAGAAGCTGGAAGAAACGTTGGCATAACTATTGGTAATCACTGCCATCATAATTAAGCCAGGTACAATGAATTGCATGTAGCTAAAGCCACCCATTTCACCGATGCGAGAACCAACTAAATTACCAAAGATCACAAAGTACAAACTCATCGTGATCGCTGGTGGAAGTAAGGTTTGAGGCCAGATTCGCATAAAGCGACGAATTTCTTTAACAACTAAAGTCCACAGTGCTGTTTTTAATTGATTGAAGTTCATTGATCTGCTCCAGCAAGATTTTTCTCAACCATTTTTACGAACAACTCTTCTAAACGGTTCGACTTATTACGCATACTACTGACTTGGATGTTTTGCGATTGAAGTAATAAGAATAAGTCATTCATGCTATGAGCCTTATCCATTGTAACTTCTAATGTCACTGGGTCGATGAGATTAAATTTAAAACCAATAATGTTGAAATTGATGGATGTAATCGGCTCTGCTAGGTCAAATATAAATGTTTCTTCATTGAGCTGATTGAGGAAACCTTTCATAGTGGTATCTTCTTTAATGACGCCACGATCAATGATCGCAATACGGCGACACAACATTTCAGCTTCTTCTAGATAATGCGTTGTGAGAATGATTGATGTCCCTTTTTCATTCATTTCGATGAGGAAATCCCACATTGAACGACGTAACTCAATATCTACACCAGCGGTAGGCTCGTCAAGAATAAGAAGTTTTGGTTCATGCATCATTGCACGTGCAATCATCAGACGGCGTTTCATACCACCAGATAACATACGTGATTGGATATTACGCTTATCCCATAAACCTAATTTTTCTAAATATAGTTCAGCACGTTGTTCTGCTAACTTTTTAGGAATCCCGTAATATCCCGCTTGGGTCACTAAAATATCGAATGTTTTTTCGAATTGACCAAAGTTAAATTCCTGAGGAACAACACCAAGACATTGTTTTGCATGAGAGGGGTGGGTATCTAAGTTATGACCAAAAATCTCAACTGAACCAGATGTTTTTTTAGTTAAAGAACTGATGATACTAATCGTAGTCGACTTTCCTGCACCATTGGGCCCCAATAAGGCATAAAACTCACCTTCAGGTACAGTTAGATCAATACCTTTTAACGCCTGAAAACCATTACGATAAGTTTTGGACAAATCACTCAATACCAAAGCATCAGTCATGAACGTCTCACGTTGTTAAATATGATGGGTATTTTGAGTGATATAAAAAAATAAACCAAGTAGAAAAATAGGTTTATGGCGTGTTAAAAACAGAACGATTACAGAGGTGGGCAAACTATCTATTTTATTTATCTTAGTTGACCAAATCTGGATAGTCATCTGTGGTAAGCACTTTGAAAGAGAAGTTTAGATATTTAGCCTAAGCAATTATTAATAATCAACAGTGTGACATTTTTTGCCAGATCGAGACTTGTGTGGTTATTTATGTTTTAAATGTGGTTTAACTTATTAATAATCATAGAAAATTAATTGAAATCACATCAATTATCTATAATGATAAATATTGATCATTTATTATTCATTCTAGGGGGTAGATCATGATTGATGTGCAATATTCTGAAAATGTCTCGATTCACCAGTTATCTGATAACACATTCTTATTAAAAATTAATGATGTAAAGGTTTATCAGTATTTACTGATGCAATGCGGAAAGGAATTTGGTTGGGAACGTTCGATACAGAAATCACAAAGTTTTTTAAATGGTGATATTGAATATCAAATTAATGTTTCGGAAATTCCTTTAGAAAATTTTGGGAAAGATTTTTTTATGCTAGAGCCAGAGTTTCTTAATAATATTGCTAAAAGCTAACTACTTGTTTTAAAAGTACTTAGCTAAAACATTTGATATTAGACAAGTCAGATGAATCATCTAAACGATGATAAACTGATTCACATGGTTGTATTGAAGGGTGTTGGTTTTCTAAATCATCTAAACGATGACAAACTTTCTGTGAATCAAAACTTTTTTGCTGCTGTTTTTCTAAATCATCTAAACGATGACAAACTAGAGTTAAGTATAAACAAAACTTCTAAAATCAACTAGATAAGTTTTTAATGAATGAAAATACTTCAAAAAGAGCATGTGCTATTAATTAATTGATTTTATTGTTTTTTTTTATGAGTTAGTCAAAAATAAAACTAGACATGTGATCTAAAAGTAAATGCTTAGGTAGATTGTTGATAAATTATATATGAACATTTTGGCGTTATTTTTATAAGAATGTAATTAAGCAAAGAGCATTTTCAATCGGAAGCTGAATTTTTTATATTGATTCATAAATAATTTTGGTATCACAATTTCGCTAAATTTGGATTGCCATAAAAATTGATAACTTAAAACAGGTTTTGGTTGCGGGGCGGATTCTTATCTTAGTCATAATTTTTATCATGAATTGGATTAAGTAAAATAAGAAGATGGTGCGCTCAGCGGGACTCGAACCCACGCCACAGGCTTCGGAGACCTGTACTCTATCCAGTTGAGCTATGAGCGCATGCGTGCCACATCATAGGCAAAAAATACATGCAGGTAAATATATAGCATGAAACAAAGATGCTTCTTGTTTATTAAAACATCAATTTTATTCTCAACTTATCGAGATGTTTAAGAATATCTCAATCATAAATGCTGAACTGAATAATTAATGAGTTTAAGAGTCTGATTCAGTTGTGTGGGTGGAATACGAGATTCTTGCAAAGAAGTAATCCACTGCATTTGACATGCTTTTAATTGCTGTACGGTTTTTATGGACTGAATTTTTTGTATTAGCGGACGTGCCATTAGTCCACAAAACGTTGTTAGTGTTTGGATCATAACTTGCTGAATTTCGATAAAAGGTAATTTTTCTAATTCAATGGTTTCAGAAGCAGGTGTTTTAACTTCTGAAATTTCTTTTGTCTGTTCTTTATGAATGGCCTCAGTATTTTCAGCTTTGACAATTTCTTCTTGTATGAATGAGTCGTTTTCTTTAGCTTCAACTTTATTTGAACGAGTCTCTTGCTCAGCTAAAAGTCCCATGTCAATGAGTTGTTTTACTAACTCAGAGGGTGCAATTCTTTCTTTGTAGTCTTTATCAAGATCTTTGAAATCATCATGGTCTATCAAAAGTAATAAACGACGTTGACGTGCTGTCAAAGCGATATTTCGTTGTTGCAAGGCATTTTGCCCGAGTTCAGTTTTGAAAAAATGTGACATTTCTTAATCTCCCCCAACCAAGATTTAGATGGAGATTAAGATAAGGTTAAAAAATGACAATAATGTTAACAAATTATTAAATATCATTGTCTTGAATAGATTGTTTGGAAAACTGTTCTAAATGTTCTATGAGCAGGGGTTATTTAATCAATTTTGCTTCAAGAGCTTTACGTAAATAGGGATCAAGATCTTCTTGGCGTAAAAGCCATTGAATGTAATCGGCAGGGAGATCTTGAATAGCTGTACCTTTATGTTTGCCAAAAGTAATACTTTTAGGTACACGCGCTTCTTCTGAAGCAATATAGAGTTCTTCTATATTTTGGATATCTAATTGATGAATGATATGCATCAAAATATTGGCCGTTAAAATAATGTCAGCATCCGCACGATGTGCACCTTTTAACATTTCCCGCGCTTTGTCACTGCCTTTTGAAATTAAATAAATCAAAGCCGAAATGTTATGAGCTTCTGCATTTTCCCATACGCGACGAGCCAAAGCCAAAGTACAAATAGGTTTTAGAGCTGAAGTATCTACACCACATCTAGCAATAGCAGCAATATCATAATCAACGTTATGGCCAATAATATATTGAGTTTCTGGTGGAAGTTGAAATTCATTATAAAAGGGCTGATCGATTAAATCAGATTCTAAAATGTGGTGTACCGCCATTGCAGCAAATGAGATCGGTTGCCCAACTTGATAGAGTTGGTCAAAGATTTGTGACTTATCTAAACTTAATTTTCCAGCTTGAATTTCAATAGGTGCATAAGCAATTTCAATAGGCAAGCCATTTAATGTATGTGTTTCTGTATCTAAAATAATGGCTTGCATAAAAAATGGCTCGAGTTGAATTTAGAATTTTATTATCTTACAAGAAATTTACATAAGACAATCACTAAGAGAAAGCATAACGATATTTTATGTGTACTAGTGTGCTTTCTGCCTAAATAAAAGTCAAAAAATGCTGGAAATGAAAAAAGTACTTGAATCAAAGCAATATTGGGCGTAATTCTTATAAAGGTTAATGCCTTAGAAATTCAAACCTAAGGAAAACAATAAATAAAAGAGTTAAGGAAAAACTTCATGAAGATGAAATTACTTACGGCGGTTATGCTGAGTTCTAGCTTATTGCTTACAGCATGTGGTGGTAGTGATGGAGATAGTTACACCTCATCGAAATCAGATATACCTGAAAATAATATAAGTGCTCCAGTCGTTGGTATTCCTGTCCCTTATGTAAAGTCGGATTTCAGTGCAGTTGCTTCTGAAAGTTCAGTCATGACTTATAAAATGTTAGGACAGGATGGAAAAGTAACAATGGCTACGAGCCTAGTATTTGTTCCTGGTGGTCCTATGCCAGCTGGAGGATGGAAAATTGTTGCGTGGGCACATGGTACAACTGGCGTGGCGGATCAGTGTGCACCGAGTCGTAACGAAACGAATCCGTATATTAAAGCAATGATTAGTCAATTTCTTGCTGAAGGTTATGTAGTTGTTGCTCCGGACTATGAAGGTTTAGGTGAGCCAAGCGGACGCGAATTACATCCATTCTTAAATGTGAAAAGCGAAGCATATTCTATTACTGATGCAGTTGTTGCAGCTCGTTCTTATTTAGCTGGACAAGGGAAAGTTATATCACGTCAATGGATGGCTGTAGGTCATTCTCAAGGTGGTCAAGCAGCGCTAGGTGCGGCTCAATATGCAAGTCGTGCAAAGTTGGACTATAAGGGGACTGTTGCTGTCGCTCCAGCATCAAATTTAGGTACGATTTTATATGGTGGAGAGTTATCTGTTAAAGATGCACCAGTTGCTCAGCAAATACCTGTTTATGCACAATTGGATACTTTTACAGCTTTGATTACAGCTGGTTTGAGAAATCTTCAACCAACATTTAACTATTCAAATGTCTTTAAATCACCAACAGATTTAATTGCGAGCAATGCAGAGTCAGATTGTTATGATGTTCTGGGAGGTAAATTTGCTGCTGCGATGCAAACCTATGCAGGTCAAAATGGTAATTTAACAAACTACCCGCGGACACAAGAAAATTTCATGTTATTACCGTTGGTGAAAACTTTCTTGGAGAGCGATTCGCAACCTGCACAGGTTAAGTTAGATCAACCTGTTACGATCTATCAAGGTGCTAAAGATACAACTGTGCCGATGGTTGCGACAAATGCGCTAGTTTCAGCTGCAACGCTGAAGGGTTCTCAGGTGCAATATATAACGAATGCTGATTGGGATCACGGTACAGCTTATGCCCTAAATATTCAAAACATCGTGAATGATGTGAAAACAGCTATGCCACCAATGAACTAATAAATTTCATGGTAGGGGAAGCCCAGTTTTCTATTGTTTAGATAACTGGGCTTTAATGATTCAACGATTTAAAAAAATAGAATTGTATAAAAAAGAAATAATTGGTTTCTCAAAAAAGAAATAAATAGCCATGCATGAATAAAATTCACCAATAATTAAATAAATATCAAGCTCTGTAACAGCAAACTTCATGCTATAATTCGCACCAATCTTTAGCACGGCTTAAAAGCCCTAATTTATAGGACCCTCCGCTAATGTTTGCCAATATCTCTATTGCTGAATTTGATCCAGAATTAGCTCAAGCGATCGCTTCTGAAGGTGAACGCCAAGAAGCTCACATCGAGTTAATTGCTTCTGAAAACTATTGCTCTAAAGCTGTAATGGAAGCTCAAGGCTCAAAACTTACGAATAAATATGCAGAAGGTTATCCTGGCAAACGCTATTACGGCGGTTGTGAATATGTTGATGTCATCGAACAACTTGCAATTGATCGTGCAAAAGCTTTGTTTGGTGCTGACTATGCAAACGTTCAACCACATGCTGGTTCACAAGCAAACTCTGCTGTTTATTTAGCGCTTCTTAACCCGGGCGATACAGTTTTGGGTATGAGTTTAGCTCACGGTGGTCACTTGACGCACGGTGCTAAAGTAAGTTTTTCTGGTAAAACTTATAATGCGATTCAGTATGGCTTAAACCCTGAAACTGGCGAAATCGATTATGAAGAAGTAGAACGTTTAGCTTTAGAACATAAGCCACGCATGATCGTTGCTGGTTTCTCTGCTTATAGCCAAGTTGTTGATTGGCAGCGTTTCCGTGACATAGCGGATAAAGTAGGTGCTTATCTTTTTGTTGATATGGCTCACGTTGCAGGCTTAGTTGCTGCTGGTGTTTATCCTAACCCAGTTCAAATTGCTGATGTAACAACAACGACGACTCATAAAACACTTCGAGGTCCTCGTTCTGGTTTAATCCTTGCGAAAGCAAACGAAGAAATCGAGAAAAAACTTCAATCAGCTGTATTCCCTGGTAACCAAGGCGGTCCTTTGATGCATGCAATTGCTGCTAAAGCAATTTGCTTCAAAGAGGCGATGTCTGATGAATTCAAAACTTACCAACAACAAGTTGTGAAAAATGCTCAAGCAATGGCTGAAGTATTAATTTCGCGTGGTTATGATGTTGTATCTGGTGGTACAGAAAACCATTTATTCTTATTGTCTTTAATTAAGCAAGACGTAACGGGTAAAGATGCTGATGCTTGGTTAGGTGCTGCACATATCACTGTAAACAAAAACGCGGTTCCAAATGATCCACGTTCACCATTTGTCACTTCTGGTATCCGTATTGGTACGCCAGCAGTTACAACACGTGGTTTCGGTGAAGCGGAAGTTCGCGAACTTGCTGGTTGGATCGCTGATGTGATCGACAGCAAAGGTGACGAAAAAGTTATCGCTGATGTGAAAGCAAAAGTTGAAGCTGTTTGTGCAAAATTCCCAGTATATGCAAACTAATGTGTATATCTAAAAAGCGCCGTAAGGCGCTTTTTTTATGTCTAAAAACTTGGAAATAGAAGAATCAACTTTCTCATTAAGCATCATCTTGGTGCCCATTTTTAATGAAACGCTCAAATTCTCACTAAAATTGATCATTTTGGTATTACTAAATATAAAAAACGTAATACTTATTTGGCATGTCTTTTGCTTCATCTAGATATAGCTAAAAGTTGTCTAGGGTTCCGATGCTGATTGGCGTGACTGGTCCGAGAGATGACGGTTCGACAGAACTACACGGAGGGATAAAAGCCCGGGAGGTCAGGCATTTTGCCATAACGAGGTTTAAATTATCCACAAGAGGTTTGTTATGAGTCAATCGGTCTATCACGACAATAAGACACTTTGGAGTGAAACATTACCGGGTGGGCATCATTGGTCTGGTCGAATCCAAAGAGGCACTGTTTTACAACTTGAAGCATTAAATCAGAATGCAAATGTTTCATTATTCTGTGTAAATGCTGATGAGAAATTAGAGCGCTTTAATATGCCTGATAGTTTGAAAGCTCAACATACGGCATTTTTATCGACAGGGCATGTATTGTACTCTGATCTCGGACGAGTCATGGTATCAATAGTGAAAGATGATCATGGCTGGAATGATGTGTTTTGTGGACCAAGCACAGCTGAACAAATTGCTAAAAACTTCGGTAAAAAGAGCTTCCAAGATGCACGTAATGATATGCATCAAAATGGTTTAGAGAGTTTGTTGATTGAGCTAACTAAGTTCGGTTTATCCCAAGCTGATTTAACAGCAACCGTGAATTTATTTTCGAAAGTACAGCCTGATGACGGTGGAAAACTGTCTTATGTGCAAAATAACAATCTGAATCAAATCATTGAATTGAGATTTGATATGGATTGTTTAGTCTTTCTTTCTGCTGCACCACATCCATTAGATCAATCTGATCATTATAACCCCGCTGATATTCAGCTTCGTTTATTTAAAGCTAATCCCTTAACTGAGCATGATATTTGCCGAGATTCATGTCCGCAAAACCAACGTGGTTTTGCCAACAATCAACGTTATTACGCATTATCAAATTAATTTGGGGGGAATAGACAATGACAGCATTACAACAATTTGAAAAAACAGTTTTAGATCAAGTTTGTCCAGCAGGCGAGGCTTGGATGTGTGAGGTAAAACAAGGTCAATATTTCCGAATTATTGATTTAGAAGGAAATCAAGCCGTTGATACTTTGTTTATCAGTGCTGAAAATGTTGATGAGCGATATAGCGCGACAGATACACTTGCTCAAAATCAACAACTGTATTTGGAAAAAGGCACAACGCTCTATAGTAACTATGTACGTCCAATTGCCGTGATCGTCGATGATAATTGTGGTCGACATGACACCTTAGGTGGTGCATGTTCATGTGAAAGTAATACGGTTCGTTATGCACATGATAAATACCCGATGCATAGTTGCCGTAATAATTTTATGTATGCTTTGGCACAGCATCCTATTGCAAAAAAACATCAGCTTAATGTTCGTCATATAGGTCCAAATATTAATTTCTTTATGAATGTTCCTGTTACGGCTGATGGACATTTAAAGTTCGATGATGGTGTTTCTGCACCGGGTAAATATGTGGAAATTAGAGCCGAAATGGATTTAATCGTACTTATTTCTAACTGCCCTCAATTAAATAATCCTTGCAATGCCTATAACCCAACAAAAATTCAACTCGTCGTACATGAAGCTTGAGGGGAATAGCATATGTTTAAAAAAGTACTTATTGCCAACCGTGGTGCTATTGCTTGTCGAGTAATTCGTACACTGCGTAAATTAGGCATTCAATCGGTTGCTGTTTATTCAGAAGCAGATCGTGATTCTTTGCATGTTTCTATGGCAGATGAAGCGATTTTCATTGGTGATTCTGCTGCACAACAAAGCTATTTAAATATTGAGAAAATCCTTGGGGCAGCACTTGAGTCTGGTGCAGAAGCGATTCATCCTGGATATGGTTTCTTATCTGAAAACGCTGCATTTTGTGATTTATGTGAGCAACAAGGCATTGCATTTATTGGCCCAACATCACAACAAATGCGTGATTTTGGCTTAAAGCATACAGCGCGTGAATTAGCAATTCAGAATCAAGTTCCTTTATTACCGGGCAGCCAATTACTTATTGATGAACAGGATGCAATTGTTCAAGCCGCGCAGATTGGCTATCCAGTGATGCTGAAAAGTACTGCGGGTGGTGGTGGAATTGGGATGCGTTTGGTTTGGAATGAAGTCGAGCTCAGAGATGCCTACCAGACGGTTTCCTATCTTGCGCAAGCAAACTTTAAAGACGCAGGATTATATTTAGAAAAATTTGTTCAAAATGCGCGTCATATCGAAGTACAAATTTTTGGTGATGGCAAAGGTCAAGTGCTAGCGTTAGGTGAGCGTGATTGTTCGGTTCAGCGCCGTAATCAAAAGGTGATAGAGGAAACACCAGCACCACATTTAAATCATCAACAACGTGAATATATTCAACAAATTGCCATTCAATTGATGCAGTCTGTACAGTATCGCTCTGCTGGTACAGTTGAATTTGTGATGGATACGGACACGCAAGAATTCTATTTTCTTGAGGTCAATACGAGACTTCAAGTGGAACATGGCGTAACTGAACAGGTTTATGGTGTTGATCTTGTTGAATGGATGGTGACTTTAGCGAGCGGTGATTGGTTAGAACCAACGCAACAACTCGAATCAAAAGGGCACTCAATTCAAGTCCGTTTATATGCAGAAGATCCGATTAAGAATTTCCAGCCAAGTGCGGGTCTATTAACTAGCGTAAAGTTTGATGCATCGTCACGTGTTGAGACGTGGGTTGAAACAGGATCAAATGTTTCTTCATTCTATGATCCGATGATCGCCAAAATTATCGTGACTGCAAATGATCGTGATCATGCAATTCACGCAATGCAAAATAGCCTAAGTAATACTGAAATTGCAGGGATTGAAACTAATTTAGAATATTTACAAGAAATTATCCGTTGTGAGGTATTCAATCAAGGAATTCAAACGACTCGCTTTTTAAATACATTTGAATGGAAAACGCAAAGGATAGAGGTTCTACAATCTGGCATACAAACCGCCGTACAAGATGTGACGGGACGTTTGGGCTACTGGGATGTTGGTGTTCCGCCATCAGGGGCAATGGATGCATTAAGCTTAAATGTTGCAAACCAATTATTGGATAATCCTTTTAATACAGCAGGCTTGGAATGTACTTTACAAGGTCCTACGCTTAAGTTTCATTGTGATAGCCAAATCGTTTTAACTGGCGGAGATATGGAAGCTAGTTTAGATGGTCAGATCATTCCAATGTGGTCAACCATCAATGTTCGCAAAGGACAAGTTTTGAAATGCGGACGAATTTCCACGGGTTGTCGAAGCTATATTGGTATTAAAGGTGGTTTAAATGTCCCTGCTTATTTAGGGAGTTTAGCGACGTTTACTTTAGGGCAATTTGGTGGCCACGCAGGAAGAAATTTGCTGATCGGTGATATGTTGCCTGTCTTTGAAAGCAGTTTAGAAAATACGCATTCGCTAGATGCGGCTCAAATTCCTAGTTTTGGAACAAGTTGGGAAATTGCAGTGATGTACGGGCCACACGGTGCGCCAGACTTCTTTACGAAAAATGATATTTCCATGTTTTTTGAACAAGAATGGGAAATTCACTTTAATTCGAGCCGTACAGGGATTCGCTTAGTTGGTCCTAAACCTGAATGGGCGCGTATCGATGGTGGTGAAGCGGGGTTACATCCATCGAATATCCATGACAATGCTTATGCAATTGGAGCGATTGATTTTACGGGTGATATGCCGATTATTTTAGGGCCTGATGGTCCGAGTTTAGGTGGCTTTGTTTGCCCAGCCGTTGTGATTAATGCTGAACTATGGAAATTGGGGCAGCTAAAAGCAGGGGATAAAGTGAAGTTTATTCCTGTAAGTTACCAGCAAGCTCAACAACTAGAACAGCAATATCAAACAGCATTGCAACATAAAACAACAGCGAATGTGAATTTCTCACCAGTTATTCAGGCAGAAGAAATCACTTTAGAAAATGCTGTTTTAGCAACATTGGCACAAGGTGAAGACAAACCTACTGTAACGTATCGACCTGCTGGTAATCATTATTTATTGGTCGAGTATGGGGATCTGGTCTTAGACCTCAATTTAAGATTCCGTATTCACGCTTTAATGCAGTGGGTAAAACAGCAAAATATTCAAGGTATTATTGATCTCACGCCGGGGATTCGTTCACTACAAATTCACTATAATTCGAGTGTTTTAGACCAATCGGATTTACTGAAATTATTACAATCTGCTGAAGTTGAATTGCCTGATATTGAGAACATGCAAGTTGCTTCTCGAACTGTGTATTTACCATTGGCTTGGGAGGATTCACAAACTCAACTGGCGACTGAAAAATATACGCAACTCGTTCGACCAGATGCACCTTGGTGTCCAGATAATATTGAGTTTATTCGCCGTATTAATGGTTTGGAGTCGAAACAAGCTGTTAAGGATGTCGTCTATAACACTTCGTATTTAGTGATGGGATTGGGTGATGTTTATCTCGGTGCACCAGTTGCAACGCCACTTGATCCAAGACATCGATTAGTTACAACCAAATATAATCCTGCGAGAACATGGACGCCTGAAAATGCTGTAGGTATCGGTGGTGCGTATATGTGTGTTTACGGCATGGAAGGGCCGGGTGGTTATCAATTTGTTGGACGTACCACGCAAGTCTGGAGCCGTTATCGTCAAAATCCGAATTTTGAATTAGATAAGCCGTGGTTACTGAGATTCTTCGACCAAATTCGTTTTTATGAAGTGTCTGAAACTGAACTTTTGGAGATGCGTGAAGATTTTAAAGCGGGACGTTTAAAGCTTAGAATTGAAGATGGTGTGTTAAATCTTAAGGAATACAATGCTTTTCTTAAAGAAAATCAGGCAAGTATTCAAGAGTTTAAGCAGGTTCAACAAGAAAATTTTGAAGCTGAACGCCGTAGATGGCATGAAGCAGGTTTAGCTGAATATGTTTCCGAAAGCATGGATGTTGTGCTTGATGATACTGAAATCAATATACCTACAGGTGGAATGGTTGTTGAATCACACATGCCGGGTTCAGTCTGGAAAATTGAATGTGCGGTTGGCGATATCATTGAGGAGGGTGAAACCCTTGCGGTGATAGAGGCGATGAAAATTGAAATTCCAATCATTGCACCAGCGAAAATGAAAGTCGATACCATCTTGATTGATAAAGCGCAAACGGTCAAAACAGGTCAAGCTTTGTTTACTTTAGCACCCGCATAATATTTGAAAAATATAATGATGCATGAAAAGCCCTATCATGAAACATAGGGCTTTTTTTTGCACATTTTTTAAACTTTATAAGTACTTTTGAGCGTAAATAATCCCATAAAAACTGGCATAGATACTGCATTAAATAATACGAATTGGAAAATTAGTATTACTGAGGTGGCGATGGATACCAAGCGAATCATGATTCAGTATTGCAAACTCCTTATGCATGTTTTGGTTGATCTTTTAGCAGTGAGAGCAAGTTTATATGTCAAACAAGAAAGACCAAGTGCAAAAAAGTAACTCAAGCAAACTGAAGGATAAACCGAAACTGACACGCATCAGTATTACGGTGCCTGAAAAGACCGTTGAAGCTTTGGATCAGAAGATCGTAGAAGAACATTACGAAAGTCGTTCTCAAGCAATCGTAGATATGATCAATCGCCATTTGATTCATCAATACACCACCGAGAACTCAGTCATGGTGGGAACTTTAACGTTGTTATATCAGCGCAATACAGCCAACATCCGCGTGCAACTCGCTGATTTACAACATGAGTTCCTTGAACAAGTGATTAGTTCTTTGAGTATTCAGTTAGATGATCAAAAAATCTTGGAGGTCATGCTGTTGCAAGGAAAAAGTAATGATCTTAAACAAATTAGTCAGCAATTTACTGCATTAAAAGGTGTGATTAAAGGCCATCTTGAGCTGATGGATGCAGTTATGCCACCACTGCAACAAAACGATTAACAGTGCGTTTGCTACGCATTATTTTCTAGTTAAAGATTTTACGTATCAATGTCATAAAACATTCTCTAATGGGGTCACATTATGAAGCAAGCAATTACAACATTATCCATCTCTGTATTATTGGGTTTGGCTGTTACAGGATGCGATAATTCAGCCAAAGTACCTACGGCCGATAAAGCTGCTGATTCAACAAGTAGCAATGCAAGTACACCAATTACTATTGGCTATAGTGATTGGCCGGGCTTTGTCGCATGGCAAGTAGCAATCGAAAAAGGCTGGTTAAAAGAAGCGGGCTTAAATGTAGATTTTAAATGGTTTGATTATTCAGCGTCTCTTTCTGCTTTTGCGGCTAATCAATTAGACGCAGTGTTGGTTACAAATGGCGATAATTTAGTGAATGCTTCTGGTGGAACCAAGGGCATGATGATCATGGTGACGGATTATTCTGCTGGTAATGATGTCATTATTGCCAAAGAAGGTATTAAATCAATTAGTGATCTAAAAGGTAAGTCCGTTGCAACGGAAAAAGGTTTAGTAGATCACTTACTCCTTTCAACAGCTTTAGATGATTCTAAAATTCCTGCAACAGATGTGAAACTTGTTAATTCAGTCACCAACGAACTCCCGCAAGTATTCACCAGTAAGGATATTTCTGCGATTGCAGTTTGGCAGCCTGTTGCCAATCAAGCTTTAAAAGCAGTGGCTGGTTCAAAGATTATTTATACATCTAAAGACAAACCAGGTTTGATTTACGATACGCTTTCAGTGAATGCGAGCCATTTATCTGCTCATAAAGAGGATTGGAAGAAACTGATTCAAGTTTGGGATAAGACTGTAAAATATATTCAAGATCCTGCAACACATGCCGATGCGGTAAAAATTATGGCAAATCGTGTAGGTGTTGACCCTGCACAGTATGAACAATTTATTGATGGTACACATTTACTTGATCTTGCTGCGAATAAGCAAGTATTTGCAAAAGGAGACGGTTTTGATTCAATCTATGGCTCTACTTACCATGTCAATAAATTCAATGTGAGCAATGGCATATATAAAGCAGAAGTGGATGCGGATGGATTAATTTATCCAGCACTTGTGGAAGAGTTAAAATAACAATATGCATAAAAAAACCGTTCACGCAGAACGGTTTTTTATAACTTTTTTAGATATGCGTACTTTTAGAAAATACATTAATCACAATAATTCCTGTGATCATCAAGCCTAGACCAATAAATGCAGCGGTGTCTAAGTGTTGTTTGAAAAAAATCCAACCTACGGCAGAAATAAGCACAATACCTGCACCTGACCAAATCGCATACGCAATGCCTACAGGTATCGTTTTCAGTGTAAGGGATAAAAAGAACAAGGCAACGGTATAACCTAAAATGGTAATGATCGAGGGAACTAAAACGCTGAATCCTTGGGAAGCTTTAAGCGCTGAGGTTGCGATTACCTCAGCAACAATTGCTATAGCTAAAAATAGATAAGACATAAACCTCCACTCAAATAGTCGTTTTTGCATGTTTCAGTAAATGATTTTGCTCTTGAGCTAACCATCGTTGCCCTGAATCGGAACAAGCAGAGATATGATCAAAAACAAAATCAGGCTGATAAACGTCAAGTTTAAAATATAGAAGATATTTGTCATCACCAATCATTTTTAATTGTGTAATGGTTTGATCTTCTAATAATTCAAAATGATCAAGTAAAATGGTTTGACCAATTTGAGTGGACTGCGTACTCCAGCAGATATTCGAACCATTCAATGCGATCGAAACTTCATAGCTTTCAATTTCACTCTTCAGATCATTCACCTCAGCTAAAGTAGCATATTGGTTTATCTGCTGTTGAATCTGAGGGAAACGTGATTGGGCATAAGCAATATGTTGATCTGTGATGACAAGACCACCATCAACAGGAAATATTTGCTCGGTTTTTAAACATTGCATTTGAAATAGTCGTAACCCAAAAAATAATCCTCTATTTGCTTGCTGACGCCAATCTTCGACATAAGCATTAGACGGTGCGAACTCTAAGATAGAATTTCCAATTGGATAGAGTTTTGCTGGTTCAGGCCATTGAATATGATTCTGATAACTTTGCTGAATTTCCCAAGATAATAATGCTGTTTGGCTGTCCCATATTGTATCGCCAATCCAACCCTGACGTTCATGTAGTACGGTTTGATTGCCGTCAGGAAGTCGGAGGTCAATGCTAAATGATTTTGATTGGAACCAGTAAACAATCGTATTTTCATCCGTTAAGCCATTGTAGAAGCTGATACTTTTACGTCTGAAACTTCCAAATAAATATCGGGGTAAGGTTAAGTCTGTGATGGGTGTTGGCCTTAATCGCTTTAATAATTGCACAAGGTTCATGACACTTCTCCTTGTTCATTTAAGCCAAAGGAGTAAAGCGGTCGTGCATTTTCTAAAACAAGCTCACCTGAAGCAATGCGTTGTTTTAGATATCTAAAAGTTTGCGCTGTTTGATTAAATAAATGTTCGCCACCTTTCATTGGTGGATAATGAGGAACTTCATTTTTGATAATTGGTTGGATGATATAGTCGTAATCACAAGAGAAAAACAAAGGGAAAGAATAGCGTTCTTGTTTGACGCGTTTAACACGGTGTTTGGTTGCTAGGTAACGACCATTCGATAAGATTTCCATCATATCTCCGATATTCATCACCATCGTATTTTCAATCAGTGGAATATCAATCCATTCACCTTGTTTATCTAATACCTGTAGTCCTTCTGCCGTTGGAAAAAGTAGAGTAAAGCACTCGTAATCTGTATGAGCACCAATCCCAAACTGATCTTCGGCATTTGAATTGAAAGGATAGTGGATCAGTCTTAATTGACTCGGTGCATGCTTTAAATGTGAATCAAAATAGTCTTCTTCTAACTCCAAAGCCAGCGCAAATGCTTTAAAAAGTTGATGGCCAATTGCTTTGATATGTTGGTAGTAAGCTAAAACTTGTTCTTTAAATTGAGGATCATTAGGCCATTGTGTAGGACCGAGTAAAGGGCGGCGATTTTCAATTTCCTGATAGTCATAATTGATGTCATATGCTTCTTTTAAGTCATACACACTGGCTTTGAATTGTTCCTCTCCAATCGGCACATAACCACTGTGGTTTTTTGAAAGCCCGATATAGTTTTGCATTTTTTGATTTTCATCTTGAGCAAAGTAACTTTCAGCGATTTCTTTGAGTTTATCAAAAAGTTCAGGCTGAAATTGTTCACCTTGAATATACAGAAAACCGACCTCTTTGCAGGCTCGATCCAGTGCTTGAACGACTTGCATCCGATCTTCTAAGTAATCGCTATTTAGAAGAGAAATGTCGATAAGTGGCAGGACATATTCATGGTTCATGATCTTCACCATAGGCTGGTCGTCCAGCAATAAATGAAGCGAATTGGGTCGTCCCAATTGCTATTTTTATTTCTGCGTACTGACTTGAGTCATGCGTGGAATTTTAGGTAAATCCTCTAAAGATGGGTCAAGTTCTTCTTCTTGACTATGTACAAGTTGATTCACGTGATCACGTAATTGTTTAAACTCCGTTGAGTGAATTAAGTCGAATGATCGAGGTCGAGGCAAATTAACTTCGATAACTTCTTTTACTTCACCAGGATTGGCTTTTAATGCCACGATACGATCGGCCAATAAAATCGCCTCATCCATGTCATGGGTAACAAACATAATAGTGAGGTCGATGTTTTGCCATAAATCCATCAAATGTTTTTGCATCTTTTGGCGGGTGTAAGGATCAAGTGCGCCAAAGGGCTCATCCATTAATAATATTTTAGGTTCATTGACCAATGCTCTAGCAATCGCAACACGTTGTTTCATGCCACCTGAAAGCTCATGTGGAAATTGATTTTCATACTTATCTAAACCAATGATGTTAATCCATTCTCGTGCCATTTCTTCTGCGCGAGTTCGGCTGATGCCTTTCATGATTGGGCCAAACATGACATTTTCTTTGACTGTTTTCCATGGGAAAAGGGTATAGCCTTGAAACACCATGCCACGTTCAGAGCTAGGCCCTTTGATTTTTTGACCTTCAACTAAAACCTCACCACTATGGAAATCATCTAATCCTGCGACAACACGACTCAAGGTGGATTTACCGCAACCTGATGGGCCGATCACACAGATAAATTCTCTTTTATGAATGGTTAAATCAATTTTATTTAGGACAAGGCGTTCACCATCGCCATGATTGAAGATTTGGCTCAGATTTTTGGTTTCTAACATTATAGGACGAGTATAAATACTTTCGAAATATGCTTTTGAATCAAAATGCTCAGTCATATTTATACTCCTTTTTTCCATTTGAATAGACGCATACCTAATTTCATTAAAATTAGATCGCAGACTAGACCAATCACGCCAATAATCAGGATTGCAGCATAGACGTTATCAAAGTTTTGATAGCGCGCTTGTTGTGTAATAAACCAAGTGATGCCTGAGGTTGCGCCAATTAATTCTGAAACAATTAAATATGTCCAAGCCCAACCAAGTAAGACACGTTGATCTCGATAGATATCTGGCAATGCGGCTGGAATCACCACATAGAATAGGCTTTTGACTTTGTTTGTTCCAAGGGTATAACCCGCCTCAATTAAGCCGCGATCAACCATTCTTGTGGTATTGGCAATAATCAAGATTTGTTGAAATAAAGTCCCAATCACAATGATGGCAATTTTAGGTGCATCGTTAATTCCTAAAATAGCAACCGCAAGTGCGCCAAAAGCAGGTGCAGGAAGGTAGCGAAAGAACTCAACAAAAGGCTCTGTTAACTTGGAAATCGTGTTGGAAAATCCGCATAAGATTCCGAGTGGTACACCAATCAACGATGAAATGAAAAATGCAGTAAATACGATTTTGATACTGTGCCACAGACTTTGATGTAGCCAAGGTGCGTCTGCTTGCTGTGGTGGTGTCGTAAATGATGTAAATAATGCTATCGCAACTTCATGTGGAGCAGGTAAATATATTGGGTTGACTAAAATTCCTGTTGGAGGTGTTTTAGCTTGATCAACCGCTTGTTGTGCTTCTGCATAGTAAGCACTTTTCTCAAGACGTGTTCCTACCTGTAAATAAGAGACACTGCCTGAATCAGTGATTTGAACTTGAGGATGCCAAATAAAAGGTAAATAACTGACACAGCTCCAAATAAGAAGTGGAATGATAAAAGACCCCAATCCTAAGAAAAGCTTTTTCCTTTTTGACAATACTGAATGATGCATAGGCAAACACCCGTAGTAATACTAATTTTAAAAAACGTAATACTATTTAGCAATTTTGATGCCAGTGTCTTGTGTTTAAATAGAAATTTAGCAGGGGAAAATATCAGAACTTAAAAAAGAAGCGGTACTTTCAAACATGATAGAAGGAAAGCACCAGAAAATTAATTTTAACTATTTAATTATTATATAAATTTAAGCTTTTAAATTTGATGAGAAGTTGGTCTTTTGATTCTAAAAAGTTAGGGTCTGGATCGATACAGTTAATCGGACACACAGCAATGCATGTAGGCGATTCATAAAAGCCTACACATTCAGTGCAACGTTGTGGGTCGATTTCGTAAACTTTTGCACCTTCATAAATCGCTTCATTGGGGCATTCTGGGAGGCACATATCGCAATTGATACATGCCGTCGTGATCAAGAGTGCCATGTCTTAGTTCGCTACATAAGCCAAAGCAGAAGATTGTAATTGCTCTTTTGCATGAGGCAG
The DNA here is from genome assembly GCF_000475335.1 of Acinetobacter sp. COS3. Classification (NCBI taxonomy): domain Bacteria; kingdom Pseudomonadati; phylum Pseudomonadota; class Gammaproteobacteria; order Moraxellales; family Moraxellaceae; genus Acinetobacter; species Acinetobacter sp. COS3. Next base: position 56,032 of record NZ_AXCD01000003.1, read on the forward strand.
GTTGCGAATTAATAAAGCATAAGCAATATCTATATCTTGTGGCAGTGGAATCTCTACGATATGACCTGAGCCTTTAGCATTGTCGATTGAATTACCTTTTAGGTCACGCATATGCTCAAGCACAAAAGAAATATTGCCTTTTGGTGTCATCAATTCTAGCGAATCCCCCACGAGGAAGCGATTTTTGACTTCAATACGAACATAGTCGCCGTGACGTTCCAATACTTCACCGCAGAATTGTTGATAATCAAAATGTGATGAACCATCTTCATAGTTTTGATAGTCACTGTGAATATGTCGACGTAAGAAACCTTCGGTATAACCTCGATTTGCCAAACCTTCGAGTTGATGCATTAAACGTTGATCAAAAGCTTTGCCTGATAAAGCATCATCAATTGCTTTACGATAAATTTGTGCTGTGCGCGCACAGTAAAAATAGGATTTCGTTCTCCCTTCAATTTTAAGAGATGCAACACCCATATGCGTCAGACGATCTACATGTTGTACTGCACGGAGATCTTTTGAGTTCATAAAGTAAGTTCCATGTTCATCTTCTTCTGCGGCAAACATTTCTTCTTCATTGCGTTGAACTAAAACCGTTTGTGTGGTGTCTTCTGAATCCGCTTTTGAACAACATTGTGTAGGTTCGTCTAATTGCTGAACAGGGATGACATCACCATTGACATCTTCTTTTGCATCATGGATTTTATATTCCCAACGACATGCATTGGTGCAAGCACCTTGATTGGCATCTCGTTTATTCATATAGCCAGATAGAAGACAGCGACCTGAATAAGCCATGCATAATGCACCATGCACAAACACTTCTAATTCGATTTCAGGGACATGTTTTTGGATTTCTTCAATTTCCTCAAGTGATAACTCACGAGAAAGGATGACACGACTTAGTCCATAGTCTTTCCAAAACTTTACTGTTGCCCAGTTAATCGCGTTTGCTTGTACTGAAAGATGTATTTGCACATCAGGGAAATGTTCACGCACCATCATAATCAAACCGGGATCAGACATAATCAAGGCATCAGGTTGCATCGCAATAATCGGTTCAATATCTCGAATAAAATTTTTCAGCTTACTGTTATGTGGTTGAATGTTGACAACAACATAGAATTTTTTACCTAAGGCATGTGCTTCATCAATACCGATTTTTAAATTGTCATGATCAAACTCATTATTACGAACACGTAAACTATAACGAGGTTGACCTGCATAGACTGCATCTGCTCCATAAGCAAAGGCATAACGCATATTTTTAAGAGAGCCAGCAGGCGAGAGTAATTCGGTATTCATGTAAAAACACAAAGGCATATAAAAAATAGGGGATTATTCTAGGAAGAACAAGAAAAGGATTCAACCAAGTATTTAAGTCAGGATTTTTAGCATTAAATCCTTATTTGCCAATGCTAGTCTCACCTTTAAATAAGTCTAAATTTATAGAATCTCCAGAAATCTTGCTTAGATAATAAAAAAGCACCCGAAGGTGCTTTTGAATTAGTGATGACGATGTTTACGTTTTTTCTTATATTTTTTAGATTGGTGATTGTCATAATAACGATCTTGACCAACTTGACGACCTAAAGCTGCACCACCAGCAGCACCCGCTGCTGCACCGATGTAACCACCCGTTGTTCCACCTAGATTTTTACCAACTGTATAGCCACCGACACCACCTAAACCGCCACCGATAGCAGCTTCGGTACGTGTACGTTTACTACTTGCAGCAGCTGCACCACCAGCACCACCAATCGCAGAACCAATCATAGCACCGCTGTTTCCACCAACTTCTTTACCAATTGCAGTACCGACAACACTACCAAGCGCAGATGTTGCTGCTACACGTGTACCATTATCTGCATGAGCAACGGTCATCAGAGAGGTACTTGCTAAAATCGCACATAACCAAGCATTGGCTTTCATTTTTAACTCCACGTTCCTATTGGATAGGACATCTTTTGTAATGCGAGCAAATGTAACAAAGTTTGAGATGGAAAATGTGGAGATGCTTTCCTGAATTATTACGGTTTAGTGATTGGATTGTAGTGTTTTGTTGCTTTCGATGAGAAATAGAGCGATAAATCAATTCAAAACCCGAAGTAGATAACGATTTAATCTCGTTTGAAAATACAGAATTATAAAAATAGTAGGCAATGTTCTAACTTGGATATGTTATTTCAAATTTTACACTTCGCTTCAATAAATCAAACCGCTCAGAACAGATAAAACCAAGTGATTTGTGATGAAATGATGGTGGAATAGTAAGTTAGCAAACTTCTCTATGTTATTTAATCAGGAGAATCTGTAAACTATGCGCAATTTTTTGATTTTGCTCGTGCTTCCGCCAGTTGTGTTGCATAGAGTCTTTAGATTTTGAGATATTCCACCCATGAAAGCATCACTCCGTTTAAGATTAGATCAATTATGTGATCGTCATGAAGAGCTGACTGCATTGCTCGCAGATGTAGAAGTTATTTCGGACAATAAACGTTTTCGTAAACTGTCACGTGAACATAATGATTTAACAGAAATTACTGAGGTTTGGGCTAAATATCGTCAAGCTGAAGAAGACATCGAAACTGCTGAAATGATGAAGTCTGATCCAGACTTTAAAGATATGGCAGAAGAAGAAATCAAAGAAAATAAGACGCTTTTGGTTGATCTCGAAGATCAATTGAATGTATTGATGATTCCTAAAGATCCAAACGATGCCAATGCTGCATATCTTGAGATTCGCGCAGGAACAGGTGGTGATGAAGCTGCGATCTTCTCTGGTGACTTATTCCGTATGTATAGTAAATATGCTGAAACTCAAGGTTGGCGTATTGAAGTGCTTTCTGAAAATGAAGGTGAACATGGCGGTTATAAAGAAGTGATCTGCCGTGTAGATGGTGAGGGCGTATATGGCCGCTTGAAATTTGAAAGTGGTGCACATCGTGTACAACGCGTACCTGCCACTGAATCCCAAGGTCGTGTGCATACATCTGCATGTACAGTTGCGATTCTTCCAGAAGTAGATGTAGACACAACAGTGGATATAAACCCTGCTGATTTACGTATCGATACCTACCGTGCATCAGGTGCGGGTGGTCAGCACATTAACAAAACCGATTCTGCTGTGCGTATTACCCATATTCCGTCAGGTGTTGTGGTTGAATGTCAAGAAGAACGTTCACAGCACAAAAACAAAGCTAAAGCGATGGCGCTACTCGTATCACGTTTAGAAAACGCAAAACGTGCTGCAGCAGATGCTGCAACTTCAGAAATGCGCCGTGACCTAGTAGGTTCTGGTGATCGTTCTGAACGTATCCGTACTTATAACTACCCGCAAGGCCGTATGACCGATCACCGTATCAATCTAACTTTATATAAATTAGATGCAATTATGGAAGGTGATCTAACAGAACTGTTAGATAGCTTGCATCGTGAATATCAAGCGGATCAGTTAGCTCTGCTTGCACAGGAAAATGGCGGCTAATGAATATTGCTCAAGCATTAGAAATCAAAGGCGAAATTGATAGCTACGAACGCCAAGAAGCAGCATGGCTACTTGAGCATATTGTAGGAATCGGTGCTTTGGAGCTAAAGTTAATGCTTGAGCAAGAGTTGACTGAAATACAAGAACAAGCTTATTTAGATGGGCTTGCGCGTATTGAACAGGGCGAGCCATTGGCTTATGTTACGGGTTCTCAGCCATTTTGGACGCTAGATTTAAAAGTAACCCACGATACTTTAGTTCCACGTCCTGATACTGAAATTTTGGTTGAAACGGTGCTGAAACTTCCAATCAGTACGAATGCCAATATTGTCGACTTAGGTACAGGAACTGGTGCAATCGCTTTGTCGTTGGCAAGTGAGCGTCCGCAATGGCAGATTACAGCAACTGATGTTTATCTACCGACCTTAGACGTTGCAAAAGAAAATGCGACTCGACATGGTTTAACGCAAGTTAACTTTGCCTGTGGAGCTTGGTTTGATGCTTTAGAATCGCAAACATTTGATTTGATTGTATCTAATCCACCTTATATCGATCCAGAAGATGTGCATATGCAAAAGCTCAAGTCTGAACCTGAGCGAGCATTAATTGCAGATAATCATGGGCTAGCAGATATTGAAATCATCATTACTCAGGGAAAAGACTGGTTAAAGCCAAACGGTTGGATTGTGCTTGAACATGGCTATGATCAAGGACAGGCGGTACGTAATATCTTTGAGCAACAAGGATTTAGTCAAATCCAAACGATTCAAGATTATGGTGCAAATGATCGCGTTAGCTTAGGGCAGAAATCAGGTTAATCTTGAATATATCCTTGGACTGCTTGCGCTAATTTAGCTTCACCTCGTTGCTCTAAACTATCCACAACACCGACAGCATCGACTTTATCGCGATTTTGACTGAGTTTAAATTTTCCAGTCATTTGCTGAATTTCAATTTCTATTCCAATGATGCCTTTGAGTTCTTCTGCGATATAGCCACTTGGTGCGTCAGACATTTTCCAAGGTTTCGGTTGTTTCACCTCATGTGTTCGGGTCAGTTTTGCAAGAATACCACGCAAGGACTTTTCATCTTCTAAAAAGCGAATAGCGCCATTGACGTGAACCACTTGATAGTTCCAAGTCGGTACGTGTTGATGGTGTTGTTGCTTGCTTGGATACCAGTTTGGTGAAATATAGCCTTGTTCACCTTGAAAAATGACAAGCACCTCTGTTCCATTTCTGATTTGGGTGTGTAGAGGATTATTTCTTGCAATGTGTGCAACGAGAATAGCACTATGATGTTCAGGTTCACGGAGCAATTTAAATGGTAAATGATTAGCCCCAAATCCATTCGTGCTTTGGCTAACTAATGTCGCAAAGGGATAATTTTCAATGAGTTGGTAAAGCTTTTCATGATCTTTCTCTTCAAAAATCTCAGGAAGATACATTTTTAACCTCCATTTATTACGAATCCAAATTGCTTAAAAAACTCTTTTTGTTGGGGGATGATTTACGGTAAGTACCAGGGCTTACACCACTCCATTTTTTAAAAGCGCGATGAAATGCACTTGGATCATGGAAGTTCAGCTCATCACTAATACTTTGAATGGAATCATTGGTTTTACTTAGGCGTTCAATTGCAATATCGCAGCGGATATCATTTTTAAGTTGTTGATAGCTAACACCTTCTTGTTTCAAGCGCCGTTGAATCGTTGCCGTCGACATATTTAATTGTTGTGCGATATCTTTTAATTCAGCCCATAGTGAAGGCGGTTGTAACAGTAGTTGACGACGAATCTGCAAGCTTAAAGAATTTTCATTTTTAAAACGTACAATTAGGTTATAAGGTGTCTGACTCAGAAAATCTTTTAATGCCTGTTTATCTTTCTTAATTTTATGTTTGAGATAATGTGCATCAAATTCGATTTTATTCTGTTCCGCATTGAACTGAATGTCTTCGCAGAAGCGAACACGATAATCTTGTATTTCTACAGGTGGATGGCATCGAAAAGTCATACTTTGAAATGCGATACGTTGATCGCTCAACCAACACATCAAACTGTGCACTAACATTAAAAAAGTTGAATAGGTGAACATACGTTTAGGCTGTTCGTGATCGTGCAAAATCAAATAGGCTTTGTCACCTTGTTGAACAAGTTCACCATGAATATCATCTAAGATTAAACTCAGGAATCTAAGGATTTCTTTTATTGCTTGTTCTAATGTTTCAGCATTGAATGCGAGTTGAGCCAAGAGCTTATAACTGCCACGTCGCATGGGGTGTTGATCCATTCCCAAGAATTCATCATTCATGGTTTCTGCAAGTTCTACCCATAATTGTGCGCATTGAGTTACAGGAACACGCGCTTTGGTCGAGGTTAGCAATTCTGCTGAGATACCTGCACGATTGGCAATACTCACGATATTTAAACCACGACTTGCGGCAACACTTAACGCTTCACGGATTAAAGCATTAGAAATAGTATCTTTGGCCGAATTTATATCTAAAGGTAAGTTTTTGCTCATACAACAATGAAATACAGGAGAAAAAAATAGATTAAATGCTCAAAAGTTGCATTAAATTTGCTACTTTTTGGAATTGTATCGGAAAAAACTTCGCTTTACTCTGACTTATAAAAATTTATATCTTTAATTTGATAGGAAACGTAAATGAAAATTCAAGGAAAACATTTTGTCATTACTGGCGGTGGTTCAGGATTAGGTGCAGCTACAGCAGAATATCTAGTAGAAAAGGGCGCATCGGTAACGTTGGTGGACATGAATGCTGAAGTTGGAGAACAACAAGCTAAAGCGCTAGGTGATCAAGCTGAATTCGTAAAATTAGATGTAACGGATGAGCAAGCCGCTGAACAATTTTTTAAAGATGTTGTAGAAAAGCATGGTGCACTACATGGTTTAGTCAATTGTGCGGGCATTGGCCCATCGGCGAAAGTTGTGGGGAAAGAAGGAGTCCATGATCTTGCGATGTTCTCTAAAACTTTACAGATCAATGTGACTGGTACATTCAACATGCTTCGCTTTGCTGCTGACGCAATGAGTAAAAACACTGTAGCTGAAGAAGATGAAGACCGTGGTGTGATTGTGAATACTGCATCTGTAGCTGCTTTTGATGGTCAGATCGGACAGGCCGCATATTCAGCTTCAAAAGGTGCAGTTGTTGCGATGACTTTACCGATCGCAAGAGAATTAGCACGTCATGCGATTCGTATTATGGTGATTGCACCGGGTATTATGGAAACACCAATGTTAAAAGGATTACCGCAAAACGTACAAGATGCATTAGGACAAATGGTTCCATATCCTTCTCGTTTAGGTCGCCCTGAAGAGTTTGCTCGTTTGGTTGCCCATATTGCCGAAAATTCTTACTTAAATGGTGAAGTGTTTCGTTTGGATGGTGCTATTCGCATGGCAGCAAAATGATGGTTTCTGTTTAGCCTTACAAATAGATTTTGCTGATAGACCGTTGTAAAAAGAAATTTTACAACGGTCTTTATTTTAGGGTTCGATGCTTAGACTTGCCCATTTGATTATTTCATTTTAATGTTAGGTAAAAGATTTTATGTAGCACAATAAAAATAATCGAGTTTTGGAGCTTATTAATGCAATCTATAAAAACTTTATCAGTCGCATTTACATTACTTTTAACAGGCTGCGTTGGTAATATGAATCCAACGGGTAATATGACTCGACCAAACTATCCATACTATACGACACAACAACCGATAGCCGTTAAAAATATACGTGTACCCGCTGGCACGACACTTGTGTATGAGAAATATGCGTTTAAAAAGGGTAAGCAAGAGCGTTTATTACCTGAAGATAAGCTCACAGATATAAAATTACCAGAAGGAAAAACAATTGTTTGGGGAGGTGTACCTGTCACTCAAATTTCTCGATTTTTTAATACAGAAATGCGGGGTTACTCAGTATATGCAGATTTCAATCAGCTTGAACTCAAGCAGCGGACGCAATTTTCTAAGTTGTGGCAAAGTTGCAATGATGACTTAGGAATTACGGTCAAAGATATCCGCGATTGGTCGTTTAATAAAAATAATATCGCTGATGTAGAAAGTTGTAGCGTAAATTATCAACGATATTTCAAAGATGATGCTCAACAAAAGCAGTTTTTAGATACATTGTATTCTGAGTTAATGAAAGTTGATTCGCCATCATAACCGATGGTTTTACTAGGCTATTGCTTGAGATGAAATACTATTTCAGTGTTGGTATATAAAAGGGAAATGGAACTGCATTTCCCTTTTGAATTAGAGCTGAGCTTTTACTTCTTCACCAATCAAATAAAACGTTCCGCCAGCAATGTAATGCAGACTTCTTAAAGACTTATCGACATCTTCAAAATGCCAGTGTCCATCACGGAAAACGCGTGAATCTGCCCAAGCTGCAATGGCTGAACCAATAAATAGATCATGGTTTTGTTGATTATGTGGTTCAGGGATTACTTTACAGACTAGCCATGCTATGCAGCCATCAACTAATGGAACTTCTAGATCATCTTTATAAAATAGCTCAGTTTTGCAGTCTGCTAACTTATCAGGATGATTAAACTTACTGATAGTGCCTAACTGATGCACCATATCAAGTTGAGCGAAACATGGAACTTGAAGTGCAAAGTATCCACTTTGTTCAACCAACTGGCGTGTTTTGGTACTTTTATCCAATACCACAGTGACCTTCGCGGGTGTTAGCTCTAAAGCACATGCCCAAGCTGCCGCCATAACATCGGCGTCTTGCTCATGCTGAGCTGAAACTAGCACTGTAGGGCCATGATTTAAAAGACGATAAGCTTTAGGTAACTCAACCGCTAATAGATTTTGAGTGCTCATACACTTTCCGAATATTTCTGAACACAACTATTGTTGCATAAAGATCGCTATGATTTACTCATTTTCCCAACGTTTGTAGGCACGATTAAAACTTGAGGTGGATGAATAACCGAGTTTTTTTGCAACTTCTTCTTTCGTGATTAACGGATTTAATAATAACTTACGCGCTTTTTGTTTACGCACGTCGTCATGTAGACTTTGAAAGCTGACCGCTTTCTCTTGCAGCATCCGCTGTAATGTTCTTTTGGTTAAATTCAACTTTTGAGCCACTTGATCAATGCTGAGCAATCCTTCTATTGGATCATCAATCAACCGCTTAACTCGATAAAGAATATCTTGTGTCGCAACTAACTCATCAAGTTCTTTTTGACAGAGCAATTTAAATTTTTCAGAGGTAAGAGGGTCTGACATACTCAAAGGTCGATCTAAAAATTCGGCAGGTGCTATTAAACGAGTATGGGGTTGTTCGTAACGTATTTCTTCAAAAGTAGTATTCAGAATTTTATTAAAACGAGAAAAATAGGGCGGATATTTACATTGTAAATCAATGCTTGGTTTAAAATCAGGAATGAAAAATCTAACTAAGTGAACGAAGCCAGTTAAGAAAAAAATACAACTAAATTCATATGATCGAGTATCTGAAACATCAGTGAAGTTCAATAGAGATGGATCATAAATAATCGTGTAGTAGGCAAGATGTTGTTCGATTTTGAAATCAAATTCAACAAACGAACATTGTAAGCTAACGAACTGATTAATCGTTTGAATTGCATCATAAGCATTTTTGGATATTGCGACAGTAAATCCAAGTAAGCCATGAGAACTGATTTTAATCTGTGTTCCTGCGTAAAATCCAATGCCTTCTTCTTGTGTCAGTTCGATCGTACGCTCAATTACTTTTTTAAAAGAAGCGAGACTAATTTTATAACTTAGATCATTCAGCTTATCAATTTCTACACCAGTTCCCCAAAAGAGGGTTTCAACTGAAATATCCCATTGAGCCACGACCTCACTTAGTAAATGTGCATAAGAGCTACTTATAAAATGATGTTTATGATGACGAGGAAGACTCATGATAGTAACTAAATTCCATTTTTAAACTGATCCTGCGACTTTGAAAATAATCTAGCAATGTGAATTTGAAAATGTACATTCATCGGAATTTTCGGATTCGAGCATAATTTTGGCGTCTATTGTTATGAATTTGGCGCAGTTTGTTTTAGTCTAAAATTCACGCAATATTTGTAGGGAGTATAATTTTGCAGTTCATTTGTATGTTTGGAATGAATCCGCATACAAATCGCACGGACTATATAGCTGTAATAAAAACGAAAAATGCTAGGAGCAAAACGTGAAGAAAAAATATTTAAGCGCTATGACGTTAATGGCGGGTATGCTGATGAGCAGTGGATCTGTAGTACATGCAGGTTTATTCGACTTCTTATCACCAAAGGCATCATGGCAAAATTGTAATGTGGACTCATGTTCAGTCGGCGGTAGTACTTATGTTACCTCTAGTTATGCCAAAACAAAGTATCCAATCTTATTAGCACATGGTATGGCAGGTTTCTCTGCTGTTGGGCCTTTACAGTATTGGAATGGCATTACGGAGGACTTGGTTGGTAATGGTGCAAATGTATTTGTCGCTCAACAAGCATCATTTAACTCATCAGAAGTACGTGGAGAACAATTACTTTTACAAGCAAAACAAGTACTGGCAATTACAGGCGCTCAAAAGGTCAATTTGATCGGACATAGTCATGGCTCACAATCAGTTCGTTATGTAGCGAGCCTTATGCCAACTAAAGTTGCCTCAGTAACTGCTGTAGGTGGACCAACTAAAGGTTCTGATGTAGCTGATGTGGTTTATTCCATCACTCAATCACCAGTGGGGCCGATAGCAGCACCTGTTGTTGCAGCCGCAGTGGATGCTTTCTTTTCTTTAGTGGGTATTGGGTCTGGTCATTATTATGATCAAGATGCAATCGCAGGCCTGAATTCACTTACAACGGCTGGTTCAGCGAATTTCAATAGTCGTTTCCCAGCAGGTGTTCCAACGACTGCTTGTGGTTCTGGTACTGAACTTGTCAATGGTGTTCGCTATTATTCATGGGGTGGTACAGGGGTGTTAACCAATGTATTAGATCCTCTGGACTATGCTTTAGTTGCAACATCATTACTCATAAGTGGTGAAAATGATGGCTTGGTGCCGCGTTGTTCAAATCATTTAGGCACAGTCATTCGTGATAATTATAATTTTAACCATTTGGATGAAGTGAATCAGGTGTTAGGCTTGGTTGGTTTCTTACAAAATCCAGTCACTCCTTATCGAACTCAAGCAAACCGCTTGAAGAATCAAGGTCTATAACTATTCAAATATAAGGGAGTATGGTTTTACTCCCTTTACCATATAACGGTTCACACAATTAATTATAAATAGAGCAAGGGATTATGAGCGGTAAATTTATAAATCATAAGACAATTGTATTTGGTGTTATCACGAGTGTATTGCTCTTGCTACTGCTGATTTACTATGTATTTAAACCAGAAGCTCAAACTCAAAACCAAAATATAAATACGCAGGCAATACAGCCAGAAAACACAGTTTTAGAAAGTGCAACTGCAAACAATAAACAAGGAAAACTGCCAACCCTAGCAGCATCATTACAAGGTACAGAGATTGATTGCCCAATTCAGGTCGATGCAAATGGGAAACTCATTTTAACGGTTGGTATTCGTAGTTGTTTTGATTATTTCTTTTCTAGCTTAGGTGAAAAAACTGAAACAGAGCTTGTCGCAGATATACGACAATATTTGCTCGCTACATTGCCAGAGTCCGCTTCAAACTATGCAATTTATTTGCTTGATCAATATGTTGCTTATATGCATGCACTACAAAACTTAAAACCAAATGCAGGCTTTAAATCTAATAATGTTGATGCTTTGCAAAAAGTCGTAGATCAAATGGCAAAAGTACAACAACAGTTTTTTAATGCGTCTGAAATTAATGCTTTGTTTGGTAATGAAAGAAATCTAAATCAATTTAATCTTGAGCAAATGCGTATCCATTCCAATAAAAATCTAACGACACAAGAAAAGGCTACAGAGCTTGCGAAGTTGATTGATGAATTACCTCCAGCGTTGGCCGACGGAGTACGGGTTTCGATGCAATTCGCTGAATTGCAGCAACTTACGAAAGAAATCCAAGCAAAAGGCGGATCAGCTCAAGATTTAAGAAGTATGAGGGAAAGTTTACTTGGGCCTGAAGCAGCTGATCGTTTGGAAAAAGTTGATCAAGAAGAAGCAGTGTGGCAAACGCAAGTTAATCAGTATTTATCTGTGCGGGATCAAATTTTAAAAAGTGATGCAAATGATGCCAGTAAACAACAATCCATTGCTGAATTACGTAATAGTTCATTTGGGACAAGAGAAGAGCTATTAAGAGCTCAATCCTATGAAGTGATGCATGATCAAAAAAGTAAAGGATCATAATCAATCATTATTTCTAGCTGTAAGTGCTCTCCATTATATTTCCCTGAAATGAGTTGTAGAAATGGAGGGTAACTCACTTCAATAAAAAATATGAATTTGCTGTTTATTCGTATTTTATGCAATTTAACTTTCATAAAAATGCGCTGACACTTAGAATCTAATCTGTTCGGAACAGGCTAGAGAATTGTTGTGTCAAACCATTTAGAAAACGAATTTGAGCTAAGTAATGATGAAATGCATCTTTATAGTCGTCAGATTTTATTAGATGGTTGGGACATTGAAGCACAAGAAAAACTCAAACTCGCCAATGTTTTGATTATCGGTGCAGGTGGCATAGGTTGTACAAGTGCTGAGCTGTTGGCACGAGCGGGTGTGGGTAAAATTACGATTGTTGATGCTGATACCATTGAGATGAGTAATCTTCAGCGACAGATTGCATTTACATTGAATGATCTAGGCCGTTACAAAGCAGAGATTTTGGCTAAGCATCTACAAACAATTAATCCGTATATACAAGTGAACTATCAAAATATACGTTTTGACCCAACGAATGCTGATGATTTAGTACAGCATCAAGATGTAGTTTTAGATGGTTGCGATAATTTTAGTACGCGTTATTTGGTCAATTCGATTTGTCGAAAATATCAAATTCCATTAATTAGTGCTTCAGCGATTGGTTTCGAAGGGCAGTTATTTATGGTTGATGCTGAGACCGCATGCTATGAGTGTCTATTTCCTAAAGAAAATCATGCAAATGAAGGATTAAGCTGTGCAGAGTCAGGTGTGCTGGCTACCACCCCTGTCATTATGGCGTCATTACAAGCACATCACACTTTATTGTTCTTAGGGCGTGGATTAACGCCACTTAAACAGAAACTCTTGCTTTGGAATGGTTTAAATCTTTCACAGCGTATTCTGCAATTTGAAAAAGATACAAATTGTCCAGTTTGTCAGGCAACTTAATCGGTAAACGCCGTGAAATTTGATAAACTAAAACCATCTATGAGGCAATGAAAGATTATGAAAAGAAATATTTTATTCGATGGATTGCGTTCTGTTGCACGTATTGGTGAAACAGTGATGGTTGCAGCACAGGCAGGTGTAAAATACGCAACTGAAAAACCAAGTAACGCAAAACTTATGCGTGAGACTTTTGAATCATTGGGTTCTACTTATATTAAACTTGGTCAATTCATCGCAAGTACACCATCTTTATTCCCTCGTGAATATGTTGAAGAGTTCCAAGGCTGTTTAGATCAAACACCAACTTTGCCTTTTAGTTATATTCAACAAGTTTTAGCTGAAGAATTTGAAGGTAAGAATCTAAATGAAATCTTTAGCTTTATTGATGAAAAGCCTTTAGCATCAGCATCAATCGCACAAGTACATGCTGCTCGATTAGTTACAGGTGAAGATGTTGTATTAAAAGTACAAAAGCCGGGTGTGGAAACGATTTTATACACAGATTTAAATGTCGTACATTGGGCAACAAAACTCCTTGAAAAGGCAGTTCCTAAAATCAAATTTGCCTCTTTGTCTGAAATCGTTGATGAAATCAAAACACGGATGGTACGAGAAGTAGATTTTATCGAAGAAGCACAAAATCTTGATGATTTCGTACAGTACCTAAATGTCTCAGGTAATCAAGCTGCAACTGCGCCAAAGGTTTACCATCAATTCTCTACGCGCCGTATTTTAACGATGCAACGATTGTATGGTGTGTCTTTAACTGATTTTGACGTTGTAAAGAAATATGCAAAAGATCCAACACAAGTATTGATTACAGCCATGAATACATGGTTTGGTAGTTTAATGTTATGTAAGAGTTTCCATGCAGATTTACATGCAGGGAATCTAATGCTGCTTGAAGATGGTCGCATTGGCTTTATTGATTTCGGTATTGTTGGTCAATTAAAACCAGAAGTTTGGACTGCATGTATGGCATTTATGGATGCTTTGCAGCATACCAATTACACTGCTATGGCTGAAAATATGCTCAAAATGGGGATGACGCATCAGAAAATTGATACCCAAGTTTTAGCTGATGATCTCGAGCGTTTATTTAGTGGCGTACTTTTAGCAGATCCTCAAGAGATTTTGACTTCAAATCCAGCTGATCTCAATGACATTATGATGGATATGATAGGGGTTGGTGAACGTCACGGCATTAAATTCCCGCGCGACTTTGCGCTATTATTCAAGCAAATGTTATATTTTGATCGTTTCATGCGTGTTCTCGCACCATATACCGATATTTATGCTGACCAACGTTTGAAAATGGTTCACAATATCGAACCTGCTTCATTCTTGAAGCACTAAAAATTCTTTTAAATCCCCCTTGTTTCAAGGGGGAAATTTTATGTGATGTTGAGTTAATGGACGCCATTATTATAGAAGGGCTAAAAGTTGATACGGTTGTTGGTTGTTTTAATTGGGAACGCCAAATCATTCAGCCTTTGATGTTGGATTTAACGATTCATAATGACTTGAGTCAGGCTGCTCAGTCTGATGAGTTGGAAGATACACTGAATTACGCTCAAATTTGTGAGTTAGCTGCACAAGTGATCCAACAAGCAAAACCTAAGTTAATTGAGCATGCTGCGCAATTGGTTCTTGAAAGTTTATTTACGACTTTTTCTTCGATTGAATCTATTATTATCACTATTCGTAAACCTGCAATTATTGCTCAAGCAACTGCAGTAGGAATTCGCCTTGAACGCAACAGAAACGATTTTTGCGCTCGCACTGGCGAGTAATGTCCAACAACAACATCATTTCAGTTTTGCTTATGCTCAAATTAAGCAATTGGGTGATGTGAAATTTTCTTCTATTTATCAGATTCCATGTCGTGATGGTGTAGGTGCTGATTATTGGAACTCCGCTTGTTTATTAACAAGTACCTTGTCTGTTGAGGACATGATTGAGGCATTAAAAAAATTAGAATTAGAATCTGGGCGTATTCGGCCATCGCATCATATTAGCTTAGACATCGATGTTATTGCATGGGGCAAAGATTTGAACCATATGCAATTTAATTCAAAGAAGCTACCATTGGCAGTAGATGTGAAAATTCCTTTAGTTGAATTATGGCAAGATGATGCGCTGGAATATAATTCAGAGCTGCAATATCCTGTCATTACAATGTAATTTTATTGTTTGTAACACCATAATAATAGGAATAATTTTATGAAAATTATTTTTCAAATTTCATTTTTAAGTCTTTTACTGTCTGGTTGTGCAGCCATGAGTGTTGATCAATGTAAAACGGCAAACTGGACAAGTGTTGGTGAAAAAGACGGTTCGGCAGGACGAGAGTCAAGATTAGATAAATACTATTCATCGTGTCAGAAAGCGAATATTGTTCCGAATCAAGCGCTTTATGAAAAAGGTTATAAGCAAGGTTTAAGTTATTATTGTCGTCCTGAATCAATCTTCTATGAAGCGATGGAAGGACGCGGTAATTATCAAGTTTGCCCAGTTGAAAAACGTGATGCGTTACGAGCATATTATCAAGTTGCTAATGAATACTACCAAGCAAATTCTGAATTTGATCGCTCACAAAATGATGTCAGTTATTATTTGAGAGAATTAGAACGTAAAGATTTATCATCAAAGCTTAGAGATGACTATAAAAAGCGTTTATACGATTTACGCTCAAATAGCAGCAGAGTTCAATATCGTTATCAAGATGCTGTAAGGAACCTTGAAAGATTTAAAGCAGAACATGGATTGAATTAATCCAATCCTAAAACCTATGGTGCTGCCATAGGTTTTTTTATAAATAGAACAATTGAAACACATACTAAAAGCTTAAGCAGTGTTTGAATATTCACATGAATTATTTGAAAGGAACGGCATGAAAATTAAATATCTGATATTGGGCTTACTTGCGTGTAGCGCAATGAACTCGGCGTATGCGATTGATGCCAAATATAGAGAGTTACTAATCCAATCAGGTTGTACACAAGTGAGTGAAATGCAAGGTTGTGATATTTATAAAAGCAAAGAAGAAAATGCAACGTCGGGTTTCGTCACACCACAACCTCAACAAATGATATCAAATCAAAGCATTCATCAAAAAGATTGGGTTGCTCAAAAAGCTGATGGTTCAAAATTAGCAACCATCAAAATTGATGATGCAAAACGTGTATGGGTGAATAGCAAACGAGTGTTCTTTGTTAAAAAGGGCAAAGATCAGTTACAGTTCAAAAAAGATAAAATAATTTATGTGATTTTTACTGATCAAAATAGATATTCGCAAAGTTATTGGCATAATCAAAAAGCAAACATGCATGGTAAGATTATTGTTAAATGATCTGTGATTGATTATAAAAAAGGGCGTTGTGTTGAAACGCCCTTTATCCTTTATAGATAGTAACTGGTTTTAGTCATGAGTTTAGAAATGGCTGTCATGGTGATACGAACAGGTACAGGTAAATCAACACCACCCGCATTGAGTGCTGTATCTCGATGATGAAGCTCATCTTCATTCATTTGTACTAAGATTTTACGTGAACGCGAATCATGTTCGGGTAATTGTTGAATATGATCTTGTAAATGTTGGCTGACTTGACGCTCTGTTTCTGCGACAAAACCTAAGCTATATTTATCACCAGCAATTCCTGCAATTGCACCCATGCCATAAGACAATCCATACCAAATCGGGTTAAGTAGGCTGGTGTGGCTGTCTAACTCTTTTAAACGATCTTCACACCAAGCAAGATGGTCTTGTTCTTCGATGGCTGCTTGTTGCATTTCTTCACGAACATGAGGGAGTTTTGCTGTCAATGCTTGTCCGTGATAAAGCGCTTGAGCACAGACTTCGCCACTATGATTAACACGCATTAAACCTGCAACATGACGAGCATCACTCACGCACAGTTGTGATGGTTCATGATCTGCTGGATTACCGCGTTGAGCACTCGTTGCACCAGGAACTAAGCTGCGTAATGCTTGGTCAAATGAGTTAATCAGCTTATCTAGACCTGTATACTGACGCATAAGTTAATCCTCTAAAGTGTTTGGAACATTTGCAATAAGTGGTTTTAGTCGTTTCAACAACCAAATGGAGAAAAATGCACTTAAAACAGCCGTAATAATAAATAAGATTTTAATATCAATTTTTAAAATGCTTAAGACTAAAATTGAGAAAATTGCGGATGAAACCATAAATACAGCATTTAAAATATTATTCGCGGCCACAACGCGTGCGCGATGAGAGCGTGGAGAATAAGCCTGCATCATGGCGTACAGTGGCACGATATAGAAACCACCACTAATACCCAGTAGAGTGACTGCTAACATTACGTGATAATAGACTAAACCTTGAGTAAAAATGTCGCCAAGATTGAGAAGCTCACCCGAGCGTTCAGGAACAAAAGCAAGGCTTGCAGCTAAATAAAGTGCAAATACAGTCAGACCAACAGCACCGTAAGGCACCATCTTGATATTTATATCACTACCGCCAATCTTTCTGCATAGTAGTGAGCCAACACCAATTCCTACAGAGAAAAAGGTCAGTAATAAGCTCACGACATTTTCAGAAGCATGTAAGTTTTGTTGAGTGAGTTGAGGAATTTGGGTGAGGTACGTAGCGCCATAAAACCAATACCAAGAATTACCCAGCAAAATAATAAAAACAACTGGAATGCCTTTGACGTATTTTAATGTCTGAAAGCTAGTACGGACAAAGTTCCAATCAATCTTTAAGTCTGGTTCAGCAACTTTTTGAGATAAAATAAATCGGCTACATAAATAGCCTAAGCAGGCAATTGTGAAAACTGTGATACTAATCCACAATAAGTTTCCTTCAGATGAGGCGATGACAGCACCACCTAAAATCATACCAAGTAAAATCGCAATAGAAGTACCCGACTGAAACAATGCATTACCAGACATTAATTCCTGAGGTTTTAAAATTTCAGGCAAGATGGCGTACTTAATTGGACCAAAGCAGGTTGAATGTGTACCCATAAGAAATAAAGCAAACAATAACAGCCACAAATTACCAAGTAAAAAGCCTGCTGTTCCGATGAGCATGATGACAATTTCTAATATTTTAATAAATCGAATAAGCTGAGATCTTTCATATTTATCAGCGATTTGACCTGCTGTCGCTGAAAAGAAAAAGTAAGGTAGAATAAAAAGAAGTGCAGCAAGATTATTTAAAGTACTAATGGGTGCGCTTTGTTGCTGAATCCAACCATAGGTAATGACTAAGAGTAAAGCTTGTTTATAAACGTTGTCATTCAGTGCCCCAAAAAATTGTGTGAAAAACATCGGAACAAACCGACGTGATGTCATTAAGTGGTCATCTTGTTTCATCGTGTGTTCACTTCATTGTGTTTTATAAAAAAATGTGACTTACTGTAAAAATACTACAAAATGCATGTATGATACTTTCAATGTTTGATTGGATGAAAATCAACGATTTGAAGAACTTTTCACCCATCAAAAAAAGATAAATTAAAAATAAGTTTAGAGTTTCACATGCCATCTAAAGCTAAGTTTAAACAGTCAACACTGGTTCATTCTATGCATTTAATATTTAAAATGCAGGGCTTTCCTAAACTTATTTGTAGTAGTTTTTTAATTAGTTCTTGTATATCAGTTGCTTGTGCTCAAGAGCAGGTTTCTGATCTGTCGAAAAATGAAACAATTGAACAACCTACAACAACAGTCGATTCAGACACTGTACAAGAAACAACGACGTTTAATACTCAATTGGTCAATGCTTTACCAAGTTCGAATATCAATGTGCAAGACAGTTTGGACGCGTTAAAACAGCAAGAACAATCCGTAAATCAAATTAACGAATTGAAACCAATTCAGTTAGACGACAACTTAGAAGATTTACCAACGGTCACTGTTGATCAAAATATGGCAGACGAAATTTTCCGTGTTGCTGAAGAAGCAAAAAATGATGCGAAAAATTATCGTGATAATCCGACTAAAACGTCCGATGTATTGGTGAATGATGCTTCGCAGGCGGAATTGACAGAGATTACCAAAGCACCTGTGAATATTGATCAATTGATGCAGGAAATTCAAACAGACAGCAAGATTGTTGTTGAGGCAAATGAGACAGGTCGAACATTACCTGAATTGCAAGTCAATGATGACAAGAAAGATGAAAAAGTTGGCTTCTTCAAAAGAATTTGGAATCGTTTACATCCTGATAATCTACTCAATGCTGAGAAAATACCCCGTATTTCAGCAGATGTTTCAGGTGCGCCAGCGATATTGGCAACGAATATCAAGGCTAAGCTTTCTACTTTTACTCAAGAGTCGTTTGAAGATTTTAACGTTGCATTACCACAATTAAGATCACTTACAAATCAAGCTGCACAAGCAGTAGGTTATTACAATGCTGAATTTAAATTTGAAAAAGTCAGTGATAGCAAGGTTAAAGTCAACGTCACGCCAAATGAACCAGTTAAAATCAAAGAACAAAATATTGAGTTTTCTGGAGCAGGTGAGAATTTACCACAACTCCAAGTTCTTCGCTTAATTCCTGAGCAAGATGAAGGTGATATCTTCAATCACGGTAAATATGAAGAGACTAAAACTAAAATTGTCAGCGCTGCAACCGACAATGGTTTCTTTGATGCTTATTGGCGATTACACGATGTAAAAATTACTCAACCAGATAAGACAGCGGAAATTAACCTGAAATATGAGACAGGCGACCGTTATAAGCTTAAAAAAGTTGAGTACCGGATGAGCGATCCGAGTAAGCCTTTGCCACTAACACAAAAAGTATTGGATAGCTTAGCTCCTTGGAAAGAAGATGATGACTATGCTTTCTGGCGTGTTAATGCATTGGCAAACAACCTCACTAATACCCGTTATTTTAACTACACCTTGGTTGATACGATCAAGCCAGACCCGATTCAACCGCCTTTAGAATTAGCACCCGATTTACAGGCATTGGTTGATCAACAAAATATTCAGCAATCACAGCTGATGAGTAGCCAACAGAAAGCTGATTTGGCTCGGCAAAAAGTCGTTTCTGCTGAAGAAGTGACTCAAGATGTTGTGGATGAATCACAGTTCTCTGGTGGTGAGTCACAACAATACGCAATTGCACGTGCAATGCCACTCTCGCATGATCACGATGATGAGGAAGAGGAAAGACAAAAACTAGAAGAGCAAACGCGAATCGAGAAAAAAATCCCAGTTGTTGTGACATTGAACGCAGATCGTTTAAACAGCTTAGAAACAGGTCTGGGGTATGGTACGGATACAGGGGCACGTATTCGTAGCCAATATCGACGTGCCATTGTAAATAAGTATGGACATGCATTTGATGCCAATATTGAGGTTTCACAAATTCGTCAATCAATTGATGGACGCTATAGCATTCCTTACAAACATCCATTAAATGATTATTTTAACCTTGTTGGTGGTTATGAGCGTGAAGAGCGTGATGATATTGGTCCAGATGTAAATCTGCTTGTTGAATCTGCTGTATTGGGTGGTGAGCGTGTCATTAAAAACCCGCTCGGTGATTGGCAACATACGATGGGTGTTCGTTATCGTCTAGATCGACTCACTAAAAAAGGTGATGTTGATGTAAATGAGTTACCTGATGCATTTAAAGTATCAGGAATGGATTCAGAACAAGAATCTCTATTGTTTGGTTATGAACTATCTAAAACCAATGCCAATTCTCGTTTAAATCCAACCAAAGGCTTTAAACAGACCTACAAAGTTGAACTGGGAACTGAATCATTACTTTCTGATGCAAACATGGCGATCTTAACTGCTGGTTGGAGATTTATTTATTCACTAGGTGAAAACGATGACCATCAGTTTGTTGGTCGTGGTGATGCAAGTTATATTTTCACTGATGACTTTAATAAAGTACCTTATAACTTGCGTTTCTTCACAGGTGGGGATCAGTCATTACGTGGATTTGACTACAAGAGTTTATCGCCAGAAGAAAACGGCTATAAGATCGGTGGACAAGCGTTAGGGGTCGGTTCTTTAGAATATAACTATCAGTTTAAAGATGGCTGGCGAGCTGCTATTTTTTCTGATTTTGGTAATGCTTATGATAAAGATTTTAATAATCCGACAGAATATAGTATTGGTGTTGGTATTCGTTGGATATCGCCAATTGGCCCAATTCGATTAGATGTTGCATCAGGTATTTCAAATGATAACAATCCTATTCGATTACATTTCTTTATTGGCCCACAGCTTTAATAAACTTTAAAAAATCCTTTAAAAGGTCAAATAATTTTCAGGTTGA
The DNA here is from genome assembly GCF_000475335.1 of Acinetobacter sp. COS3. Taxonomy (NCBI): domain Bacteria; kingdom Pseudomonadati; phylum Pseudomonadota; class Gammaproteobacteria; order Moraxellales; family Moraxellaceae; genus Acinetobacter; species Acinetobacter sp. COS3. The sequence continues at coordinate 77,134 of NZ_AXCD01000003.1, forward strand.
TTATGACGGAAGTAGAACAGCAATTAACGCCTCCAACTGGACCTAAATCAGAACGGCATATTTTCCGTAGTATTGTGCTGATTATATTTATCACGCTTTTACTATTGGTAAGTTCAGTGCTAGTAATGATGTCTACAGATAAAGGTAGCCGCTTTCTGCTAGATCGTGTACTTCAGACTCAGCAAATTATTAAGTATGAATATGAGGGGGGTAATTTACTTTCAGGCATTATTCTAAAAAATGTACTTGTACAACTGAAAGCAGTAAATGTCTCAATAGATCGTGCAGATGTATCACTTGGTTGGCGTGCGATTTTAAATAAAGAAATACACTTGAGTCATGCTGATATCAAGAATCTGGTCATTATTAATAAAAATCCACCATCAGGTAAGCCGTTTGCTTTTGATGCAATTAAATTACCTTTCGTTCTGCGTGTAGATGAAGCGACCTTAGATCGTTTAGAAATCAAAACAACAACATCAACTGTTGATTTTAATGATATTTATTTAAAAGATGCATTATGGTCAGGTACAAAGCTGAATTTTGAAGATTCACGTATGGATATGGGCTACTTAGCCCTACAAAATGCCGCAGGTGAAATGGACTTTAGTGGTAAATATCCACTGAATGCCAAAGCTGATGTGATCATTCCTGCACTCAATAGTCTAGATATTAAAACCATTAAGCTTGTTGCGACGGGTACATTGGATACTTTGAAAGCAGGTATTGCGACTCAAACACCTGATATGTTGACAGGTTGGTTTCTCGTTCATCCTGTACGTGATCATGTGCCTATGAATGGCGAACTATTATTTAAAAACTATCATTTACCATTACTGAAAGAGCAAAAGCTATTTGCTAAAGATGGTGTTGCACGTTTTCGTGGTGATATTCAGAAATTAGTCATTAATTTAGATACTGATCTAAAGGGCGAACAAATTCCAGAAGGCAAATACAATGCGCTTATGGATACAGACCTAAAAAATCAACTGAATATACGAGATTTTAATGGGCAACTCATGGATGGATCTGTTGCCTTAAATGGTTTGGTCAATTGGCATGAGCATGTTTCTTGGGATATTAAAGGTCGGTTAAGTCATTTGAATCCAAAAAATGAAACCGTACCCCAAGTTGCTCAAGACTTTTTACCACCGAATTTAGATGCGAATATTAGTTCATCGGGAACAATGGAAAAAGGTTTGTCATTAGTTGCTGAATTGGCTTTTGATAAATATGAAACATGGAATGTAAAGCTTAACCAAGCTGAAGCGAAGGACAAAAAGCCTCAACCGATGCTATTAGATGTTTCTTGGAAAAATATCGACCGTGCTGTTCCCTATATTGGTTGGTTAAGCAGTGATGAAGGTCAAACCAATATTGCCTTGAAAGAGGGTCAACAAGATATTTATCTATCGACAACTGTACGCCCGCATGAGCAAACAATATTACCAACAGGTAAGTACAATGCACGTCTTGATGTAAAAGGCAGTCTGTTAGATGTTGAAAACTTTAGTTATCAAGCTGCAAAAGGTAGCTTAGTTGGTCAAGCAAAAGTAAAACTCCCATCTGAAAAGCAACAACTTTCATGGCAAGCTCAACTCAAAGCAGAAGACTTTAATCCACAAACAGTTTCGGCTTCAGCACCCGTTAATTTGCTAAACGGTGAAATTAAAGCGACAGGATTTGCCAAGCCAAATCAACAAATTATTCAGTTAGAGCAGATTGATTTAAAAGGTCAGCTTGCTCAAGCGGGTAGTAATGAAACGATTGCTTTAAAAGGTAAAAGTACAGCCGCACTCATTTTCCACGATCAAAAAGCAGGTGGTGGCTTTAAAAGCTTTGCTGTGAACTATGACGGTTCATTGAATGCTTTAAATCAGGGGAATGGTTTATTAAAAATTGATATTGCTGGTACACCAGAATTTATTAAAGTGAATGAACTCAAACATGACGGTGTAGCAGGTAAATTGTTTGCTACAGGTTCAGTAAATCTAAAAGATAAATTAGGTTGGGATATTGATGCTTCATTAGTTCGTTTTAAGCCGCAGTACTTTGTTTCTAGTGTCAAAGGTGAAATTTCGGGTCATGTAAAATCACAAGGCGTTTGGTCAGATCAATTGAAACGTATTGATATTCGTCAGTTAAATGCAGCAGGTTTTATTAATAACAAACCTGTACGTGGTCGTGGAAATCTTACTTTATTACTTGATTCAAACCAAAAAGGCTTTTTGCCGCAACAGTTTGAAGCAAATGATCTGTTCCTTGCGTATGCTCAAAATCAATTGCAAGCAACAGGCAATGCTCAAAGCTTGAAAATTAAATTAAATGCACCTGCACTGTATGAGCTATATCCAGGTTTACAAGGCCGTGCATACGGTAGTTTAAATATCCAATCGCAACCGCGTTTGAAAGCTACAGCAAATATTGCAGTTGATGATTTTGCATTCAATGATTTGGTGAGCACTAAGTCTTTGCGCATACAAGGTGAATTACCGACATCTGAAACAACGCCTACTTTATTGACTGCAAAAATTGATAATTTACGTAGTGGAAATAAAGAAATTGAAAATGCAGTTGTCAGCCTCGCAGGAACTCGAAAAGCACACCTATTAAAAGTTGAAAGTAAAAATCGCCAGTCAAATTTCTATGTTCAACTTGCTGGTGGTTTTAATGCAAATAATGATTGGTTAGGACAACTGCAAAAAGGCAAATTTAGCTCACGTCGTGTCAACTTAGTGCAAAGTCAAAATGTACCCATCATTTATACAACCTCATTGTCTGAACTGTATATCGGTCAGCATTGTTGGCAGAGTTCAAATAGTCAGTTGTGTTTAGATCAGGCAGCACGATTAAGTAAAGCCAAAGGTAACTTTTCTGTTGTCACTAAAAATCTTGAACTCAGTGACTTTGCAGCATTTATGCCTGAAGGCTTAGCCGTTACTGGCCAGTTAAATGGTTATGCACGTGGCTCATGGGTAAATGGTAGTCGACCAAAACTCGATGCCAGTCTAGTCACACGTAAAGGTGAAATAGGTTTAGCTGCTGCCGACCCACAAGATATTGCAACGACAGTAACATATGACGAGTTAAGTCTGATTGCGAAAAGTGTGAATGATGGTTTGTTGTTCCGTGTTGATATGAAAACACCTGATATTGGTACAGGTTATGCCAATGTGATTATCAATCCATATCAAAATAACATGCCGATGCGAGGTGAAGTTGCATTTGATGATGTTCAACTAAAAGTATTCAAACCGTTCATCAAAGATGTACGTTCAATGTCAGGTACGTTGGCGCTCGCTGGTAAGGTCAATGGAACACTAACTCAGCCTCAGATTACGGGTGAAATGCGCTTAAAAAATGGTGCGATCAGTATGATTTCGTTACCTGTGAATCTTAGCAATATTCAGCTTTATTCATCGATTCGCCAAGACTCAGCAAGTATTGATGGTGCATTTAACAGCGGTCGTGGTGTAGGGCGTCTCAAAGGTAGCTTTGATTGGAAAAATGATCCACATTTAGCTTTAACATTAAAAGGTGACAATTTACTGGTTCGACAAGCACCGATGATCACTGCGATTGTGCAACCTGATTTAAGTTTGGATGTTTATCCATTCCAGCAAAAATTAAGTTTGAAAGGTTCAATTGATGTGCCACGTGCTCGTATCTCGATGCCAGAAAGTTCTGCAACTGTAGTTAATGTTTCACCAGATGTTCGTGTCGTACAGCAAGGTCAAGATTTATTAGCAACTTTGAAAGCAGCTAAACCTTGGGAAATCCGTGCAGATATGACAGTAACTTTAGGAAATCAAGTCATCTTCCAAGGCTTTGAAAGTAATATTCCTTTAGTCGGTCGTCTACATTTATCTCAACGTGGTTTAGAAACTGCAATGCGTGCCAATGGTGCAATTGGTGTAAGTCAAAAAGTTAAAATTGAAGCTTATGGTCAAAGCTTAGATCTTAATCGAGCAATCGCGCGTTTTAATGGGCCATTAGCAAACCCAACTCTTGATATAGATGCGAATAAACCTGTCCAAGGCAGCATGGTAGGCGTGCGTGTGACTGGTACAGCAACCGTTCCGAATGTACAGGTTTATAACGATGCAGGCTTATCTGAACAAGAAGCACTAAATGCATTGTTAACTGGTCGAATCAATGAGGGTAATACAGGCTTGAGTAATACTGAAGGCTTTAAGTCGGATGTAAATAATACGATTGCCGCTGCGGGTATTAGTATGGGGCTTGGCGGAACACGAGCGTTAACCAATCAAATTGGACGTACTTTCGGATTGAGTGGTTTAGCGCTTGATGCACAAGGAACAGGTGATGATACACAAGTGAGTTTAACGGGATATATCACACCTGATCTATTCATTCGTTATGGCATTGGTGTGTTCACACCAGTGAATAAACTAACATTGCGTTATCAAATGAATCGACGATTGTATTTGGAAGCAAGTCAGTCTTTAGAAAGAGCGATCGATATATTCTATAATTGGCGTTTCTAATCCATTTCAGTCAAACCTGCTTTATTTCGATAAAGCAGGTTTTTTGTTTGTGGTTATTTTTGCAAATAAATGTGATACAATTAATATAAGTAATTGAAAATTAAAGAATAAATGACATTTTTTTGGAGAAATGAGATGAAATCTGTCACTTTTAGTCAGGTTTTGGCAACTGTAAGTATTTGTATGCTGAGTAGTTTATTTCATGTGAATGCGAAAGAATATTACAAGTGGGTTGATGCACATGGTGTAACAACATACTCAGCAACGCCACCACCAGCTAAAAAACAAGAACCTCAACTTGATCCTGCACAGAAAAAAATAAATGCTGTGACATCTCCGACGACTGCTGTAATTCCACCTCAATCCAATAATGAGGTTAAAACCAACTCAACTACAGTGAAATCAACAGTAAATGCTCCAGCAAAAAATACCACTGTGAGTGCAAAAATAGAGGTGAATATTCCATTAAAAAGCTGTAATGGGGTGAGATGTTGGGATACGAAAGGGAAGCATTACAACTTAGTTCAGGGCAATACTTATCTGTCAGCGACTGGTGGTAAATGTCAAAAAACAGGCAACAATATGCATTGTAGTAAATAATTTGTATGCTTTTATTAATGGACGCCATGTTTTAAAAACATCTTTTTTGCAAAATGACTGAGTTTCAGTATGATGTGTGCATTCGATTAGCCGCAGTATGATGATGAAAAAAGTTCTATTGATTGCATTGGGTTTAGCTTTGGTTGGTTGTGCTGAAAAAAAGCCGTTAACACCTGAAGAAAAATGGCATGGCTATTGCGTCAGTGTGGGGAATGCAGCACGTTCGATTACTTTAGATCGCCAAAATGGAATTGAACAAAAACAAGCAACAGAACATGCGGGTAAAATCGAAGATGAAACGACACGTAAATTCATTTTTGAAATTATTGAAAATGTGTATGCAATTCCAGCAGATCAATTGAAATCTGATCCAGAAGCATTACGTGAAAAGTTAAAGCAAGAATACACTGATAAATGTTTGGCAACACCACATGATAAATTGCCAAACTATAAATTATTCTAATGTTAAAATGAAAAGACAACGTTGTTGTCTTTTTTTATGCATTTAATTCATTGTTTTATTGGACTTTAAGTTACTACCAAAGCGGTATTTAAAACAGATGAACATTTCGCTATAAAATAATGGGCATCACGTAGAAATACGGTAGTTGCATTAACTTTTAACGCGAAGTCTAGTAAAATTTTGCTGTCCATATTACTTGTAAAGCTTGTATAAAGCTGGAACTTACAAGTAATTTTTTAAAGAAGAGGAATAACACCGTGCTAGAAGCTTACCGCCAACACGTTGCAGAACGTGCCGCACTCGGAGTCCCACCGAAGCCGCTTGATGACGCTCAAACTGCTGAATTAGTAGCATTATTAAAAAATCCACCAGCAGGCGAAGAAGCATATTTAGTTGATTTGCTTGAAAACCGTGTTCCAGCAGGTGTTGACCAGGCTGCTTACGTAAAAGCTGCTTTCTTAGCTGCGATTGCAAAAGGCGAAGCAACTTCTCCACTTGTTACTAAAGAGCGTGCTGTTTACTTACTCGGTACTATGCTTGGTGGTTACAACGTAGCACCACTTGTTGAACTTCTTGACAATGCTGAACTTGCAGAGTTAGCTGCTGAAGCATTGAAAAAGACTTTACTTGTATTTGATGCGTTCCATGACGTTGCTGATAAAGCAAAAGCGGGCAATGCAAATGCAAAAGCAGTTTTACAATCATGGGCTGATGCTGAGTGGTTCACTAGCCGTCCTGACGTAGCTGAAGAAATTAAAATCACTGTGTTCAAAGTAACTGGTGAGACAAATACGGATGACTTATCTCCAGCGCAAGACGCTTGGAGCCGTCCAGACATCCCATTGCACGCAACTGCAATGTTGAAAAACGAACGTGATGGTATCAACCCTGAAAAACCAGGTGAAGTTGGTCCTACAACTCAAATCAACGATTTGATCGCGAAAGGCAACCAAGTTGCTTACGTAGGTGACGTTGTTGGTACAGGTTCAAGCCGTAAATCAGCGACTAACTCTGTACTTTGGTTCTTCGGTGACGAACTTCCACACATTCCAAACAAAAAAGATGGCGGTGTGTGCTTAGGTGGTAAAATTGCTCCGATCTTCTTCAACACAATGGAAGATGCTGGTGCGTTACCTGTAGAAATCGATGTTTCTGACATGAACATGGGTGACGAAGTTACACTCAAGATCAACAAAGAAGCAGCGACAGTTACTGCATTCAAAAACGGCGCTCAAATCGCTGAATCAGAACTTAAAACACCTGTACTTTTAGATGAAGTACGTGCTGGTGGTCGTATTAACTTGATCATTGGTCGTGGTTTAACAGCTAAAGCACGTGAAGAGTTAGGTCTTCCTGCTTCTGACTTGTTCCGTCAACCAAAACAACCTGCTGACACTGGCAAAGGCTTCACTCAAGCTCAGAAGATGGTAGGTCGTGCATGTTGTCTTGCTGAAGGTCAAGGTATCCGTCCGGGTACTTACTGTGAACCTAAGATGACAACTGTTGGTTCTCAAGATACAACTGGTCCTATGACTCGTGATGAGTTAAAAGACTTAGCGTGCTTGGGCTTCTCAGCTGACTTAGTGATGCAGTCTTTCTGTCACACTGCTGCGTATCCAAAACCAGTAGACGTAACAACTCACCACACATTACCTGACTTCATCATGAACCGTGGTGGTGTATCTTTACGTCCAGGTGACGGTATTATCCACTCTTGGTTAAACCGTATGTTACTTCCAGATACAGTAGGTACTGGTGGTGACTCACATACTCGTTTCCCAATTGGTATTTCATTCCCAGCGGGTTCTGGTCTTGTAGCGTTTGCTGCTGCAACTGGCGTTATGCCACTGGATATGCCTGAATCTGTACTTGTTAAGTTCAAAGGTAAAATGCAGCCTGGTATCACTTTACGTGACCTTGTACATGCAATTCCTTACTACGCAATTCAAGCGGGTGACTTAACTGTAGAGAAGAAAGGTAAGAAAAACATCTTCTCTGGTCGTATCCTTGAGATCGATTTGTCAGAAATGGAAAATGACTTAACTGTTGAGCAAGCATTCGAGCTTTCTGATGCATCTGCTGAACGTTCTGCTGCTGGTTGTTCAATCACACTTTCTGAAGGTAAAGTTGCGGAATATCTACGTTCTAACATCACAATGTTGAAGTGGATGATCGCTGAAGGTTATGGCGATGCACGTACACTTGCACGTCGTGCTGAAAACATGCAGAAGTGGTTAGATAACCCAAGCTTGTTAAAAGCTGATGCTGATGCGGAATACTTAAAAGTTTACGAAATCGATCTTGCTGACATCAAAGAACCAATTCTTTGCTGTCCGAACGATCCAGATGATGCAAAACTTCTTTCTGACGTTCAAGGCGACAAAATTGATGAAGTATTCATCGGTTCTTGTATGACGAACATTGGTCACTTCCGTGCGGCTGGTCAATTGTTAGATAAAGTGCCAAGCGGTTCATTATCTACTCGTTTATGGTTGGCTCCACCAACTCGTATGGACGAGCATCAATTGATGGAAGAAGGTATGTACAACATCTACGGTCGTGCTGGTGCACGTACTGAGATGCCGGGTTGTTCATTGTGTATGGGTAACCAAGCACGTGTAGCACCGAACACAACATGTGTATCGACTTCTACTCGTAACTTCCCGAACCGTTTAGGTCAAGGTGCAAACGTTTACTTAGCTTCTGCTGAGCTTGCGTCTGTAGCTGCGGTTCTTGGTAAATTACCAAGCCCAGAAGAATATCAACAGTACGCGTCGCAAATCGACAGCGCTTCTGCTGACATCTATAAATACTTGAACTTCGATCAAATGGGTGAATACACCAAAGAAGCTGATCAAGTTGATACCAAGAAAATCCAAGCTGCTCAATTGACCTAATCGATTGTTTTTGCTAAAAATAAGGGCTGAGTAATCAGCCCTTATTTTTTATGAATATATTAGATATTATACATAGTAATGAAAGTTTGAATGATTATTATCAATTAATTTTGAGATTATGCGATAACTATAATTATCGACTTGCATTAGAATATAAGTCACTTAATGACTCAACGCCAAATTTAGGTTACTTCTTGGATGAAGGCGAAAGTGGTGTAATAAGAATAAGTACATCGTTAAATTATGAGGAAAAAATATCTTGTATTGCACATGAATTAGCTCATGTAGAATTAAATTTTTTAGGTGATACAAATGAATTATGCTATCAGATAGAAAGAATTACGTATCCTTATGATTTTAATTTATTAAAAGTACAGATATTTAATTTTTTACAGCACTTATTAATAGATGATATTTTAACTGAAAATCAATTGTCGAATCAGCTTTACCATAGTGAAATTTTAAAAACGGATATTACACATGAATTCCCCTTTACAATTGATGAGTTTTATGCTGGTTCTTCAAGAGAAGAGCTAATAGTTAAAATGAAAAATCTATTTTTATCTTTTAAGGAAGTTGAAAATAATTTAAGTAAATTCAATGGAAATTATATGGAAGTGGATTGTTCGCTATTGAGTAAAGAATATTCTTTAAATGTTATGGAAATTGTAAGATGTGGAAAGACTTTTAAAAATTTAAGAAGAATAGAAGATCTAGCTCTAATTTTAATCAATACAGTTAAGAGTGATTGAGTTATGAAATTATTTCCTAGTATATTATTGGGTAAAGTCTGGCATATGACTTCTATAAATCATTTAAAAAATATTTATGGTAAGGGTTTTATTTACGCTAATCCTAATGATGATTTACTGTTCCAAAATAAGTGGGTTAACTTTGCTGTTAAATCAGGTAAAACTTATGTACAAAGTATAAATGGAGTTAGTGTTTTTGATCTAATTGATTTTAATTATTCTGAATATTTGGAAAGGATAGATCCACCTAGAAATGCAGTTAAAAATATAGTCAATAGTAGGGTGGTTGAAGGTGCTTGCGTATGGTTGGAAGTTGATGTTGATGGTATTGATTTTATTGATAGAAATAGTTTGTATGCTAAATGGTCAGAAGATATTAAATCAGAAATTAACTTGCAGTTTTTACCAGGATTAGAAGCGGCAGTTATAGGGGATATTCCAGTTGATAGAATTAAAAAAGTATATCTATATATGGAAGAAAATAATAATTATTATTGTGTTGGGCGTGAACTAATTCAGTTTTAATGTTAATTAGCTTTACTCTTAAGTAATTAAATAGATAGTTTTGTTTCGTAAATACCTGAAATTATGTATTGGTCGGTTTCTTAATGGTTCTGCTGTTAAAGACCAAGGTGACCGTTTTATCTGTGTTGAAAATGGCAAACAAGTAAGCTACCACAAAAAAGAAATTTTCAACCAAGACTCGTGGCATCAAGATTACTACGTTTGCGAAACGACGACGGATCAACAAGCACGAAATTGGGTTTATGATATCAAGCTCGATTAATTAAGCAGATGTAATTTAGTACTTTTTAAAATAAATATATGAAAAAGCCCCATCCTTAGGGGCTTTTTTAAACTAAAACAATTCTACCAATATCCCAACACTTTCCACCAAATTCCGCCAATCACCACAAAGATAATGATATTGACCACACTCATGACAAAGCCAGCTTTCCACCATTCACCCAATGTGGTGTAACCCGAACCAAATACGACAGGCGATGTACCTGTTGCATAATGGGTTAAGGTCATCATGATGCTAGAAGCCGCTGCCATCATTAAGGCAAACAACATCGGTGGCGCACCTAGTGCAAGTCCTGCCGTATAGAAGGCTGCAAACATGGCAGTGATGTGTGCCGTGGTACTAGCAAACATATAATGTGCATACAGATAGGCGAGCATTAACAATAAACAGGCAGGCATCCAACTTAGTCCCAATGAGCCGATACTACTTTCAAGTAAACCCGAAAACCAAGTGATCAAACCAAGCTTATTTAAATAAGTCGCCATCATCACCAAAGCAGCGAACCAAGTAATCGTATCCCACGCGCTTTTTTGCGTCAGAATATCATCCCAAGTCAAAACACCTGTAAGTAGTAATAATGCTAAACCGATGAATGCAGTTGCTGTTGGATCAACAGCCCATGAAGCACCAAAAATCATCGCAGGAATACCTGCCCACAACAGCAACAATATTCCAAAAACACCAAGCATAATGATTTCATCTTTACTCACTGAACCCATTTCTTTGAGTTTAGTTTTCGCAAACTGTGCGGCATTGGGTGTTTCTTTGACTTCAGGTGGATACATCCAATACATAATCAAAGGCATGATAATTAAAGCAATCAGACCCGGAACTAACATTGCGATTGCCCATGTGCTCCAGCTTAATGAAATTTCGCTATTTGTCGCTTTAGCAACAAGATCAACCACCAATGGGTTTGGGGCGGTTGCGGTTATAAACATTGCAGAGGTAATTGGATTGGCTTGATAATTGACGAGAGATAAAAATTTCCCCATACGACCCTCAGTGCCTTTGGCTGGATCAGAGTCATAACTGGTAGAAATTGCACGTACAATTGGATGGATAATTCCTCCACCGCGTGCTGTATTACTTGGCGTTACAGGAGCAAGGATTAGTTCAGACAGTACCATACTGTATCCGATACCGATGGTTTTTTTACCCCACACAGCGATAAATAAATAACCTAAACGTGCACCAAGCCCAGTTTTCTGCAAGCCTTTCGAGATCATGATTGAAATACCAATCAACCAGATCAATGGATTTGCAAAGCTACTCAATGCATCTTTGATTGCGCCAGATGGGCTATCATTCGTTACGCCAGTGACGGCAACTAAGGTGATTGCAATGATTGCAATCGCACCAATCGGCATCGCTTTTCCGATAATGGCAGCAATCACACCAACAAACATTGCCAATAAATGCCAAGCATTTGGATCAACACCAGCTGGTACAGGAATGGCAAACCAAATAATCAATGTAAGAAATAAAGAAATAAGTGTAGGGATAGGTTTGAATCCCATTTGTTTTCCCCTTGTTATCATGGGTTTAATAAAACTTATAGTTCTTTATGAAAGTATCGTTAAAGAAGCAATCGTTAAGTTTCTATTATCAAAGCATTAGCTAGATTGATTCAAACAGAGTTTTGTTTATAGAGCGTTATAGATCAATCAATGCATAAATCACTTATCAAACAACCAAGCAACGTGTTACATTTTTAAAAGCTTGAGATAACTATAAGTAGGATATGACTAATTTTTCGATACAACGATTACGCCTTTTTGTTTATAACAATTTGCACAATGATGACTATCAAACCACTTTTAGTCGATGTGTGAACTATTTTCTGATTTTTCTGATCGTTGGAAATGTTGCTGCGGTTATATTGGAGTCGATTACAGAAGTCTATGTCGCTTATAGAAACTATTTTGATATGTTCGAGTTTACCTCGATCGTGATCTTTTCTGCTGAATATTTCTTGCGATTTTGGAGTGTAGCTGAAAATGATCCGACAGATTCCGCATGGAGCCAGCGCTGGAAATGGGCAAAAAGTGGTGGAGCAATTATTGATTTAATTGCTATTTTACCTGCTTACTTTAACTTCTTTGTACATATCGACTTACGGGTATTACGTATCCTCCGATTATTGAGACTCCTGAAACTCACGCGTTATTTTGTTTCTTTGCAAATCTTACTCAGAGTCATAAAACGTGAAAAAGGCTCGTTTCAGGCAGTTATTTTCATTCTTGTGATTATGATCGTTATGGCTGCATCAGGAATTTATGTGGTCGAAAATAAGGCTCAGCCTGAAGCGTTTAGCTCTATTCCAAAAGCCATGTGGTGGGCGGTTGTTACCTTAACAACGGTAGGCTACGGAGATGTAACACCTGTTACCAGTATGGGTAAGTTTCTCGGTGCTTTGATCACTATTCTCGGGGTTGGTATAGCGGCATTGCCAGCTGGTATTTTGGCTTCTGGTTTGGCAAATGAGTTGAATCAAAGAAATCAGAAATTAGAACAAGAATTTAGGGAGCTTTTACAAGCACAGGGGAATGATGTATTACATAATCAAGCAGAGCTTGAAAAACTAAGGCAGCGTGTAGGTTTACCTAAAGAGCAGATGCACGAGATTATTGTACAACTCATGCGTGAACATTTGCTTGAAGAGCAAGACAAAAAACAGGGAAAGAAACATTACTGTCCTTATTGCGGTGAAAATCTTGCTGAATAATTCAAAGATTTATCATAGAAATTTAGATCAGAATTAAGCTTAAAACTCTTAATCATTTTTATAGTTTATCAAGTTAAAAATTAGGCATTGCAGATGCTTAGAGCTTTTTATATTCAAAATAAAAGCTTTGAAAATTAAGTTTTACTTAATAGAAATTAAGATCCATTTAAAAAAGTTAACAATAATCTTTATCATTTGTGATAGTTTCTTATTACCTATCTTTTTTTAAGCTTATTTTAAGTTTACGCATCCTATGAAGTTCTCCCAACATGATTAAGCGGCGTTACCTGATTTTATTATTACTTCCACTGGCATTTATTTCTTTATTTGTCGGTGTGGGTGAGATGAGTCTTGCTGGTCTTTGGACTGGCAATCCTCAAGAGTGGCAGTTGTTTTGGACCAGTCGTTTACCCCGTTTGATGGCGATTATTGTGGCGGGTGCAGGTCTAAGTGTCTGTGGTTTGATTATGCAGTCGCTAAGTCGTAACCGCTTTGTCTCACCAACCACCGCAGGTTTATATGACTGTGCACGTTTAGGTGTACTGGTTTCGATTATTTTACTGCCAAGCGTTTCAATCTTTATTAAAACTGGTTTGGCGATTGTAGTAACGCTCATTGGTGCGATGGCCTTTATGAGTATTCTGGCGACTTTAAAGCATCGTGATACTGTTTTTGTTCCACTGGTGGGGATGATTTTTGGCAGTATCATTTCTGCATTTACCACCTTTATTGCGCTGCAACTGGATTTATTACAGAACTTAGCAGGTTGGTTGCAAGGGGATTTTTCCACCATTTTAAATGGTCAATATGAGCTGATCTATCTCAGCGTGCCTGTTCTGATTCTGATATATATCTTTGCCAATCGTTTTGTTTTGGCTGGGTTAGGGCAGGATTTTGCGACGAATCTTGGACTGAATTATAAGCAGACCCTTTTTATTGGCCTACTACTGGTTTCAGTCATTACGGGTGTGGTGATTGTCACTGTGGGCGCGATTCCATTTCTTGGATTGATTGTACCGAATCTGGTGAGTCTGTATCTGGGTGACAATATCCGTAGAACGCTTTCGCATACTGCATTGTTGGGTGCTTTGCTGGTTCTACTCTGTGATGTATTTGGCAGAGTGGTAATTTTCCCTTATGAAGTCTCTGTGAGCCTGATTATGGGTGTGGTGGGAAGCGTGATTTTCCTGTGGTTGCTACTCAGGAGATATCGTTATGCCTCATAAAACCAAGCTGATCGTTTTGGCTGTATTGGTGATTGCAACGATTGCACTGTACCTCGGCTGGAATTTAGGTGTGGCATGGCAATATGCCTTGAATCTACGTTTAAAAACAGTTGCTGCCATTATCGTGGCGGGTGTTGCGGTCGGTGTTTCGACTCTGGTTTTCCATACTATTGTGAATAATCGGGTGGTGACGCCACAGGCTTTAGGATTAGATAAGTTATACGAACTTTCCAAGACTGCGATTATCTATTTCTTTGGTGCCAGTACGTTATTGTCACTGAACTTTGTCATCGACTATCTGATCAGTTTGCTGTTAATGGTGACCTTTGCCTTACTGCTATATCGGTTTATTTTCCAGAAAGTCGCACAGCAAAATATCTATTTCCTCCTGCTTGTTGGTCTGATCTGCTCGACTTTATTCGACAACATGACCACGTTCTTTCAGGTTTTACTGGATCCCGATGAATTTCAGATTGCAGCCTACGCTGGTTTTGCCAGTTTTAATGTCGTGAAAATGGAAACAGTGGGGCTATCCTTGCTGACCATTGTGCCGATTTTATTGTACAGCCTGAAGCATTATCACAAGCTCGATGTGATGGCACTGGGACGAGATCATGCGCTGAATTTAGGGCTGGATTATGACAAGACCAGCCGCCTGCTGTTGATCCTCGTAGTATTGGCACTGGCTTCTGCAACAGCTTTAGCTGGCCCAATGATGTTCCTCGGTTTATTGGTTCTCAACATTACCTTAGAACTGTTCAAGACCCATCAACATCATATCTTACTGCTTGGCATTATTCTGGTCAGCATTCTTTGTCTGATGCTTGGGCAATTCATGGTTCTGCATGTACTGAATTTCAAAACAACGCTCAGTGTGATTATTAACTTTGTCGGTGGAATTTATTTCTTCTGGATCTTATTGAAGGAAAATAAAAAATGGCAATAGAGCTTAAGAATTTAAGTAAAAGCTATCAACAGCAGCGTGTGGTAAATGCGCTTTCCCTGACGATTGCCAAAGGACAGTTTACGGCATTTATTGGTCCAAACGGTGCAGGTAAAAGTACTGTACTTTCGATGATGAGTCGCTTAATTGAAGCAGATCAAGGTCAAGTTTTGCTGGATGGGCAAGATCTGCAACAGATGAAAAGTGCTGACATTGCCAAAAAACTGGCGATTTTAAAACAGTCTAACCATACCGAGTTACGCCTTAGTATTGAAGATCTGGTTGCTTTCGGACGTTTCCCATATTCACAAGGTCGCCTAACGCAGGAAGACCGTGAGGTGATTGATCGCTCAATTGCCTATATGGATCTGGAAGCCTTAAGACACCGACAAATCAGCGAATTGTCGGGTGGGCAGCGACAACGCGCCTATATCGCCATGATTCTGGCTCAGGACACCGAATATATCTTGCTCGATGAACCCTTAAACAATCTGGATATGAAGCATTCTTCACAGATTATGCGGGTCTTAAAAGATTTGGCCGAGAATCATGGCAAATCGATCATCGTGGTGATTCATGACATTAACTTTGCTTCCGTCTATGCCGATCACATCATTGCCATGAAAGAAGGTGAATTGGTGTATCAAGGGCATCCACAACAGTTGATGGATGAACATATTCTGCAAGATATTTTCGATTTCCATATTCCGATCCAGCAGGTTCAGCAACATAAATTAGGTTTGTATTTTATTAGTTAGGAGTTCGTTATGCGTTTCAAAAAAACATTGCCAGTCATGATGCTGAGTGTGGCATTGGCTGCATGTGGCAATTCCAACACACCTTCGGCAAATCAGAACAGTCATACTGCTGCTACACATGAAACCTTAAACTTTAACAGCAAGGCAGGGAAAATTATCATTCCAGCGAATTTATCGCGTATTGCTGTACTCGATACTAGTGCTTTAAATACCATTCATGCTTTGGGCGCGGACGATAAAGTGGTTGCTTTGCCAAAAGGAACACCGTTGCCGAAAGTCTTGCAAAATTTCAGTGAAGGTAAATATCTGGATGTAGGGACAGTGAAAGAACCGAATCTGGAAAAAATTGCAGCCAGTCAGCCTGAGCTGATCTTGATGAGTGGCCGAATGGAAAATCTGGTGGGTCAAATCAAGCAGATTGCGCCAACTTACTTTGTCGATGTGGATTACAACGATCAGTTCAACTCTTTTAAACAGCAAACCTTGAATATTGCTGAAATGGTGGGCAAGAAGTCTGAGGCTGAGCAGCAATTACAAAGCTTGGAAAAAGATATTGTTACATTAAAAGACAAGACTAAAGGTAAAACGGCTTTGGTGATTCTGGTGAATAACAGCAAGATCGCTGCCTATGGCCCAGGTTCGCGTTTCGGTAATATTCATGACTTGTATGGATTTACACCAGCAGATCCTTCAATCAAGGTTGGGCTGCATGGTATGGCGGTGTCACATGAGTTTATTGCCCAAAAAAATCCAGATTATCTGTTTGTCATTGATCGTGGTGCAGCAATTACTGAAAATCAGGAAGGTGCAAAGCGCGTATTGAATAACAAGATTATTAATGAGTCCAAAGCTGCGAAAAACGGCAATATTGTCTATCTCGATTCGAGTAACTGGTATTTAATGAATAATGGCTTGGATGGGATGAAAGCCATGCTGAAGGAAGTCGCGGATGCTGTAAAATAAAGCTTAATTCGCCGATTTTATAACAAAAACCAGCAGGACTTTCCTCGGGTTTTTTATATGATGTAATGAGTAAATGAATCAATACTTTTTATAAAAAGATGCGAATTTCTTTATTAGGTTTGGGAGCAGCGATTATAGCTATTGTTTTGATTATTTCTGGGATTAAGCCATATGATCGAATGACGTGGTTGATGGAAGTGATACCAGTCTTGCTTGTGATGCCTGTGTTATTTATGAGCTTTAAAAAATTTCCTTTGACCAACTTGCTATATAGTCTAATTTTTTTGCATGCAATTGTTCTTATTGTTGGCGGTGCTTATACCTATGCACGCGTGCCTTTAGGCTTTGAAATTGCAGACTGGTTTAATTTAGATCGTAATCCTTACGATAAAATAGGGCATTTCATGCAAGGTTTTGTTCCAGCAATAGTTGCCCGTGAAATATTGATTCGAAATCATATTTTAGGCAAAGGCAAAATGCTGAGTTTTATTGTGATTTGTATTGTGTTGGCAATTAGTGCGACCTATGAATTGATCGAATGGGCCGCAGCATTGTTCTTGGGACAGGGAGCAGAAGAATTCCTCGGAACTCAAGGTTATGAGTGGGATACACAGTCTGATATGTTTTTTGCATTAATTGGCGGTAGTACCGCGTTGCTATTTTTATCGAAATGGCATGATTGGCAGATTTCTAACTTAATCAGTAAGCCTTAAATTTGATATTTAATGATGATCTTTTATAAGAAAAATAAGGCATTATGAGAAAAGGTCGTCTGCTGAAAAGAATCTATAGCTAACAAGCTACAGATTCTTTTTTGTATATTTTGCGACAGCTAGAGCGATTAATAAAATGATTAATCCACCTAGGCTTAAAACAAAACCCACCCAAATTGGTGCGAGCCAAGCCATATTATGACTAAGCACCCAGCCACCTAGGAATGCACCAAGTGCGTTGGCTAAGTTGAATGCAGAATGATTCAGTGAGGCCGCTAGTGTTTGTGCATCACCAGCAATATCCATAAGATAGGTTTGTAAAGCACCACCAAGACCAATCACTGTAAAGCCTATCAGGAATAAAGCCAATATTGCTGAATATAGGTTTGACATCATAAAGCTGGCAAATACGAATGTGAGTGCTGAACTAATCAAAATTCCAATCATGGTTTTAAACAAGTCTTTATCCGCTAACCATCCAGCCACAAGTCCTCCAAATACCATACCTGTTCCCCAAATGGCTAATGCGATAGGAACGATTGAGATATTTGCTTCTGTGTATTCAGTCAGAATAGGAGATACATAACTATAAACTGAGAACATGCCGCCAAAACCAACTGCACCTACAGCAAGTGCCAACCACATATTGATATTTTTGAGTCCAGCAACTTCAGCACGGATACTTGCGGTTTTCTGTAGTGGAATGTTCGGTACAAATAGACTTACCCCAATCAGGGTGATGAAGGCAATAATTGCGGAAAACTCAAAACCCGCTTTCCATCCGAACTGCTGACCCAACCACGTTGCAAAAGGTACACCAATCACATTGGCGATTGTTAGACCCATCATCACTTGTGCAATCGCAGTTGCACGACGTTGTTTACCTGCAAGCTCAGCTGCAACCAACGCAGCTACCCCAAAATAAGCACCATGAGGAAAACCTGCGATAAAACGAGAAACTAACATTGTCTCTGGAGTTGTCGCAAAAGCTGTAGCAGCATTCGCCAACCCATAGAACAGCATTAAGCTAAGTAATAACGTTTTTCGAGGAACTTTCGCGCCTAAGATTGCAATAATCGGTGCACCAACCATCACACCTAAAGCATAAGCGCTAATGAAATAGCCAGCGTGGGGAACACTCACATTCAGATCACTTGCGATTTCTTGAATCAATCCCATTGCCACAAACTCGGTCGTTCCAATGCAAAAACTACCGACCGCAAGAGAAAAAATAACGAGAAATAATGAATAGTGTTTAGGTTGAGAAGAGAGTGTAGGAGAGCTTAGAGAGGACATAATGACTCTAAAATAATAAACCGAGCATATTATATTCGAGCTTAGAAAAGAAAAGTGAAAAGGAACGTAATTTTTAACAGTGAAATAAACTAAGGAATGAACCAATTAAATATAATGATAATTATTTGCATTTGTGTATAATAATGCTGAATTAAATGCGATCAAATTTATAAGTTTTTAGGGTGGAGATGATTTATGAGGATTTTATTGGTTAGTTCATTACTGATGCTTTCAGTTTCTAGTTTTGCACATGAACCTTATGTTGCACCATTGGCCTATAACACTTCACAAACGCAGGTTGCGATTGTTTCAGGTTATGCAGAAGAGGCATTGAATAGTGAATATGCACTGAAAGATGCAAAGTTTGAAATTATAAGTCCTAATAACGATAAGAATTTGATTGAACCTGAATCTAAATTAGGCTCTACAACGGTATTTGATCTTAAGCTTCCAGAGTCAGGGACTTATACGGTTAAAACAAGCACGACTTATCCATTGAAATACATTCAAGATCAAAAAGAATGGAAAATGTTTTTTGACATGCCTGCGGATCAAGCGCCTAAAAAAGCTGAGCGTGATTATGTAATCCCTGCGGATTTAAAAGCGAAGAAATATACGCCAACCGAAGTGAAGCGTGAATGGACATTATTCACTTATGTATCAAAAGAAAAAAATACCCCAATTCAAGCAATGTTAGCACCTATTCAAGTTGAGTTTTTGACGCATCCAAATGAATTAAAGACTAATCAAGCAGTAAAAATTAAGGTTTCAAAAGACAATCAAGCATTAGCAAATGCCAATGTTGTGATTCGAGCTAAAGGTGCTACAGATGAGCAAGCTAAGAATTTGAAAACTTTAATAGATGGAACAGCAGAGCTTATTTTTCCAAAAGCAACGGAGTATTTAGTTGAAGTAAGTGAGACTGTAGATTCTAAGAAAAAGCCGAGTAATCAGTTTTATACCATCATTAGTTTGTCTGTAAATTAAAATAAAAAGGCTGATCTTCGCGATCAGCCTTTTTAGGGTATTTGGCTGATGATTGAGTATTATTTACTGGAAGTATTTTGATCTTCATCCATGGCATTACTATAAAATTTCACACCTAATTGAATTCGATCACGTCCGTTACTCATACGCCAGCGATTGGTATCCCTAAGCGAATAGACACAGCCACAGTATTCTTGTTGATAAAATTCTTCTCGTTTGCTGATCTCCAACATGCGTACAGCGCCGCCATGCTTGCGCCAGTTATAATCCCAATATTGAATATCCGGATAATGAGCAGCGGCACGAAGTCCACAATCATTGATTTGCTGCATATTCTTCCAGCGAGAAATGCCTAAAGAACTACTAATTAAACTAAATCCATGTTCATGTGCGTAGAGCGCTGTTCTCTCAAAACGCATGTCGAAACACATGGTACAGCGAATGCCTTTTTCAGGTTCATTCTCCATTCCTTTGGCTCGAGCAAACCAGTTATCGGTATCGTAATCACAATCGATAAAAGGGATATTATGCTTTTCGGCAAAACGGATATTTTCTTCTTTACGAATCAAATATTCTTTGACTGGGTGAATATTAGGATTATAGAAAAAGATAGAGAAATCGATACCAGACTCTATCAGTGTTTCCATGACTTCGCCTGAACATGGGGCACAGCATGAATGCAACAGCAATTTGTTATGACCTTTCGGTAAGCTGAGTTTTTGGCGTTCAAGCGTCTTTTGGCTTTGACGTGTCATGGTTTTATAAGGTCTACAGAAATCCAGCTGATAGTTTAAAAGTTTTAATAAATGATAGGGCTTGGATTGAATGAAATGTTTTCAGTTCAAACTGAAATTTTTTAACTGCCGATACTTGCTGCGTACTTAGCCGTCCTATCGTTTAGTATTCTCAATTTTGTGATGATTGAATAGGTGATATTTCAAATAATTAAATTTCATTTAATAAAATAACAATTAAATAGAATTCATGTTGAGACTATCTCATTAATGCTATGTTAAGATGAAAACAATTCAATTAATAAATTAAAGGGCAGCAGCTTATCCTTTCTATCTGTGCATTGACTAGATTTAGATTAAAGGAAAGTTGTTGTTTTTCTGGTTATTATTCATGTTAGAACTTCGTCATTTAAAAACGCTTCTTGCTTTAAGAGAGCATGGTTCATTGGTCGTTGCGGCAGCAGATTTATGTCTCACACCTTCAGCAATTTCACATCAATTAAAAGAACTTGATCATTGGTATGGCGTTGAGGTAGTCAACCGCCGTAGTCGTCCTGTGGCTTTCTCTAATGTGGGGCAACGACTGCTTAAACTGGCGGATGATGTATTGCCGCAAGTTCAAATTGCGCAAACAGATATTACTCGTATTGTGCATGGTCAAACTGGACGTATCATTTTTTCATCTGAATGCCATAGTTGCTTTGATTGGTTAATGCCTTTGCTTAATCAATATCGTCAACAATATCCTGATGTTGACCTAGATTTTGCAGCAGGTTTTGAATCAAATCCACATGAATTATTACAGAATGCAGAGTTTGATTTACTTATTACCGCTGATCCAATTGCTTTGAAAGGGATTGAATATTTTCCAATTTTTGAATATGAATCGCGTTTAGTATTATCAACTACGCATCCATTAGTGCGTGCTGAAAAAGTTTCGATTCAAGATTTGGCAGAAGAAACATTGATTACCTATCCTGTCGATAAGCATCGTTTGGATATCATGGCGCATTTATTTATTCCTGCAAATATTCATCCAAAGCATATTCGGACGACTGATTTGACTCAAATGCTGATTCAATTGGTTGCAAGTGGACGAGGTATAGCGGCTTTACCTGATTGGGTTGTCAATGAATATGAACAAAAAGGATGGGTGGTCAGTCGCCGTTTAGACTGTGTATCGCCAAAAGGTTTAAGACGTACACTGTATGCGGGCTATCGTACAGAAGACACAGAAAAGAGCTATTTTGAGGGCTTTTTAAAGCAGTTGGAAAAGTTCTCACAAAAGCGTGCAGTTTATTATGAACGCTGATCGTGCTTAAACTAAGACTTACCAATCAAAACCGATAATATTCCTGCTGCGATGAGAGGGCCAACTGGAACTCCTCGTAGTAGGGCAACGCCTGCAACAGTCCCGATTAATAAACCCGCGACGACATCTGGTTGATTGCTCATGAGCTTCACTCCACGGCCACCCAACCATGCCACTAATAGTCCGACAGCGATCGCGAGAAGTGATTTCCAGCTTACAAAAGATTTTAGAATACTTTCACCGCTTAGTTTGCCACTTGCGATTGGCGATAGTACACCAATGGTCAAAATGATGATGCCGACATTAAGCCCATGTTGCTGTATAAGAGGGAAAAACTGATCAAGAGGTGTAAGTTTCACGAGAATCAAAACACCAGCAGCCACAGTCACGGCTGTATTATGACTAAAGATTCCACAGCCTAAAAGAATCAACAATACAAGTAAGTTAACGTCAAATTGTGAAAACATAGCGGAAGAAATTAAAACAAAGTTGAATTGTATTGTAATTCTCAACTCGATGCAGATAAATTTGCCTGGTTTTATATTAAAAATATGTCTTAATGAAGTTGGTTTTATCTAGCGTATCTTCAATTACTTAAAAGATTCTTGAGTACAAATCTGATCAAACTCCAATGCCAGATCGGCAAGTGTCGTTGCCTTGAGTTGGGTAAGTAAGATCGTTTGCGCTTGATTCATTGCATCATCTAAAGCAGCATTTACGACTCTTTCGACAGCACAATCTGGATTTGCTCTTTCATTGCCCATTGCAAAAATAGTTGGCTCGCCAACCGCATTATAAATATCAAAAAGCGTAATTTTACTTAGGTCTTCAACCAATGACCAACCGCCTTTAGGACCTTTTTCAGAGTGAATAAAGCCTGCTTTTTTCAAGCCTGCCATTGTTCGTCTAATCACTACAGGATTTGTAGCTAGCATTTTCGCTATCTCATCAGAAGTATAAGTCTTGTTATTTCTAGCCATGTGTAAGAGCACATGTAGCATTCGTGAAAGCTTGCTGTCTGTTCGCATAAGGTAGGATTGTAAAAGTTAGAGTTGTCTTAATGTAACATCAAAAGTTGCAAAATAAAAAGAATAGCATTATTGTAACTTTAAAAGTTACTTATAGGTGTGATTATGATTTATGATGTAGCAATAATTGGTGGAAGCTATGCGGGTTTAGCAGCTGCATTACCCTTGGTTAGAGCGAGACGAAATGTTGTCATTATCGATGCAGGAGAAAGGAGAAATCGCTTTGCCGAATTTTCTCATGGTTTTTTGACTCAAGATGGTACGCCTGCAAGTGAAATTGCGCATATTGGCAAACAGCAATTAATGAAATATGAAACTGTGAGCTGGCAGCAAGGCAAAGTAAAGCGAGTTGAAATGAAAGATGGGCATTTCCATGTTTGTATTGATGGCGTTCAATCCTTAACAGCAAAACGCTTGATCATAGCCACAGGTATAAAAGATCAATTACCCGAAATTAAAGGAATTTCAGAGCGATGGGGAACCAGTATTTTTCATTGTCCATATTGTCATGGTTATGAGTTAAACAAAGGCAATATAGGAATCATTGCATCTTCTGAACATGCTATCCATATGTCGATGATGTTGATTGATTGGGGGAGTGTCACTTTATTCTTAAATAATCAAGGTATTGATATAGAAACAGAACAAGCACTGCAAGCTCGAAATATCAAGATTGAAAAAAGAAGGATTAAAAAAATTAATGGAGAATGCAATATTGTTTTAGAAGATGATAGCTCGGTTGCTTTAGATGGGGCGTTTGTGAGTACACGATGTCTAATTAATCAAGAGTGGATTGTTAATCTAGGATGTGAGTTAGAACAGAACTCTATGGGTGAAATGATTAAAACCAATACATTGAAAGAAACTTCAGTTACTGGTGTTTTTGCTTGTGGAGATGTTGCGCGTTTAGGTGGTTCTGTTTCATTGGCTGTAGGAGATGGAACAATGGCGGGCGTAGCAGCACATCGATCACTCTTGTTTTAAATGACAAGGTCACTTCTATATTGAGTATAGAAATGACCTTGATCTAAAACTAAGCCAGTTTTCGGAAGGTTTCATATTGATAAGTTGCAATTTGCTCATCCCAAAATTGCTGCCATAAATCACAGTATTCCAAACAGATTTGACGAATTGCTGCGTAATCTGATTCGACGCATGCTTGAGCAAGTACAAACCATAAATCATCTTCATGATCATCATCTGCCGCTTCAGCTGTTTCATCATGTGATACGCCGTGTACATAGTAGTAACCGCCATCAACATCAAATCCAACAGCTTTGGTTGCTTGACGTAAAGCAGGGCTAAACAGAATAACTTCTTCTTCTGCTACAGCAAGTAGAGCCGAAACAGCTTGGTAACGATCAAATGAACGTTCTAAATAGTTTCGAACTTGTTGTGCAATAATTGATGGTTGGTAATTATTACGCTCAGATTGCGATAATTCAAAGTCATCAAGCACATCTTCAAACAATGGATAGTGCGCATATTGAGGATTACCAGAGTAATAGCCATCTTGGTCTACTGCTGGTCGGAAGCCGAACTCATCTAGAATGTTAAGATTTAATAAAAAACGCGGATACATCTTCGAACCTGATAAAAGACGTGGTTCAAGTTGCTTGGTTTGAAATTGTGCCATCAACAACGCATCTGTAAACACTTGGACAATGGCATGTCGATATTCTAAATGAATATGTTTTAAGGTTTCTTTATCAATCAAGCCATCATTTAATAGCTGGATTGCAGGGTGTTTTGAAACAGGATGATTTGAAATTTCTGCGCGTAATTCTTTCAGAAAATTCAGGTTCTTATTCCATAACGTTTCAGAAATACTATTTTTCATTCCGTCTATAGCTTTCTGTCTAGGGTTGTCAAAATCTTCGAATTTTTTTGGCATAGTCTTCTACTCAATGAATTAATATTATTGCTTTTTCCAATTATATAGTTTCGATTTGCTTTGGTTGCTTATGAATATAACTATTAGATCAACCAAATACCTTTTTATTGGATAATTTAAATATAAAATGATTTTTTTGTGAAATCAATTTATTAAACAATCTGAAAAATTAAAATAAACTTTGTAGATTTAATCTATTTTTAAGAAAAGGTGAGGTAGTTCACTTAATATTTTAATTTTTTAAGAATCGAAAGATTTTTTTACAAATTAGCTTGTTTGTATGTGACTTTTTGCTTAATTTATATAGGTGTAGATAAGGTATTTTTAGCTATTTTCTGTAATACTCATAAAATAATATGAAGGAACATGGTTGCCAGAATTATCCAGCTTTAACCGTGTCTAAATAATACATTAAGTTGTTTTTAAAATTCTAAAAGGATAATAACATGTCAAAAAAAGAAGATATTATTGAAACGGCTCTTAATCTCTTTAATCGCCATAACTATAGCTCGGTTGGGGTTGATCGAATCATTAGCGAGTCAGGTGTAGCAAAGATGACTTTTTACAAGTATTTCCCTTCAAAGGAAAGCTTGATAGAAGAGTGCTTATCACGTCGTAATAAAAGCATCCAAGCTGCAATTGAGTATGAAGTAAGTTTACAAAAAGAAGATGACTATCTTGGCAAAATTAAGGCAGTCTATTTTTGGCATTTAGCATGGTTTAACTCAGATGACTTCCATGGGTGTATGTTTCAAAAAGCCTCATTAGAAATATTACAAACCTATCCTTCTATTATCAAACCGATCGTTGAATATAGAGAGTGGTTAATGGGTTTGGTTGAAGGTTTATTTGAAAAGGCAAAGGTCTATCAACCTCATGTATTAACGTCGATGTACATTAATATTTTGGATGGAATGACTGCATATGCAAAAGTGAATAAAGATCATCATCAAATTGAAGAGTGTTGGTATTATATTGAGCGATTAATATCACTCGATGCTGCCTAATTATTAAGTTGATACTTAATAATATATTAAAGTTTTTTAAATTTTAATATTTATTTAAGTGGTTATGAAGTTTTAATTAATTAATAAAAAAACCGAGGTATAAACCTCGGTTTTTTATGATAGGTATTATTTTTCAACGAATGCGCGTTCGATTACATAATCACCCATTACACCCATACGTGGTGATTCTACTAAACCATGTTGGTCTAATAATGCAGCAACGTCTTTCAAGAAAGCAGGGCTACCGCAAAGCATCGCACGGTCAGTTTCACGATTGAAACGTGGTAAACCAATTTTTTCAAAAAGTTCACCAGACTCGATTGCTGTCGTTACGCGACCTTGAGTGTGGAATGGTTCACGAGTAACTGTTGGGTAATAGACCAATTTATCTTTGATACCTAACTCTTGGAAGAATTCATGGTTAGGAAGCTCGTTTAAAATTAAGTCTTGGTATGCGAGTTCAGAAACGTAGCGCGTACCGTGTACCATGATTACTTTTTCAAATTTTTCGTAAGTTTCTGGATCACGAAGTAAAGCTAAGAAAGGCGCAAGTCCAGTACCAGAAGATAAAAGGTATAAATTCTTACCTGGTAATAAATCATCGTGTACTAAAGTACCTGTAGGTTTTTTAGAAATAAGGATTTCATCACCCACTTGAACTTTTTGTAAAATAGAAGTTAAAGGACCGTCTTGTACTTTAATAGAGAAGAATTCTAGTTCTTCTTCATAATTCGCACTCGCGATCGAATAAGCACGCATTAAAGGCTTACCATTCACTTCAAGTCCGATCATCACAAACTGACCATTTTTAAAACGTAAGCTTGCGTCGCGTGTAGTTTTAAAACTGAAAAGTGTGTCATTCCAGTGGTGAACATCAGTAATGCGTTCAACGTTAAAAGCAGCCATTAAAGGTCTCGATCACAGTTAAAAGAAACAGATTGCTATTCTAATCTAAAAACATTCTCGATAAACTGAATATATTTAATTGTGTTTATCAGAAAAAGTGATGATTAACTCTGTTGTTATGCCGATCATTGGGTATATGCATTCACCTTATCGTGAGAAATTTGGCATACCGAGACAGCCCAATTTAGTCCAAGTCGAGTCCTACATTGATATGATTGAGCCATACAATGATATTTTAGCTTTCGAGGGGATCGAAGAGTTTAGTCATTTATGGTTACTATGGCAGTTCCATGAAAATAAAAATAATGATAACTCTTTGAATCAAATACCTAAATTTCGTCCTCAAGTACGACCTCCAAGGCTTGGAGGTAATCAAAAAATAGGTGTTTTTGCAACGCGAAGCATGTATCGACCTTCGCCAATAGGCTTATCTGTTGTGCGATTTTTGCGTGTCGAAAAGCAAGGAAAGACACTTCGGGTGTATGTAACTGGAAGTGATTTATTAAACGGCACGCCTATTTTAGATATCAAACCTTATATTCAATATTCTGATGCAATTGCAGATGCCGTGAGCGGATACGCACAAGATGTGCCTAAACGTAAAAACATTGTTTGGTCAGAATCAGCTCAAATACAGCAATTTGATTTGATAAAAGCTGATGCTTCAATCAAAAAAAAGCTAGAAGAACTGGTTGAAGTTTTATCTTTAGATCCACGCCCTGCATATCATGACGACGAAGAGCGAGTATATAAGATGAAATTTTCAGAGTGGGATGTAAACTTTAAAATTGTAGATGACCGAATCCTTATTTTAAGCCTTTAATATCGAAGACTTAAATTCCAAACCACAATAGGATAGCCAAAATACCCATATGTACAATTTGTGCTGGGACAAAAGCGAATGCGTAGCGGTAGCCACCTGTCAGTCCCGCATTAATACTTTTAGAAATAGAATGTGCGAGTAAGCCAACCATTAAGGCGATCAATAAAGGCATTGATTGAGCTGTCTCTGGTTCACCTTGTACCACAATTGCAGCGATAGCAGCATGTATTTCGAATAGGGATGCGATCACTGTACCCAGTATAAGTCCTGTACTCCCTAACCATAGGTTAAGTGCATAAATTGCAACTTGGATACCTGATAACGCAAGTGTGATAATCACAGCATTTTTAAAACTAAACATTTTTGAGTCTGTATCCATCACATGATCTATCGTGTCAGATCGGCGCATCAGATACCAAGACCAAATGAACAAAATAACAGTTGCAATCAAAGTCGGTAAGAAAATGAGTTTTAACCATGCAAAACTGATACTTGCAACAATGATCAACATTTGAATGAGTGTTGAAACACAAGACATCAATGCTGCACCAGCATTAACAATTGGATCAGCATTTTTATTGCGAACTTCCATGCCTAAATTGGCGACTGTTGCGGTACTTGAAACAAAGCCAGAGGCTAAAGATGAAAGTGCCAATGCATTTTTTGAAGAAAGTAATCTTTTGGCAATATGTGCTAAAGCTTGAACAAAAAGAATAAGACTCAGTAACTTTAAGATCGTATATGGATTTAATACAGGACCCCAAAAAGCTTGATCAGGAACGAGTGGTAATCCAATTAAAACTAAAGAAAGAAGTAACACACCATCGCGTAGTTCATTTTCACTGATCCATTGATTGGCAATGCCATGTAGAGATTCTTTTGCCATGAGTAAAATAGTTAATAAAACGGCGAGTCCAGCAGCTAATGTGATATTCCAGATGCATACCGCGCCAATAAAGTAAGTCATGATAAAAGCAAGTTCAGTGGTTACACCTGGGTCTTCTTGCTGGTTTTTAAGAGAAGCGATACTCATTGCCCCAACTAAAAGTGCGCCAACAATGCCAATAACAAAATTGAATAGAAAGCACAGCGTTCCTAATAAAGCTGCAATGGCAAAAGTTCTAAAACCTGCAAATGTTTTGCTTTTATGTTTTCCTTTACTTCGTTCACGTTCTAAACCGATAAGTAAACCACACCCTAGAGAGACTGCAAAAATCATGATCAACTGATTAAATGGTGTATCTTGTAGCGATAATGTGATGACATCATTCATATGTAATCTCTTTGATTATTTACTTATTTTAAAATCGGCTAAGGCTTCGAACTTTGTTGGTGATGTTCTATGACTGGATAACAAAAAATTAGTCAAATTTCTGTGATGAGTAATTCGTTATCTATATGTTTTTATAATGCATTTAATGCAAATAAACAGTAAAAATGATCTAAATTTTTTCAAGAAAACTCTGTTATAGTATAGTGCTTAATTGGGGTATAACAATGACGTTTAACTTTGAAATCGATATATTTTGGTGTTTAGAACAATTACAAAAAGACGGACGTATTACAGAGCGTGATAAGTTGTTAATTCAAACAACACACCGTCAAAAAGATCAGTTGAAATGGCATCCATTACAATGGATTGCGAGTTTTAATCTAAAAGATCAAGTAAATCCTGCTGCAAACTTAACACTAAATCGCTTATGCCAATGGCTCGCTGAAAAAGCACAAATTCCTTTATATGTGATTGATCCACTAAAAGCTGATGTGACTGCATTAACCAGTGTTATGTCACAAGAATTTGCTGTACGTAACCATATTTTGGCGGTAGAGGTACATGCTGAAAAACTTCTGATTGGTACAAGCCAACCGTTTTCTTTGGAATGGAAAAATAACTTAGAACGAAGTTTAGCGCCGAAAAAGATTGAAGCAGTTTTACTGAGCCCAGAACAATTACAGCGTTATTTGGTGGAATATTACCAAGTGAGTCGTGCTGTTAATTCATCACAAAATGCCAATCTTTATGATCGTGAAAATAAAGGGGTTGAGGCATTATTACAATTAGGGGATACACAAAACCCCGATGCAAATGATCAGCATATTGTCAAACTTGTAGATTGGGTGTTGCAATTTGCTTTTGAACAAGGTGCTAGTGATATTCATTTGGAGCCAAGGAAAGACAAAGGGAAAGTTCGTTTTCGTATCGATGGTGTATTACATACTATCTATAACATGCCTGCAAATACGCTTACGGCTGTGATTTCGCGTATTAAAATTTTAGGACGTATGAATGTCGCTGAAAAACGTAAACCGCAAGATGGCCGTTTAAAAACAAGAACACCTAAAGGCCAAGAAACAGAGTTACGTCTTTCTACATTACCTACGGCTTTTGGTGAAAAGCTTGTAATGCGTATTTTTGACCCTGAAGTGTTGGTACGCAGTTTCCAACAACTTGGGTTTGAAGGTCATTTGTTGCAAAGCTGGCAATCGCTCACTCAGCATAGTCATGGCATCATTCTGGTGACTGGGCCTACGGGTTCAGGTAAGACTACAACTTTATATTCATCTCTAAAACAGTTGGCCACAGAACAAGTCAATGTCTGTACGATTGAAGATCCAATCGAGATGCTAGAGCCAAGTTTTAACCAAATGCAGGTCAATCCAAATATTGAACTTGGTTTTGCAGATGGCGTGCGAGCTTTAATGCGTCAAGACCCTGACATTATTATGGTAGGTGAGATTCGCGACCATGACACAGCGAACATGGCAATTCAAGCAGCATTAACAGGGCATTTGGTCTTATCAACCTTGCATACCAATGATGCACCATCAAGTCTTACCCGTTTACATGATCTGGGTGTTCAACCATTTTTAACCGCAGCGACCATTTTAGGTGTGTTAGCACAGCGTCTAGTACGTCGATTATGCCCACACTGTAAGCAAGAAACACAAATGAATGAGCAAGAGTGGGAGCATCTCACCTTTGACTACATCATGGAAATGCCAACGACAATGTATAAAGCTGTAGGCTGTGAGGTTTGTCGTCAAACGGGTTACAAAGGTCGTGTGGGTATCTATGAGTTTATGCCAGTAAGCTTGGAACTAAAATCATTGATTAGTGCAAATGGCACGCTTGATGAGTTGAGAGCGAGAGCGAAGAAAGAAGGCATTGAACCTTTGAGAATTGCTGGTGCGCGTAAAGTCATTGAAGGAGTCACGACTTTAGAAGAAGTATTAAGGATTGTACCTTTAAGTTAATTGTGAGTTAAATGATCGATATGGTTTTCAGATGTGGAAATCATATTGATAAAATTTTAAGCAAAACAAAAAGAGCAGTACGCGCTGACATACTGCTATTCCCACGTTTATTCTTATTCGGTTATTATTATATTACTTCGTTAAAATCAAACGGTTATTTCGAGTTAACCGTAAACGATATTCTTCACCTGCATGCATAATTCTAATTTCACGCCCTAAAGCAAAAAGGTTGTTTGAATGTAGCATTGGTAGCGATTGAGCTGCATCAGTGCTGCGAGTAAATAAGTTAAATGGTGCGTTCATTTGTTATGCTCCGTGGTGTATTTCTTAATGTTTTAAATGATAATCATTATCGAATAGACCTGTCAACGGAAATTTTTATAATTTACAAAATGATTTATTTATTTCCTAAAATGGCATGGGAAAGATTGTTTTAATTACTTAAAATCAACTGGAAAAGATGAGAGATTTTAGACTGTTATGGCAAAAGCTACAGTTGATGTTGCAATCGCAATTTTATTACACAAATCCAAAGTTTTAGTGGGTTGGAGACAAGCTAATCAGCATCAAGGAAATAAGCATGAATTTCCTGGTGGAAAGGTGGAAAAAGGGGAAACACCTGAACAAGCGTGTAGAAGAGAAATTTATGAGGAGGTTGGAATCGGTTTAAAAGATTGGCATAGATTTGATGTGATATGTCATGAGTATGATGACATTATCGTAAATTTACACTTATTCCATGCTTATGTACCTGATGAATTACTTAACTTAATTCATCAGCCGTGGACATGGTTTAACCGTGATCAACTCGCAGAACTAAACTTTCCAAAAGCAAATGCTGCAATTTTAGATCGTTTGATTTGGTCGCATTTAATAAAAATAAATCATGAATTATCCGCTTTACCACAACAAACAAGTTTATTTTACTGGCGGACAGAACTAACAGATATAAAGCAAATTGAACAACAATTGCTTGGATTAGATGATCAGCAGTTAGCTAAGTTAGCCATTAATTTTGATATCTGGCAACGCTTAAATACTGAGCTAAAAGACAAAATTTCAACCATTCACCTAAAACAATCACAACTTATGAGTTTGAGTAAAGGTGATCTAAATATTGGCAAACGTTTTTTAGCGGCATGCCATGATGCAGTATCAATTCAGCATGCACATCATTTAGGTTGTGATGCAATCCTACTTAGTCCTGTGCATGTGACAGCAACACATCCTGATACGAAAGTTCTAGGCTGGGATAATTTTTCAGACTTAGCACAGAAAAGTGATATTCCAGTTTTTGCACTTGGTGGTGTTGCACCAACAGAAATAGAACAAGCCCAGAAATATCACGCTTATGGGCTTGCAGGAATAAGTCAATTTAATTCAATTGTATAAATTAAAGTGCCTGAATTGCTTTCTTGGCTTCTTGTGCTTTGACTGGATGATTACGTGCTTGACTCGCACGTAATACGATTAACCAAAGTTGTTTTTTCATCGCATTGCTTTGAGCATAGCTTAAACCACGACGTGCTAAGGCTTCTGCATTTGCATATTCCTTATTCTGCTCGGCAATTAAGCCTAGATACAAATAGGTTTCAGAAGCTTGTGGAGCGATGCGTTGTGCTTGAAGTGCATAACGCTCGGCCTCAGTATATTTGCGTTGTTTAAAGGCTGTTTGAGTCTTTTGCATCAAGTTTCTGAAAGCTGGAAGTTGGCTTCCGTCATTAAACTTCTGTTGAACTTTCTGCTCAGGAACAATCACAGGCACATTTTGACGTTTAATTTCTTTTTGCTCATAAGGCGTAATTTTGACGCCGGAAGAAGGTTGTTCAACTTTCTTCTTTTGAGTCTTATTTTGCGTTGAGTGTGTTGGTGGTTTGGTAGTTCTTTCAGGTGCTGCTGTACAGCCAGCAAGAACTAACGCGCCAATAATCAATGTAATTTTCTTCATCATACTAAAAACATCCTTGTAGATTAGTTATCACCGTTGTAACTACCGCTAGAAATAATGCGGCTTGGAGCTGTGTGATTGTTCAGGTCAGCATCCATTTGGTTTTCACTTTCTCGAATATAGTTAGTGATGCCATCATTGTGATCATAATCCTGATTTTCATCAGTTTGAGGAATATATGTCGGCTCCACTTCATAATGTGATTGGCCACATACCGTTGCACGACGTGGAACAGTTTGTCTTAATAGTGGAATATACATTGCACCATCACAGCCTTGAGCAGATAAATCACCAGTTGCACTATCAATCCATTGCCACTGAACATTATCTGTTTGACGTAGATTAACTGGTTCTTGGCGTAGTTGCTTCATCACATTAATCCAAACAGGTAAAGCACCTGATGAACCCGTTAAACCTGTCACTTTGTTATCATCTAAGCCTAACCATACAACCGCAAGATTATTACCAGAGTAACCAGCAAACCATGAGTCACGGGTATCGTTAGTTGTACCTGATTTACCTGCAAGATTGAGTGTTTCAGGAAGACTGTTATAGGCTGAGCGACCTGTACCTGAACGCATGACTTGTTGTAAACCATAATTCAGAATATAGGCAGCAGCTGGATCAATGGTTTGTTGAACGTTTAAACCATAACGATCAAGTAGGCGACCTTTAGCATCAACAACTGTACGGATCGAGCGTGGCGGATATTTAAAGCCACCCGTTGCAAAGTTGCCGTATACGCTCAGGACTTCCATCGGTGACATATTCACAGCACCAAGGTAGATAGAAGGGTAGGCTGGAATATCCGAGCTAACACCGAATTGTCGCAATTTATTACTAAATGCAGCAAGGCCAAACTCATTTGCCAAACGGACTGTCGATAAGTTATATGAGTTTGCTAGCGCTTGTTGCATTGGAACAACGCCGTGTTCACCGCCACTATAGTTCTTTGGTGTCCAACTCTTATCGCCATCAATAGGAATGTTTACAGCACTATCTTCAATCGGGCTAGCCCATGTATAGCGACCAGACTCAATCGCATTGAGATAAATAATAGGTTTCAATAATGAACCTACTTGGCGTTTGGCATCTAAAGTACGGTTAAAGCCTGTAAAGTCTTGGGTTGAACCAACTGCTGCAATGATTTCACCATTTTCTGGATGTGCAACAAGCACAGCACCTTGTAGGTTCTTTAAGCGAGCAGGATTGTTCTTTGCTAAACGTTCAACTGTACTCTTGAATGAGTTTTGAACCTGTGTTTGTGCGATAGGATCAAGTGTTGTAAAAATTCTTAAACCTTGATTGGTAATGTCACTTTCTTGATATTCAGTACGCAATTGACGACGAACGATGTCAAGGAAATCAGGGAATTTTGCTGGCCCTAAAGTTGGCTTACTTACTACATTTAAAGGACGAGCAATTTCATCTTGGTATTCTGCTTCAGTGAGATAGCCCATCACTAACATGTTATTGAGCACGACATCACGACGTTTTTTTGCTGATTCAGGATTACGCCAAGGGTTGTATAAAGAAGGGCCTTGAACTAAGCCGACTAAAAAAGCTTGTTGTGAAATATTTAACTCACGTAAGGGTAAACCAAAATAAAACTGTGAAGCCAAACCGTAGCCATTAATTGAATAGTTACCATTTTGACCGAGATTTACTTCATTTAAATAAGCCTCAAGGATTTCATCTTTGCTGTAGTGCAACTCAATTAACAAAGCCATTAATGCTTCATTCACCTTACGCTTCAATGTTTTTTCAGGTGAGAGATAAAAGTTCTTGACCAACTGCTGAGTTAATGTAGAACCACCTTGACGTCGACCACCTGTGATATTGCTAACTACTGCACGGGCAGTACCACGAATCGAAATACCATGATGATGATAAAAATTACGATCTTCGGTTGAAATTAACGCTTCTATGAGTGTTTTAGGAACTTTGTTTAATTTAATCAGAACACGGTCTTCATTATGCTGAGGATAAATTCCCCCAATCAATAATGGCTCTAAACGTGCGACTCCCGTATTCGATGGCTTGGTAGAGCGTACATCACTCACTTGACCATCATTGAAAGCAAGTTCTAATACTTGCTCAGGGTCGGTACTATCACCATAGTCAAAACCGCGTGTATGAACATACATCTGGTTGCCTTGAACAACATAGCTACCAGATTTGTCGTAATTCGCTGTGTTTTTGTAGCCGAGTAATTTCAATTCTTGAGTGAAATTATCTTGAGTGATTGGTGCATTCGCATAGATCTCTAAAGGCCGAGCAAATACCTTTGCAGGGATATCCCAACGCTTACCTTCAAACTTGTCCCGAATGATATTATCTAAACGGATCAAATAGATACTAAAGGCAATAAAAACACCGATCACTAAAATTGAAAATAAAAGTGCTAGAAAACCAATACCACGTTCAAACTTCATAGATTTGCGTTAAAACCAAAACAATGGTGGTAATGATGCGATAGCTTGTCAGTAATTTGCAATCATAAAACTGTGAATAAATAGCAACATGCAATAAAAACTTTAAGAATCCGTTGACATTAATCGTATAAAAAAACAACGGATAGACATTTTTATACTTTTTAATCAATCATCAACGCAACATTGATTGTTAATGATATGATAGTCAGGAATCGCAGCGGAGCTGAATTATTCGTGCAAATTTCCCATAAATCCTTTCGAAATATTGGTCTAATTGGGCGACCAGATAAATATTCTGTAGTAGAAACGTTATGTTTAATTCATGATCATTTGATCACTTTAGGCTTAAACCCAGTTTTTGACCAAGAAACGGCAAAACTTGTACCTTATAGTCACGGTCAAACAGTAAGTCGTAACTTGCTGGGTGAAGTTGTAGATCTTGTGATCGTCGTTGGCGGTGATGGTTCGCTGTTACATGCTGCGCGTGCCTTGGTTCGCTATAGTACGCCAGTCATTGGTATTAACCGCGGTCGTTTAGGTTTTTTAACTGATATAAAACCTGCTGAAGCCATTTTTAAACTTGATCAGGTATTACAAGGTCAATTCCAGCTCGATCGCCGTTTCTTATTAGAAATGGAAGTTCGGACAAATGGTGAAACGATTTATGATGCAATTGCACTCAATGACGTGGTATTGCATTCGGGTAAATCAGTACACATGCTTGATTTTGATTTGAATATCGATGGTCAGTATGTGTACCGCCAGCACAGTGATGGTTTAATCGTTTCAACGCCTACTGGTTCAACAGCTTATGCGTTGTCGGGTGGTGGACCGATTCTACACCCTAGTATGGATGCAATTGCTCTTGTTCCAATGCATCCTCACACATTGTCATCTCGTCCAATTGTGGTTGGTGGTCAGAGTGAAATCAAAATTACAATTCGTGAGAATCGTGTTTTGCCAATGGTAAGTGCTGATGGACAACACAGTGTTGCATTAAATGTTGGTGACACCGTGCATATTCGTAAACATCCGTTTAAACTTAGCTTATTACATCCGCCTGGTTATGACTTTTATATGGCTTGCCGTACTAAACTGGGTTGGAATCAAGATTTTGAATCTTTTCAACAGGATGAATCATGAATATTGAACAAATGCTCGCTATTTTAAATCCTGAGATTGTTGAGCGCTTAAAAACTGCTGTTGAAATTGGTAAATGGCCAAATGGTGTAGCTTTGACAAAAGAGCAACGCGAAATTTGTATGCAAGCTGTTTATGCATGGGAAATGGAAAATTTACCGAAAGAACAGCGTAGCGGTTATATCGATCGTGGTACCAAAAAAGATGGTGAAGAGTGTGATGATGATCATCACAAAAATGAGCCTGAGTTTAAACCAATTCGGTTTGTTTAATTTAAAAAGCCCAGTGATGACTGGGCTTTTTTGTGTAGCTAATTAGCACCTTAATAGATCAATATAATGTTTAAATTGTTGCAATAAAGTAACATTAAAAACATAGACAGATTAGTCTATGGTTTATAGAATGCGCGAAATTTAAGTTAATATTAAATAACAAGAGATGTTGAATAATATATTTCGCGCATTAGATCAATTAGGCATCACCCCACAAAAACGTGCCATCCATATTCAATTTTCTAATCCTATATTAAATGCTCAGGTGTTTTTACAACGTATAGATGGGCAACATGAAATCAATCAAGGCATTCGTGCAGAACTGATTTGCTTATCCACTGATGCTACGATTCCATTAAAACAATTCATTGGTAGCCAAGTGGCGGTCGACCAAGTCACCGACTCAGGACAATTGTTCCGTACCACAGGTATTATTACTCAGGCACTACAAGGCCAATCCGACGGCAGTTTAAGCCTCTATAAACTCACACTTGAAGATCCCACCACACTTTGGAAAAAACGTCGCAATAGCCGAGTGTTTATGAATAAAACTGTGGTTGATGTTATCGAGATTATCTTTAAAGAATGGCAACAAAAAAGCCCACTCTTCGCTGCGAGCTTAAGCCTTGATTTAAGCGGACTTAGTCAGAACTATGATGTCCGTCCCTTTATCATGCAAC